>CAZURN010000055.1:0-19434 GCA_964623165.1 uncultured Syntrophobacteraceae bacterium
TCGTTCTCGAGCCCTCTCATCCAGTTGAACGCCAGTGCGCCGAGAATTCCGAACGGCACGGCGGTCATGACTGAGCCCGGGAGGGTCCAGGACTCGAACTGGGCAGCCAGCACCAGAAACACGATGATGAGCCCGAACCCGAAGGCGGCCGCCGACGTCCCTCCGGATTTCTTCTCCTCGTAGGCCATCCCCGACCAGGCGAACCCGTAACCCTCGGGGAGGACCTGGCTCGCCACATCCTCCATCACCCTGATGGCATCTCCAGAGCTGTAGCCCGCCGCGGCGGAGCCGGTCACCTGGGCTGCCGGAAACCCGTTGAAGTGCGGGACCAGGTCCGGCCCTGTGACATACTCGGTTCGGACCACGGCCGAGAGCGGGATCATCTGACCTGTGTTGGAGCGCGTGTACAGACGGGTAATGTCGGCCGGGTCCTTTCGGAAGGGCGCATCGGACTGGAGCACCACATTCCAGACGCGGCTGTATTGGTTGAATTGGCTCACGGTGATGGAACCGAACTGGGCCTGCAGGGCGCTGTACACATCCTGCACGGGGAGCCCAAGAAGCATCGACCTGGAGCGGTCCACATCGGCGCGTAGCTGCTGAGAGGCGGCGCGGAAGGTGCTGTTCAGCCCGGAGAGTTCTGGTCGCGCACGGGCCCTGGCAAGAAACTGCTGTGTCACTTCGTAGAGTCGAGCCGGTTCTCCGGAGCCCTTGTCCTGGATCCAGAACTCGAAGCCGCCCGTCGTCCCTATGCCGGGAATCGCCGGAGGGGCGATGGGAATGACCACACCCGCATCGATGGCTCGCGCCTCTGCGGCTACCGATGTCAGCACTACTCGGGCATTCTCCCTGCGAGCCCGATCATTGGTCGAATAGCGTTCCTTGAAATCCTTGAGCGTCACGAAGAGGGTGGATGCGTTGGACTTGTACTGGCCGTCGATGAGGCTGAAACCGTTGACGGTCGTCCGATGATCCACCGCCGGGTTCTTCGCGAAAATCCTGTCCAAGATCTCGGCGGTCTGGGCTGTGCGTCGGAGGCTGGTGGCGTCCGGCATCATGACGAGGGCCATCAGGTACCCCTGGTCCTCGTTGGGCACAAAGCTTGTGGGGGTTGTCCGGAAAAGGTGGATGAGGGCATACATCAGGACTGCGAGCAGGATGAAGGCCACACTCATGCGCTTGATCATGAGCACCACCGCATCCCCGAAGGCCAGGGTGAACCGGTCGAACTGGCGGTTGAACCAGGCGAAGGGGCCGCGCTGGGATGGCGCGCTGTGTTTCAGCATGATCCCGCACATGGCCGGTGTCAGGGTGAGCGCCACGAACCCGGAAAGGGCCACGGATATGACGATGGTGATGGCGAACTGTTTGTAGAGCTGACCCGTGGTGCCCGGGAGGAATGCAGCGGGGATGAAGACCGACGCCATCACCAGCACCACGGCGATGAGGGAGGTGCCGATTTCCTCCATGGCCTTGATGGTGGCTTCCCTCGCGGGTAGATGACGTTTCACCATGTTTCGTTCCACGTTCTCCACCACAACGATGGCATCGTCCACCACCATGCCGATGGCGAGCACGATGCCGAAGAGTGTCAGGAGGTTGATGGAGAATCCCAATGCGAGCATGCCGGGAAAAGTGCCGATGAGGGAAACGAAGATCGCCACCGTACAGATGATGGTGGCCCGAAAGCTCTGAAGGAACAGGTAAACCACCAGGATCACCAGGAGTACCGCTTCGAACAGGGTGTGGACGACCTCTTCGATGGAGAGCCGCACAAAGTCCGTGGTGTCGAGAGCGATGAGATACTCGATGCCGTCTGGCAGGCTCGGCTTCAAGTCCTCCATGGTCTTGCGGACCGCCGCGGAAACATCCAGCCCATTGGCACCCGGCTGCTGGTAAACGGCGATGAATGTCGCAGGCGCTCCATTCAGCCTGGTGTCATCGATGTACTGTCTGCGCCCGACTTCCGCCCGGGCCACGTCCTTGAGTCGGACGATGGCACTGCCGTCCTGGCTCGCACGGAGGATGATGTCCTCGTACTGAGCGGGTGTCACGAAAGGCGCCTGGGTCACCACGGGAAAGGTCAGTTGCACCTGGTCGTCGTTGGGCTGCTGTCCCACCTGCCCTGCCCCGAACAGGGCATTCTGCTTGGCCACTGCGTTCTGGATGTCCGTCGTGGTGATCCCGAGGGAGGCCATCCGGTCAGGGTTCATCCAGACGCGCATGGCCTGGTCCGGCACGCCGAAGATCGTCGCCTGACCGGCACCGTTCACCCGCTTGATGGCGTCCAAAATATAGACGTTGGCATAATTGGTGAGGTATTCCGGGCTGTATCGACCATCCTTGCTGCTTATGGCGATGATCATCAACATGCTAGAAGACTTCTTCTGTACCGAAACCCCATACTGCACCACCGCATCGGGGAGCTGCGGCGTGGCGAGGTTCACCCGGTTTTGCACCTGTACCTGAGCGATGTCCGGATCAGTGTTCAGGGTGAAGTAGACAGTAATGGTCATCTGACCGGTGTTGGAGCTCGTCGAAGCCATGTAGAGCATGTTGTCGACACCATTGATCTGAGCCTCTATGGGCGCCGCCACTGAATCGCCCACGGTCTTCGAGTCGGCGCCGGGATACGTGGTCGTGACCTGAATCTGCACGGGAGTGATGTTGGGATACTGGGCCACGGGCAGGGACCTCATCGCCACCAGACCGGCAATCACGATGATGAGTGAGACGACCGTGGCAAAGATCGGCCGTTCTATGAAGAACTTGGAGAACATGGGTCGATGCCTCCTGTGCCTATTTGCTGCCGTTCTTGGCCGAATCCGATTTAGAGGCCGCAACCCCCGTCCTGTCGCTCTTTCCACTCAATGGAACGGCCTTCACTTTCATGTCGGGACGAAGTGTCAGGCCACCGTCGACCACCACCTGGTCGCCTGCGTGCAAGCCCTCATAAATGAACCACTCGTTGCCGTGCCACTCGCCGACCACGACCGGCCGGTACTCGGCCGTGCTTTCCTTGTCCACGAGCCAGATGAAGTGTCCCTTGGGTCCCTGCTGGACCGCGCGCTGCGGCACGAGGATCGCGTTGGGTCGTACAACCCCTTTGATGCGAAGGCGGACGTACTGGTTCGGACGAAGAAAACCATCAGGGTTCTCGACGGTGGCCCGAAGCAGAAACGTTCCCGTCTGAGGGTTGAAGGATGGATCAGCAAAGGTGACCTGCCCCGGGCTCGGATACAGCGTTCCGTCCGCGAGGATCACCTCAACCATGTATTTCTTTCCTTCCGGTTCTACCAGGAGGCCTTTCGCAATCTGGTTCCGAAAGCTCAGCCTTTCATTCTCGGAAATGCTGAAGTTGACGTACGTGGGAGACAGCACGGCAACGGTGGTGAGCAGGCTGTTGGAGGCGCTGAGATAGGTCCCGTCCGCCTGCTGCGCCGAACCCGTGATGCCGGTCACGGGCGATGTGATGACCGTGTAGGAAAGGTTCAGCTTCGCCTCCTCGACGGAGGCCTTTGCCTCTTCCACAGCGGCAGAAGCAGACTGGAACTGGCCCGTGGCGTCGTCCAGGTCCTTCTGGGACAGCGCGTTGGCAGCGGCAAGGGGTTTTACCCTGGCCAGGTTGAGCCGCGCCACCTCGAGGGCCGCCTCCTGTTTGGCCAGTGCAGCCTTGGCCTGGTCGAGCTGCACTTTGAACGGCTTCTGGTCCATGAGAAAGAGGATGTCTCCCTCTTTGACGATGGCACCCTCGGTGTACACTCTCTTCTCAAGGAACCCAGTCACCCTCGCGTGGATGTTCACCTGCCGGGAGCTCTGCACCTGGGCGACGTATTCGAAGGTGACAGGCACGGTTTTGGGTTCAGCAGTGATCACCGTGACTTCCGGAGGGTGTGTGTCCTTTTGGGCCTTGGTGGACTCACGCCTTTCACACCCGCTGACCGCAAGCGCCATGGACGATGCCAGAAGGATTGAAAGAACGCCTCCCTGGAAACGACTCAGGCACTTCCAAGGCACCTGTCTCCTGAATACCCTGTATCGCACATCCATCCTCCTGATCTCCCCCACAACGACCGAAGCAGTTTTTCATATGATTCCCAATTTGCTGTTCAGGCAGACAAAGTCATCCAACTTGTCGGGCAAGGATTTGGGCACTGACTCGTGGCAAGGACCACATTCCTGCCCCGATTCAAAACCCCTTATACACGCTTCAGGGACCGGCGCGAAACACGTTAGTATTCATGTTTGAGAAAAAAATCCCAATAGACTTTCGGTCCTGGAAGGTTCAGGACTCCATTGGGTTTTTGGAATTAAACACGGGAGTGGACAGGATTGGGGTTGCCTGGAGGTGGGCAGACTCGGAAGCAATTACGGAAAGGCTGAAGCAGTCCGGGTCATGGGGCAGTGAAGATGGTGACCAGAGGAAGTCTTCATCCTCCTGCCCCTGGATGGTTCTGGTCGTTATCGCCGCTTTTCCTGAAAAACTTTCAGCAGGTTTTCCTTCGGGTTGTCGATGCACTGATCAATGACCTTGTCGGTGACTTCGGACAACACCGGCACGTTGGCGGTCATCTCCTTCTTCGTGCCGGTCACCACACCATGATAAAAGGCGACCATGAGGTCTCTCTCGCGATCTGTGGTTTTCAACAAGGCCCTGCAGTCCAGAGTGTTCAGATCCACGAGAACCCATTCCTTGGTCTTCTCCTGGCAGAACACAGGCGACGTGTTGAACAGAGCCATGACTCCGATGACCGCAAAAACCAAAACGATTCGACGACACATTGTTCTCTCCTCCTTTTGATCATTTCCGACGCCTGCTCCGCATGCAATCGTTGTATGCCCGGTCATAGTAGTACGACCAGTTGTTGGCGCGACGGGCCCCACCTGCGATGGCGCCGACTCCTGCGCCAATTGCGGCTCCCGTCCCGGCATTGCCGGCGATCGCTCCGAAGAGCGCCCCACCGGCAGCCCCTCGCGCGGCCCCACCCAAAGCGCCACCGCCTGAGCCGTAGTAGCTGTTTCGGTTGGCGTAATCCCGGGCATACCCGTCACAGTATGCAGAGGACTGAGCGAAGCTCGAATCTAGTCCCAGGATTAGCACAAAAACCATTAGAACGGCCAAGCTCAGGCACCAAGTTCGCCACACGTTCACTCTCAAAGCCATGGGTCTCCTCCCTCTCGAAACAATCCTCCATGGATTGGGAACATCACCAACTGACAGAGACCTCCACTCTCATGGATTCACTGCCATCACTCAGACCAGTCCGTCCAACCCAAAAAAGCACCTCAACCATCGATGCCAAGGACGTCCCCGCGGATCCTTCCTCGCCCGCCCTCCTCAGCTGCCCATTTCTCTCCCCTGTGTGCTGTTCACGCGGGAGTCTCTAGGGCTCGAATTTCGGGCTGATCAGGTTCTCGAACGAGAAGATCTCATCCCATTTTTCCTGTGTGAGCAGTTTGCGCTCCTTCACCACGATGTCGTGGAGGGATTTCCCCGTCAGATAGCCTTCACGCGCGATCTCCGCACACTGCTTGTAGCCCAGTGACGGTTTCAGCACGGTCACAATGCCGAGCGAATTGAGCACCATGTCACGCGTCCGGTCAGCGTTGGCGGTGATGCCCTCGATGCAGTTGACACGGAGACTTTCGACGGCACGCTCCATCGTCGTGATCGAAGCGAACAGGGCGAAAGTGATCACAGGTTCCATCACATTGAGCTGCAGTTGTCCGGCGGAGGCAGCCAAGGTCACCGTGAGGTCGAAGCCGATCACCAGGAACCCGGTTTGGTTCACCACTTCCGGGATGACCGGGTTGACCTTGCCCGGCATGATCGACGAACCGGGCTGCATCTGTGGGAGGTTGATCTCCCCCAGGCCGCAGCGGGGGCCTGAGGCAAGCAGGCGGATGTCATTGCATATCTTGGTAAGTTTGGCCGAGGTGTGCTTGAGTACGCCGGAGAGCAGCACATAGTCGCCCGTGTCGGAAGTCGCCTCGATCAGGTCTTCAGCGAGGGTGAATTTGATGCCGGTGAGTTCGGAGAGGTATTTCACGGCGAGCTCGGGGTAGCCGGGCGCGGCGGTCACCGTCGTGCCGATGGCGGTCGCGCCGAGGTTAACGCCTTGCAGGATCTGCCGGACCTCGGCAATCCGCTGTACCTCCTCGCTGATCGTCGTACCCCAGCCGTGGAACTCATCGCCCAGCGACATCGGCACAGCGTCCTGAAGGTGAGTGCGTCCCATCTTCAGGACATTCTTGAACTCCTTGGCCTTGGCGAAAAATGCATCCCGAAGCCGGCGGAGGGCCCCCATGTAACTTTCCAACCGCAGGATCAGACCAAGGTGGAAGGCCGTCGGGTAGACGTCGTTCGTGGACTGCCCGAAATTCACGTGGTCGTTGGGATTGACATACTGGTACTCGCCCTTCTTATGGCCGAGGCTTTCGAGCGCGAGGTTTGCAATCACTTCGTTGGCGTTCATGTTGACCGAAGTGCCGGCACCGCCCTGGATGAAGTCAGTCACGAACTGGTCGAGCATCTCGCCCGCGATCAGCCGGTCGCAAGCGCCCATGATTGCCTCGGCGATCTTCGGATCGAGCACTCCGAGATCGCGGTTGGCCATGGCGGCGGCCTTCTTCACGTAGCCGAATGCCTTGACAAAATTTGGCTCCCTGGACACCGGCATGTTGGTGATGTGGAAGTTTTCCATGCCCCTCAGGGTCTGGACCCCGTAGTACGCGTCATCCGGGATCTGTTTCTCTCCAAGGAAATCCTTCTCGATCCTGTATCCCATTGGTTTCCTCCTTCAATTTGTGACAAGTTCGGCTCTCGTTGTGCGTTGCGCATGAGCACCAGGATTCTGATTTGAAAACAGGCAGGTCATTGCAAGCCCGATCACCATGATCTTCAAGAATCCTTCGTTCTCATCTTCATCCCTCACGGTTGAGGATAGGGTCTTAGGTCGGGACATCAAAGGATGATGCCCGCAAAGACATAGCCTAGAATAACGGCAAAGATGATGGTCAGGGTTCCAGGGATCAGGAACGGGTGATCAAAAACGTATTTGCCAATCCGTGTCGAACCGGTATCGTCGAATTCGACCGCTGCCAGCAGCGTGGGATAGGTCGGGAGGACAAATAGTGCGCTCACGGAGGAAAACGCTGCGATGGCTGCTCCCGGACTCACTCCAAGTGCCAGGGCCACGGGCATGAGGGCCTTGGTGGTGGCCGCCTGAGAATAAAGGAGCATGGCGGCGAAGAAGAGGACGACGGCAAGCATCCATGGCTTCGAGGCCAGCAGGTTTCCCGCAAAAACGTTGATTTCCTTGATGTGCGCCGAGACGAACGTGGTTCCGAGCCAGGCGACACCCAGAACGCAAATGCAGGCGCTCATGCCGGACTTGAATGTGGATGCATTGACGATGTTGTTGGTCTTGACCTTGCACAGCAAAGCAATGAGAGAGGCAGCCGCAAGCATGAAGGTGATGATGGCATGATCCCTGGCGAGAATGGGTTTCTTGATCAGGCCCACAGTTGGGCTGATGGCCGTGGCGTAGAAGACCACACAGATGATGGCTATTCCGAAAATGAGAACCGAAAGCTTCGCTCCAGGGGGAAGAGCTTTCTCTTCGGAAGACTCGGAGGGCTTCTTGACAAGCCCTTTGGCAAGGCGTTCCTGGTACACGGGGTCATCCTTCAGGTCTTTACCCATGAAGTTGGTCACGAGTGCACCGAGCATGCACGCGATGAAGGTGCTGGGAATGGCGATGAGCAGGAGTTTGACATAATCGACACCCAATGGTTCCAACGCGGACGCAAAGAAGACCACCGCTGCGGATATGGGAGAAGCGGTGATGGCAATCTGTGATGCAACCGTCCCAATGGCAAGGGGCCTTGACGGACGTATTCCTTCCTTCTTGGCAACCTCGGCGATAACGGGCAGGGCTAGAAAGGCAGTATGGCCGGTGCCGGCAAACAGGGTCATCAGGTAGGTGACTGCCGGTGCCAGGAAGGTGATGTATTTGGGGTTTCTTTTCAACACCCTTGCAGCAACCTGCACAAGATACTCCAGGCCGCCTGCCTCCTGCATTGCGGCGATTGCCGCGATCACCCCCATGATGATAAGGATGACGTCGAACGGGATGTCACCAGGTTTCAAGCCGAAGACAAGAGCCAGAACAAGCACTCCGAAACCGCCGGCATATCCTATCCCGATGCTGCCGAGCCTCGCTCCCAACCAGATGAACAACAAAACAACCAGCAGCTCAACAATCCACATATCCTCTCTCCTTAATGAATACGGGTGACCGGCAAGATGGTGTGTTAGGGGAGCTTGTACGTACCGCTCAGATCCTTTGAGAAACCACCTATCCCGGTTTCTTTGTTCACCTGCTTGAAAGACGCCATGGACCAGGTGAAACGAAGCGTGCCGGTTATACCTTTGGCTTGGCCAGTGCCGCCAGTGATACTTCCGACGACGCTGCTGCCCTTTTCCATGGGTGTCCCTTTCATGGTCAGGTAAATTTCATCCCCGCCCATGCTCTTCCATACGCAACGAATATCACTGCCCATTTCCGAGTCTGCGAGCCCGATGCACTCGGCCCAGTAATCACTTTCTTTGCCGATGCCTTTGTCGAGATGGACGTGACCGGAGAGACTGAAAATCGCTGTTTCTCGCTCACTTCCCATAGCGAGCACTTCCTTGGAGCCATTGGCCACCCATGTGCCAGTAAAGGAACCCTCTTCAGCAGCCAGAACCGCTGTAACCGTCCCCCCTGATGTGGCAACGTTCCAAAGAATCAAGACGAGCAGGATGCACAATTTTCTTGTTCCAGTTGGCATGTGGACACCTCCCTTTGCTGCAGTGTCTGTAAGAGTCGTGTATATTTGTCTGCAAGCAGTGACATGGCTAATTCTCATTGAGACCATCACCTTGCATGTTTGGTTTGTCGCAGGTGACTCCCATCATTCTTCTTCAGGGTTCGCAACCTCCTCACACCTTGAGGTTCCATACACCTCCTGAAACTGAAAGGAAATTGGACCTTGGTCCCATGCGCACCTGGTTGACACATGCCTCCGGATGACATTGGAAGACATCACCGTTCCCCGCAACATCACCCAAGGCGCCGCTCAGGAACTCATATGAAAGCAGTCAAGCTGGTGTGGCCAAGGTCCTTATGCCGGTCCTCTTCGCTGCGCCCACGAGGGGCTATGGTACGAACGCTTCGACGCCATCCCGATAGCAACTCAGTATCAGGCGCTTTATGCCTTCAATGTGTTTTCTGACATTTGGCTACTCAGTGACTGTGAGAACTCAGAAGCCCATCCACTGTTGATGGACCCGCCAGTCGAGGGGATTGCATGAAGAGAGCGAGAGGAGTACGGAGAGGTTCTTCGGCGCTGACGTGGAAGGCGTCACACCCACAGGGCCAGGCGCAGATCCCAGTTGCGCGGCATTGCACGGCTGCGCCTGCCTCGAACGATGATAATTCGATATTTTCGCAAGTTTGCTACGGGCAGAGCGGGTTTGGAGCCGTAAGAGTGACCTCGGATTCCTGCCAGCCACCGCCCAGGGCCTTGTAGAGTTGCACGATGACCAGGAGCTGGTTGAGTTGGGTCTGAGCGAGCACAGTTTCCGCCGGGAAGAGCTGCTGCTGGTTCTGAAGCACTTCGTAGTAGCTTGCCTTTCCCGCCACGTAGCGTTTGAGGGACACCTGGACGGCCTCTTCATAGGCTCGCACGGCGCGGGACTGCTGAGTCCGCACACCCTCGAGTTTCTCCCGCGTGATGAGCGCGTTGGAGACCTCCTGGAACGCGTTGAGGGCCGTCTGCTCATAGGCCAGCTTGGCTTCCTCCCAGGCGGCTTTTGCCTGCCGGTACTGGGCCACTAGGGCCCCGCCCTGGAAAATGGGGCCGGTCATGGTGCCGGCCACAGCCCAGAAGTTGGCGGTTCCGGCCGTGAAGGCCGAGAGCTCAGGGCTGACCCGCCCCAGGAGGGTAGTGAGGCCGATCCTGGGGAAGAAGTTGGCGCAGGCGACCCCGATCTGGGCATTGGCTGCCCGAAGGTTCTGCTCCGCCTGGCGGATGTCGGGGCGACGCTCCAGCAACGCCGAGGGGATCCCCGCGGGGATTTCGGGGCGAATCGTCTGCTCAATGAGTGTGCTGCTGCGTTCGACGGGCGCGGGGTTTCTCCCCAAGAGCACGTTGATCTGGTTCTCCTTGAGGACGATCTGCCGCTCCACTTCGGGCACATTGGCGGCGACGGTCCCGAGCAATCCCTCGGCACTGGATGTTTCGAGCTTGGACGCGACACCGCCTTCCAGTCGCTGTGTGAAAATCTTGAGGGTGTCCTCAAACGACTTGGCGTTCCGCTTGGCGATCTCCAGCTCGAGGTCCAGTTCCAGTAGCTCGAAGTAGGCCTGAGCCACGGCGCTCACCAGTGACACCATGACGCCACGGCGTCCCTCTTCACTCGCAAAGAACTGGGCCCTGGCGGCTTCGTTCAGGCGTCGGATGCGTCCCCAGAAATCGATTTCCCAAAAAACGCTCAAATCCAGAAGAGCGGAATCAGTGGTGTGGCCCCCGTTGGGGCTGGGATTGGTGAGAAAACTGTTTCTGCCGGTGGCTATGCTTCCGTCATAGTTGATGCTCGGGAAGAACTGGGCACGAGCTTGCGCTGCGATCTGTCGCGCCTGTTCCACGCGCGTCGCCGCCACCCGCAGGTCATAGTTGTTCTCAAGGGCCTCCGAGATCAATCGCTGCAGCTTCTCGTCCTCGAAGATCCTCCACCATGGGAGGTCCGCCAGTGAAGCCTGCTGCGCCGGGCTTTCAGCGCTTCTGAAGTTCCCGGGCGCGTTGACCGAGGGCCGCCTGTAGTTGGGACCGACGGCACAGCCAGAGATGAAGGAGATCACGAGAACCAAGAGGATCAGTTGCTGTGCAGCCCTTTTCATCACTAGTGCCCTCCAACCGGACCATGGGAGGCCGGTCCATCAATCTGAGGTGATTCATGCTTTCCGCCTCGATGCGACAACTTCTCTACCACATAGAAGGTCACCGGGATGAGGAAGATGGCGATGAAGCTGGCCGCCATCATGCCGCCAATGACGGCAAACCCCATGACCTGACGGGAAAGGGCCCCGGCACCGCTCGCCTTGGCCAGGGGCACGCAGCCCAGGATGAATGCAAAGGACGTCATGAGTATGGGCCGAAGACGCAGACGCGCCCCCTCGAGGGCCGCTTCCATGAGGGGCTTGCCCTCATCGTAGCCCATCTTGGCGAACTCCACGATGAGAATGGCATTCTTGGCGGCCAGGCCGATGAGCATGACCAGACCGATTTGCGCATAGATGTTGTTTTCGAACCTGCCGACCCACAGGCCCAAAAAGGCGCCGGCCACGGCCACTGGCGTTCCCAGGAGCACGCTGAACGGCAGGCTCCAGCTCTCGTACTGGGCCGCAAGGATCAGGAAGACGCACAGCAGCGAGAACCCGAAGATTACAGTTGGTGACACGCCTTCCTGGGCTTTCTTCTCCTGGTAGCTCATGCCCAGGTAGTCAAAGCCCATTTCGCGGGGCATGGTCTTGGCGAACACCTCCTCCATGGCCTTCATAGCCTGGGCGGAGCTATACCCGGGCTTGGCCGAGGCGTTGATCTGGGCCGAGCGGTACAGGTTGAAGCGCATGGTGAATTCGGGGCCCGCCGTTGGATGGAACCCGGCAATGGCGGACAGGGGCACCATGTTGCCGTCTCTGTTGCGCACGAAGAATTGGCCCATGTCGTCGGCACGGGTGCGGTAGTCGCCTTCGGCCTGCACGTAAATCTGCCACTGGCGGCCGAACCGGTTGAAGTAGTTCACGAAGATCCCGCCCATGAAGCACTGGAGCGTCTGGTACACGTCTTTGAGGGGCACCCCCTGCTTCAACACCTTGTCCCGGTCCACGTCCACCGACACCTGGGGCACCACGGGGCGAAACGTGGTGGTGACGCTTGCCAGTTCGGGCCGCTCACGGGCGGCGGCAACGAACTTCTGCGCGTTTTCGGCAAGAAACCCGATGTCCTTGCCCACCCGATCCTCGAGAATGAAAGTCACCCCGCCGGCGGCGCCGATGCCCGGAATGGCCGGAGGGGAGAAGGCAAAGCCGATGGCCCCGGTGATCTCGCGAAACTTCTGGTTCAGGTGGGCCATGATGGCCTCGTACTTCTCCTCGGGCTTCTTGCGCGCCGCCCAGTCCTCCAGCGTGATGAAGAAAAAGCCGCTGTAGGTGTTCTGCACCTGGCTCAGCATGCTGTAGCCGACAATGGACGAGTAGTATTGCACCCCAGGCGTCGTTTTCAGAATCTCCTCGGCCTGCTTCATGATCTCATCGGTACGCTGCAAAGAGGCCGCGTCGGGAAGCTGCACTCCGGCATACATGTAACCCTGGTCTTCCTCGGGCAGGAAGCTCGTAGCGATGGACTTGCCCAGAAACCCAGTGAAGACTGTGATGCCCACAAGGAGCAGGAGCGATATGGCGCTCTTGCGGATGAGCAACCCACAGGTGCTGACATAGCCTCCCGTAACACGGTCGAACACCCTGTTGAACCACCGGAAGAATATCGCCAGGGGACCCCGCGACTCCTTCTTGGGGCGAAGCAGCAGGGATGCCAGCGCGGGGCTTAGGGTGAGGGCGTTGAAGGCCGAGATGACCACGGACACCGCGATGGTCACGGCAAACTGCTGATAGAGGCGCCCGGTGATGCCGGGAATGAAGGCCGTCGGCACAAAGACCGCGGCCAGGATGATGGCGATGGCGATGACCGGGCCGGAGACCTCCTCCATGGCTTTGAAGGTCGCCTCCTTGGGCGAAAGCCCATGTTCGATGTGGTGCTCGACCGCCTCCACCACCACGATGGCATCATCCACCACCAGGCCGATGGCTAGGACCAGGCCGAACAACGACAGGGTGTTGATGGAGAAGCCGAAAAGGGGGAACAGGGCAAAGGTGCCCACCAGGGACACCGGCACCGCCAGCAGCGGGATCAGGGTGGCGCGCCAGCCCTGAAGGAAAAGGAACACCACGATGATGACGAGGATCAGGGCTTCCACAAGCGTCTTCTGGATCTCCTTCATCCCCTCGGTGACGGCCAGAGTCGTGTCGAGGGCCACGACGACATCGAGGTCCTGTGGAAAGCTCTCCTTGAGCTTCGCCATGAGCTTCTTCGCGCCTTCGGCGGCATCAATGGCGTTGGAGCCGGGGAGTTGGTAGAGGGCGATGAGGGCGGCAGGTTTGCCGTTGAGGCGGCCAATGAGATTGTAGGTCTGAGACCCCAGTTCGATGCGGGCGACATCCCTGAGGCGCACGAAGGACCCGTCCGGCTGGGCCCGCACGATGATGTCCCCGAACTCCTGCTCGCTCTGCAATCGCCCCTGGGCGCGGACCGCGTAGGTGAACTCCTGACCCGGGGGCACCGGTTCCGCGCCGATCTGGCCCGCAGGGTTCACGGTGTTCTGGGTCTGGATGGCGCTGACAATTTCAGGAATGGTGATGTTGAGCTTGGCCAGCTGATCGGGCTTCACCCAGAAACGCATGGAATACTGACCCGCACCAAAAATCGTGACGCTGGCGATTCCTGGCACGCGGGTCATCTGGTCGTTGATGTTGATGTAAGAGTAGTTGGCGAGAAAGATGCCGTCATAGGTGCCGTTGGGCGAATAGAGCGCGAACATGATGAGGGGGGCGGAAGTGGACTTTTGCACCGTAACCCCGTAGTCCCGAACGTCCGATGGCAACTGGGACTCGGCCTGACCCTCGCGCATTTGTGCCAGGATCTGGTCGGTGTTGGGGTCCGTCTTCACGTCGAAGTTGACGTACAGGGTCATCTGCCCGTTATTGGCGTTGAGGGAATACATGTAGTTCATGTTGTCGACGCCGGACATCTGCTGTTCGATGGGGGTCGCCACGGACTGCTCCACGGTGACGGCATCGGCGCCGGTATAAGTGGTCTTGACCTGGATTTCCGGGGGGACGATGTTGGGAAACTGGGCGATGGGCAGGCCCGACATGGCCACCAGGCCGATGATGACCATGAGGATGGCGATCACCATGGCCACGATGGGACGATTGATGAAGAATTTGGCCATGGGGATCAGTCCTTTTTGGGTGCTGGGGTTGATGCAGGCTTGTATTCGGCATCCACGGACTTGGGAATGACCAGCATGCCTTCCCTGACCTTCTGCAGCCCCTCCACAATCACGCGCTCACCCGGCTTCAGCCCGCTGGAGATCACCCACATGTTGTCCACACGTTCAGCGGTCTTGACGGGTCGAATGTTGACCTTGTTGTCCGTGCCCACCACCGCCACCTGGTAGCTCCCCTGAAGCTCGGTCACCGCCCGCTGCGGGATCATGATGGCCCCTTTCTGGGTCTCCAGGACCGCGCGCACACGACCATACTGGCCGGGGCGAAGGAGGTTCCCCGGGTTGGGAAAAATCGCCGCAAGGCGAATGGTGCCCGTCTTCACGTCCACCTGCCGCTCGGCGAAGGAGAACCTGCCCTTGTGCGGGAAAACACTGCCGTCCGCCAGGACCAGCTCCAGCTCACGCTGTTTTTGCTCCCCAAGGCTTCCGGCCTTGACTACCTCCCGCGCAAGCGTCATGTATTGCTGCTCGCTGATGGGGAAATAGACCTTGATGGGATCCACCGTGGAAATGGTGGTGAGCTCCCCCGAGGTCGCCGGACCCACCAGGTCGCCGATCTGGGCGTTGGCACTCCCGGCGATGCCGTCGACCGGCGCGGTGATCCTCGTGAAGCCGAGGCTCAGCTTGGCCTGGTCGAGGGCCGCCTCAGCCGCCTGAACGCCGGCTTTGGCGGCGAGATTGGCCTGGACGGCGTCATCCAGTTCCTGTTGGCTGATGGCGCTCTCCTTGGCCAGCGGCCGGTATCGTTTCACGTCCAGTTCGGTTTTTCCCAGTCTGGCCTTGGCTATGGCCAGTTGTGCCTCGGCCTGGGCCACTGCCGCCTGAAACGTGCGCGGATCAATTTCGAACAGCAGGTCTCCTTTTTTCACTGAAGCCCCTTCCTCGTAATTCTGCCTGGAAAGGTATCCGGTGACCTGCGCCCGGATCTTGGCATTCACGAGTCCTTCGGTGGTTCCGACCCACTCGGAATAAACCGGCACATCCTTTTGCGTGACGGTCACCACTTCCACCTCGGGGGCACTCGGGGCCTGAGCCGAAGCTTCTCTCCCCGGGATAAACCCAAGGAGGAACACCGCGGCGGCTACCAACAATCCCCAGAGGACCGTGCTCCCCACCCCTGACAAACTGGCTTCCGAGGCCACGCACTGCGGACATGTCCGTGCCAAACAATTCTCATCGCACATAGGAACACTCCTGACCGGATCGGAACTAAGAATTCAGAATTCTCAGCAAACTTGGCTTGCGCCACCAGATGTAATCATATGTAAGGATTCCTTAATAGCACGGGACGCCTGAAACACGATATTAGACTTTGGTCCAACACGCACTTTTTCCCCTGGAGAAACGACGGGATATCCGGAAGATGCCAACTGAATCCCCCTGCGAGTCCTGGTGGGATGCCCGCCGCAGGGTTCACACCTGCGAGCTGTAAGCCGGGAAGCGCTGGGCTAACCCTGCATGCCGGGAAACTGCTCCCGATCGGGTTGTGCACTCAGCCCGGAACTCCCTTGATACATGCTCACCAGGCGTGCCACTATTACAACAAGATACATTTGACCGAGGATGGCTTCGGTTACGGCGAGTGCTTGAGCAGGACCGCCGATCGGTATCATGTCACCGTAGCCCAGCGTTCCTAGCGTCACGAAACTGAAATAGATCGTATGCGCCAGCTGGATCTTCTTGCTCGCGGCGAGGGAAGAACCTTGGACAGAAAACGACCCCGGCCAAATTCCCTCGAAGATGCAAAAGACCAAACCGCACAAGATGCCCATCATGAGGTACACGTCTAGAGCGGCGAAGATGCGCTCTGATGAAACACTTCCTTCGCTCAGGACGTATCGAAACATGACGTAGATTGACACAAGACATGCCAGTGCTCCAGCGCCTTGACTGGTTGCAAGGAGCGGCCCGCTGCCGAAAACTGCTTCACCGCCCCTCGCGGCAAGAACCAAGACGAGGAGACCGATGCTCACATATGACCCAAAACTGAACAGGGTGATGAGTATGGCCGCCAGGATGTTGACGGCCAAGAACACTTCCATGAATCTGGGACTCAACCCCAGCGCCGAAAGCACCGGCGCGGCGATCATCGTGACCAGAAGCGAGAAGAACAGCCACGCGAACCGCCGACGACAGTATCGTTGTGTCAGCTCCTTAATCACTCTCATCCTTCAGGCCCCCCTAGAGGTCACCGTTCCCGACCGCCCACATTAAAGCGCATAGCCGCATATTGGGAGACGTGGCGATGCAACCCCGTCCTAGCGTGTTGAGAGCGATTCGCCATCCTCCACATGGAGGTGCTCGGGGGCGGTGGCGTCCAGCACTGCAACCTTTCGGGCATATAGGTCGATACCTGGCAATGCACTGAACCCGTGAGCGAAAATGCTCAGCAGGACCGTGGCCATCACCGCCATGCTGATGATGGGTTCACCGGGCAGCCGAGATTCCTGCTCCAAGTACACCAGACCGAGCACGATGGAAGCGAGCCCCCTGGGTCCGAACCAGCCCATGAAGATTACCGTGGCACTGCTGAGCCGGGACCCGATGAGCGAGACAGCCACCGGAAGCATTCTCACGATGGTAAGGCTGATAACCCCATAGGCGAGAAACGGCAGACTGAACCGGCTCCATCCAAGGGCGATGAGCATGCCGAAAAGAAAGAAGACGAAGAAATCAAGCAGTCGCCCCCAACCCTCCGTGAACTCGACACTCTGCTCCGCGGCCTCCTTGAAACCCATCTGGACCCCAAGTCCAGCGACGTAGCCGGCGATGAACATGCTTCCGTGGACATGCTCGGCCCCCAAGACACAGAGCAGGGGAAGGGCTACCAGCCCCAGTTGCTGAAAAGGCTCAGCCATCCACTCTTTGCGCTTGGCCAGACCCAGCAGCAGGCCCCCAGCCAGGCCAACTGCCACACCGACCAGAGCACCCAGTCCGAGCTGCTCGACGACAAATCGCGTCAGGACTCCCCCCGCCCCCTTCGTGCCAACCTGAGCCAGGGCGATGAAAAACATGAGGAACGGAACCGCCATGCCGTCATTGAGCCCGGCTTCCACATTGAGGGCCTGGCGGATTCGCACCGGCACTTTGGGACTGCTGACGACCACCTCCCCGAGACCGGCGTCTGTCGGAGCCAGGATAGCGGCAAGGATACACGCTTCCCAGACCGACAAACCAGGGAAGATGATGGCTGCCCCGATTGCCCCCAGCAGTATGGTCAACAGCATGCCGGTGCTCAAAAGCCGGATGGGCAGCTTTCCGTTGCCTTTCAGGACCTCAAGATTGATTCGGGTGGCATCGGAAAAAAGCGTGAGTACCAACCCAATCTCGGCAATCAAGAGAAACGCTTTCCGGTCCGCTTCGAATTCGCGAAGAACAGGCAGGAAGACGACGAGCAGGAAGCCAGACAATGTGAATAGGATCGGGGGCGTAATGATGGTCCACTCCAGTCGCCTGGATAGCAGACTGTGGATAAACACCAGGAGAACGAAAGCGGTCACGATGAGCATGACTCAACCCTTTCCCCGTGGAACCCTGGCGAACGCCGAAACACGCGATGCAGGCGGTTCACAGGGTCTTGGCCATGCACTTCACCATCTGCCTGAAAACCCCTTCCAGGATTTCCGCAGTGATGAAATAGTCGGGCATCTGTTCGTAAAAGAAATCGGTCACCGCCTTGCCCGCAGCATCAACATCCCCATGGGCCTTGCGCGTAAAATCTTCCAGTATGCCCCTCCACCTGTGACCTTCCTGGATGGTCATGGACACAAACCGGCTTGCCTCCTCCCCCGTGACATAACCACAGTGATCGCAGCAGACGGTGGAGACGGGCAGAGGCTTTAGCCTTTCAAGGCTCTCCAGATATTGATCCACATTGGTGTTCATAGATGGGAACAGAGCGTCCTTGAAAGGAATTCCCACGGCATCGGAGGCAAAGAGGGCCTTGAGCCCGGGTTCGTACACGGAGATGGAGCAGTGGGAATGCCCGGGGGTGCCCATGACTTGCAGCGCAACTCCACCCAGGTCGATGGTGTCCCCATCGCCCACGGCAGTCCCCGTGATGTCGCCACCCCAATCAACGGCATAGGACGCAAGGGCCTCCGTGGCGCCCCCCTGGGCAGCAGTGAGCTGGTTGAAACGGTTGATGACATCGATGGCCTTGGGCTTGGCAAGGATTTCCCATGCCTGGGCCGAGGCCAGCAGTTCGATGGATGGAAAGGTCCTCTTGAAATGAGGCACAATTCCCACATGGTCGAAATGGGAATGCAGCATGAGGATATGGCTGATCGCACCGGGATCGAGGTCAAACGCCCTCATTTGGGCCAGGACATCGGGAAGTAAGGTGGTCATGCCCCCGTTGATGAGCACGGCACCTTCACGGCCCTCAAGCCAATACACCCCGCTTTCCTCGCGTCCCAAATACCATAGGTCTTCCGTGACCCTGCCCGCTTCTCGAAATCTCATCGCTGCAATCCTCGCCGTTGGAACCAACCAAAATGTTCAATCATGGGGAAGGAACCATTGCAGGGAATGTGTCTCCACTTCAATTTTGTAGGCGGCTGTGGAAGTCGGCACCACCGTTCTAGACCATTGCATCAACAATCCAGAACGCCTCCAAGACCGGGCACGGAACGCTCAAACCCGTACTATTTAACTTCAGGCCAGGAGCCGCGCAGCCTCGCGCATGAGTTTGGCGATTTCCAACCCCTGAGGGCATGCGTCTTCGGCCTTTGAATAGTCCACAAGGGTCAACCGGTCCCTGACAACCTCCGGCAGCCCCGCAAAGACCTCCCGGGCGAGATCACGCTCTCCGTAGTCCCGGTAATACATGAGGCTTCGCATCACATCGCTCACGGGGACGGCCCCGTTCACCGCGGCCAGACAGATGCGTCCACAGCCGGCACAGTATCCCCTGCAGGTTTCCAATGCCAGATTCTGAAACAATTCCATGTCGTCCATGGTGAGTTTCGTGAGGTCTCGGGCCGCCGCCACGTTGGCCGAAAGGATCGTCAAATTCGGCATCTGGGAACAAATGCTCGCAATGGCGGGATTTTCCCACACCGCCTTGAGCTTGGCCTGCTTGTCCGTGAAACCCCGCTCCAGAAAACGCCCCGCCATCTTGAGCTCGGCTTCGCTGTCCGTCTTGACAGGCCCACCCCCTTGAGTCTTGAAGGCGACAAGACCTATACCGGCCTGGGTACATGCGTCCAGGGCCTCCTTCATCTTGTCCGTGTGCATGAGGCGGAAGTTGTAGGTGAACA
>CAZURN010000056.1:0-18925 GCA_964623165.1 uncultured Syntrophobacteraceae bacterium
ACATGGGGGAGGTGGAGTGGTCCCACTACAACTTCCAGGAAGCCGATGTGGACATGCTGCTCAGCCTTTTCAACATGTACGAAAAGGAATCCCTCCGGCTCAATGAGAAAGGCTGGGTGCTCCCGAGCTATGATTACTGCCTCAAATGCTCCCACGTCTTCAACCTCCTGGACGCCCGGGGGGCCATCAGCGTGACCGAGCGCACCAATTACATCGCGCGGGTGCGCAACATGGCCCGCCTCGTGGCCCACGCCTACGTGGCCCAGCGCGAGCAAATGGGATTCCCGCTCATGAAGAAATGGGGTTAGATGTTCCACGACGTCCCCTTTCGGCAAATCAACCCACTGGAGGAAACAATGGGTGAGACACTCTACCTTGAGATAGGCAGTGAAGAGATTCCGGCGGGATACATTCAACCCGCTCTCGAAGCCATGTCCATGGAGATGGTCCGGTTTCTGGATGAGAAGCGCATCGCCCACGGGGAGCCGTTCACGGCGGGAACCCCCCGGAGACTGACCCTTGTCGTTCCTGGAATCGCCATGGAACAGGAAGCGTGCACGGTGGAAGTCATCGGTCCCCCGAAGCAGGTGGCCTTTGATGATGACGGACGCCCCACCAAGGCGGCTGAAGGTTTCGCACGGGGCCAGGGAGTCCATGTGGAAGACATTCAGATCAAGGAGACAGCCAAGGGAGAATACCTCTGCATTGTCCGTGAAGAGGCTGGACTCCCCACCAGGGAACTGCTGGAGAAGATGCTCCCCGATTTCGTGGCTCACATCCCCTTCCCCAAGTCCCAACGGTGGGCCGCTCTGAGCGTGACTTTCGCGAGGCCGATCAATTATATCGTCGCCCTGCTGGGAAAAGATGTTCTGAAATTCCAGTACGGGGATGTGCAGAGTGGCAACCAGTCCTTCGGGCACCGGTTCATGAGTCCCGAGTGGGTAACGGTAGCGGACTTTGAAAGCCACGTGGAGGCGCTGAGGAAGCATCGGGTCATTCTGAAAATCGAAGAGCGCAAACGGACCATCCGGGAAGGCATCCAGAAGGCGGCCGAGACCGTGGGCGGGCGCATCCTGGAGGACGAGGAACTCCTGGATGAGGTGACCCAGCTGGTGGAGTACCCTCAACCTCTTGTCGGAGAATTCGAGGAGAAGTATTTGGAACTCCCTCCCGAACTCCTCATCACGGTCATTAAGAAACACCAGCGCTATTTTGCCATCACCGACGACGAAGGGAACCTGCTCCCTTACTTCGTTACAGTGGCGAACACCATTCCCCGGGACTTCAAACTGGTGGCCGCGGGCAATGCGAGGGTGGTGCGGGCCCGTCTGGAAGATGCCCGTTTCTACTACCTCGAAGACCAGAAAGTCCGCTTGGAAGACCGTGTCGAACAGCTCAAGGGTGTGGTGTTTCATTCAAAGCTCGGCACGAGCTGGCAGAAGATGGATCGCTTCACGGCCCTGGCTCGATGGCTCTGCGACCAGCTGGCTCCCGAGCGTAAAGAGGCCCTGCTCCGGGCCGCGTTTTTGTGTAAGTCCGATCTGGTCACGGGCATGGTGGGCGAGTTTCCCGAACTCCAGGGCGTCATGGGTCGAGCCTACGCCCGGCTCCAGGGGGAATCCGAAGCCGTGGCTCAGGCCATCTACGAACACTACCTCCCCAACCGGGCGGGAGGGCCTATTCCCGAGGGCATTGAGGGAGCCATTCTGAGCATCGCAGACAAGATGGACACCATCGTCGGATGTTTCGGAGTCGGGCTCATCCCCACAGGCACGGCGGACCCTTTCGCACTGCGCCGTCAGACCCTGGGGATCATCCGGATCATCCTGGAAAAACCCTTCCGCGTCTCGCTGTCTGCGCTTGTGGATCAGGCTCTGCCCCTGCTCGGAGATCAGATCACGGAACCGGCCCAGGCAGTGAAGAGCGGCGTCCTGGACTTTTTCCGTGGACGTCTCCACCATTTCCTGGTGAGCCAGGACGAGGCGACGCCAGACCTGGTCGACGCGTCGCTTGCCGCGGGGATCGACGACTTGGTGGATGCCGTGGCCCGCACCAGAGCTCTGGCCACGTTCAAGCGTCGCCCGGACTTCGAGAGCCTGGCCAGTGCGTTCAAAAGGGTGGCCAACATCATCAAGGAGCCTGAGACGAACCCCGTAAATCCGGAACTCCTGGAAGGTTCGGCGGA
Source organism: uncultured Syntrophobacteraceae bacterium (assembly GCA_964623165.1). Classification (GTDB taxonomy): domain Bacteria; phylum Desulfobacterota; class Syntrophobacteria; order Syntrophobacterales; family Syntrophobacteraceae; genus JAAYUJ01. The sequence continues at coordinate 2,186 of CAZURN010000056.1, forward strand.
ACAGGCCCTGTTCACTGCACTGAGGGACACGGAAGGCATCGTCAGGGGCTGCCTGGCCAAGGCCGACCACCCAGGGGCCCTCGAGGCCATGGCTCAGTTGAGGCCTTTCGTCGACGCCTTCTTCGATTCGGTCCTGGTCATGGACAAGGACGAGTCCATCCGCAGGAATCGCTTGGCGATCCTCACACGCATTCACGAAATGTTCGCCGGCGTGGCCGATTTCAGGAGAATCCAGACGGGCTGAACGGACATCACTCTGCCTATTGCCGCCCGCAAACCACGAGAGTCCGTACGGGGAAATTTCCGTCCGGGCTCTCGTGCATCAGGAAGGAAGAGAAGCTCCTCAGGCACCGAGAGAGTCTGGTCTGGACCTCCAGACTCCCCTGAACCAGGACTCTGTTAACCCGATTGCTCCAGGTGGTCTCCCCCTTCGCATGCATTTCCTCTGCATGCGGATAGAAGTGCCGCGAATTGAAAGCCTTCTCTATCCCGAGACCGCTTGCTCTCGGCATTCCAGGCCACGTATTGTAATTGCGACGGAGTCACCCGCACCCTGCCACCCCCGGCGCAGGAAAACAGAAACCTTGTGGTCCCCCTCACCCTGCGATCGGGGTGATATCGAGGGGGAAGCAATGGCCCCATCCAGGCCAAACGGCGACTATTCGATCAGCGCCCGTCGGAACCCAAGGCCGGAATGACCCCCGCAGCCCCCTCCGTGCCTTCCTCGAACCCCTGCAGTTTGAAGGCTGGCGAGAAAGGTGTTATGTTGGCACGTCATTGAGCAAATGCATCCACAATCCTGCAATGCGAGAGGATTAATGATCATTCTCGGCGTTGAAAGCTCTTGCGACGAAACGGCGGCGGCTGTCGTGGAGGACGGCAGGAAGATCCTGTCTGACGTCGTGGCTAGTCAAATCAGCATACACAGCCCCTACGGGGGCGTAGTCCCGGAACTGGCCTCCCGGAAACACGTGGAGGCCATCCTGCCGGTTATCACCCAGGCCCTGAATCAGGCGGGGATTTCCGCCGGAAACCTCGACGCCATCGCGGTGACTCAGGGCCCCGGACTCATTGGAGCTCTCCTGGTCGGGCTGTGCGCCGCCAAGGCCATGGCCTACGCCCTCCATAAGCCCCTCATCGGGGTCAACCATCTGGAGGCCCACATGCGTGCCGCGTTTCTGGCTGGCGACCCCATTGACAGGCCTTTCGTCTGCCTGGTGGTTTCTGGGGGCCACACAGCCCTGTATGCCGTGGACTCTGCCGAGGGAAGTCGAATCCTCGGATCGACCCGGGACGACGCCGCAGGGGAAGCCTTTGACAAAGTGGCCAAGCTTCTGGAATTGGGATACCCTGGGGGGGTGGTCATTGACCGCCTGGCTTCCGAAGGGAACCCTCAGGCGTTTTCGTTTCCCAGGGCTTACCTGGACAAGGATTCACTGGATTTCAGCTTCAGCGGCATCAAGACGGCCGTGGCCAATTTTGTGCGGCGCCACGGGCCCCCGCCCGCCAGGGGATACAAGGCAGTGTATCGACTGGAAGACCTGGTTGCCAGTTTTCAAGAAGCCGTGGTGGACGTCCTCGTGGACAAAACCTTACAAGCCGCCGCCGCATGCGGTGTCCGGGACGTGGCGATAGTTGGGGGAGTGGCAGCCAACCGCAGGCTGAGGCAGCGAATGCGCGAGGAGGCAGCGTATCATAGGCTGAACCTTCATGTGCCGCCGCAACGCTTCTGCACGGACAATGCAGTGATGGTGGCGGCGGCAGGTTTCTTCGCCTGGAAGCGGTCGGGGTTCTGCGAGAACCCCCTGGAACTCGACGCCGTATCCAGGTGGTTGTGAGGTCCCTCTTTCGCGGGAAACAGCAGTCAAGTGGATGTGGCTTGGGGCCTTGTGCCCGTGCAATTCGCCACACCCACAAGGAGGCAGGCTACGCTTGAAACTTTCTCCGAGACGATCTTGAACGCAGTACCACAGGCACACCATGCTCCTCACCCCTCGGGAATACTTCCAGCTAAGAGGTCTCAGACCCAGGAAGCGTTTTGGACAGCATTTTCTCACTCAGGCTGTCACCGCCGAGCGCATCGTGGAATGCGCCGCGCTCGACCCATCGGACATGGCGGTGGAAGTGGGGCCCGGCCTCGGGGCTCTCACCCGGTTCCTCATGCCGCGGGTGCGGACCCTTCACTTGGTGGAATTGGACCACGACCTGGCCCAGTTCCTTCGAACGAGTGCCACGCACCCGGATTGTGAAGTCACCGTCCACCAGATGGACATCCTTGGATTCGACTTCCGGTCCCTGAGCACTGCAACCGGCAAACGCCTCGTGGTCGTGGGAAATCTACCCTACAACATCAGCTCGCCCCTGGGATTTCATCTCCTGGCGCATTTCCCTGCCATTCAGCGAGCGGTTTTCATGGTCCAGAAGGAAGTGGGTGAACGGTGGCTTGCCTCACCTGGGAAGAAAGACTACGGGGTGCTCTCGGTGCTCTTCGGCATTTACGGCCGGGTGACTCCGCTTTTTTCAGTCGGTCCGGGCCAGTTCACGCCGCCACCCAAGGTGGAATCCCTCGTTCTGCGCCTGGACTTCATGGATGCAGGTCCGCCGGGCGCCCCGCCTTTCGGCTTTCTTCGCAGGCTCGTGAGTGTGGCATTTCAACAAAGGCGAAAGACACTGGCCAACGGGTTGAAGGGTTACGCAAGGGGCGCCGGCAGCGCTTTGCAGATAGTGTTTGAAAGGGTCGGAATCCACCCGGGCAGACGTCCCGAGACCTTGAGCCCCGAGGAATTCCTCAACCTGTCGAGGGAGATCTATGCAACATCAGAATGATCGAGCATTCGGGGGGGCGTGAAGTCCCGCAGATCAAGCGCCTGACTCCGGCCTGCCGAGCACATGGGTCCGTTTGACGATCGAAACGGGCATAAAGCCCCGGATCACTGATTCCCTGACCAGCCGACGCAAACACAGCGGCACGCGCTGCGTGGAACTCACCCCCACGAGCTTCGTGGCCCGGCCTCTCGCATGCGTCACAGTGTGATCTGCAGACATGTTTCTGGACAGCTGAAACGTCGTTTCTGACCTCCGACGAGGAAGGATTCACCCATGCCACATTGGATTCAAACGCACTGTTCCCGGTTTGACCACGGAGGCTGCGGTCTGAAGGTCTTGATGGAGGATGGTAAAGCGGTGAAAGTCGAACCGAACCGGGAAGACCCCTTCAGCCACGGCTATTCCTGTCCCAAAGGGCTGGCCTCCCTGGAGCGCATCCACAGCCCAGCGCGTCTCACCAGACCACTCCGGCGGAGGGGGGGGCGGGGAAGCGGACAGTGGGAAACCGTTTCCTGGGACGAAGCTCTTGATCTCTTGGCCAAGGTCTACCGGGACACCATCGAGCGACACGGTCCGGAAGCCGTGGCCTTCGCCCAGGGATCCCCCAAAGGGCTTGAGTTTTTCGTGCTCCTGCGGCTGGCCAACCTGCTGCGCACGCCAAACGTGGCCTCTTATCAGCACGTTTGCCACATGCCCCGGGAACAAATGGCCATGGTCACCTGCGGGTACTTCCCGGTGGCCGACCTCGAACATCGGACTCAGTGCGTGGTCCTGTGGGGGAGCAACCCGACGCACACCAACGAAGAGGGGGTTCTAGGGGTCCATGTGACCGACTGTCTCAAGAGCGGGCCAGCCCTCGTCGTGATCGATCCCATCGAGACGGACCTAGCTCGAAGAGCCGACATCTGGCTCCGAATCCGTCCCGGGACCGACGATCTCCTGGCCATGGGGTTCCTGCACATCATTCTCGAGGAAAACCTGTTCGACCGGGATTTCGTGGAGAAGCACACGGTGGGGTTTGAGGATCTGCGCGAGGCCGTCAGGCCCTTCACCCCCGACCGGGTCTCCGGAGGCACCTGGATTCCACGGGAAAAGATCCTTGATGCGGCCCGGGTGTATGGCCGTTCCAAGCCCGCCCTTATTCACTGGGGGAACGCCATAGAGCACACGGTCAACAGCTCCCAGGCATGCAGGGGCTTGGTGCTCCTCATGGCAGTGACGGGCAATCTGGAGGTTCCAGGGGGAAACATCCGGGTTCAGGCACCCAGAACGAAGCGTCTGGGCGAATTCATCTGCCTGGACCGGTTTCCCGGTCGGGCCGAGAAGCTTCCAAGTCGATTCTTCGGGCTGATGCCGCGACTCATCAGTGTGCCCAACTGGATCCTCGTGCGCTCCATCCTGGACCAGTCGCCCTATCCCGTCCGCTGTCTGTACACCCAGGGAACCAACCCCCTCGTCACCTACTCTAATACCCGGGAAGTGCGCAGTGCCCTCATGAAGTTGGATTTCCTGGCCGTCGCGGACCAGGTTATGACCCCGACCGCGGCCATGGCCGATCTGGTGCTGCCCGCAGCCACCAACCTCGAATTCGACGACATCGGCCACTACGGCCTTCCTCATGGGGTTCTGCTGGCCCGCCCCAAGGCATGCGAAGCCAGGGAACAATGCTGGCCAGACATCAAAATTCTCAACGAGTGGGGAAAACGGATGGGCCTAGGGAACTTCTTCTGGAACGATCTGAGGGAGCCGCTCGAGGAAATCCTTGGGCCTTCAGGGCTTGATTACGAGGCATTCGCGCAGGCCGGCATACTGAAGAGCGAGAGGACTTACCGTGAATACGGCGAAAAGGGTTTTCCCACCCCATCCCGCAAGGTGGAACTGCGCTCCAGTGCCCTGGAAAAATGGGGTTACGCGCCGCTGCCCCAAGCAAGGGAACCGCTGCCCCTGGAGACCGATTATCCCCTGCTCCTCACCAGCCGAAAACCCAGGCTCTTCTTTCATTCAGCATACAGGCACCTGGATTCGTTGAGGGCCCGCCATCCGGAGCCCGAGGTTCTCATTCACCCTGACACGGCAGGGCCCCTGGGCATTGAAGAGGGGCAACATGTGCGCATCGTCACGGCAACAGGATCCATAGTGCAGAATGCCCGCATGTTTTTGGGCATGGACCCGAGGGTGGTGGTGGCCGATTTCGGGTGGTGGTTTCCCGAGCGGGTTCACGATCCCCTGAGCACCGAGGAGTCCAATCTCAACTGCCTCACTTCGGCAGACCCGAACTACGACCCCATCATGGGCACCACCCAGATGAGGGCTCTCCCCTGCCGGCTGGAGACGCTGAATGGGTGAAGGCTGATCCTTCGCCTTCATTGATTCCCATCGACCGCCAGACCGGGAAAAGGAATGTCACCGCCGTGGAAGGCCACGGCCATCTTTAATCACTGAGTGCCGTGTCTTTTTTCCCCCTCCTCTTCAATGGCTTTCCCTTCTTCACCCGAGCCTCCGCCAAGGCGGCACCTGGCTGGGGGTTATTGTTCATTTCCGCTGCTTTTTCCCTGAGATACCCTACGAAAGCGGTGCAGAGCGGAGAGGGTTGGCGGTTCTTCCTCAGGGCGAGGTAGAACGAACGGGACAGGCGCACCCCATTGACAGGCAACGCCACGAGATCGCCCCGGGTGAGGTCGTCAGCAACGGCTTGCTGAGAGAGAATGGAAACGCCGATCCGCGCCTTGATTCCCTGCCTCACCGCTTCCGTGCTTCCCATTTCCGCCACGGCGCTGATGCGTGATGGAGAAAAGCCGTGGACCTCCAGGGCCTGGTTCATGACCATGCGCGTGCCGGAACCCCGTTCCCGAAGGATGAACGGCTCTCCCGCCAGATCATCCAGATCCACGGCCTTCCTTTTCGCCCAGGAATGCTCAGGCGGAACCACGAGGACCAGTTCATCGGAAAACACCTCCTCGAGAACCACACGCCGATCATCCCACCTCACCCCGATGAGGCCCAGTTCCAGGCTCCCGTTGATCACCTTCTCCGCGATCTCGCCGCTTCCTCCAATCTTGAGGGTGACAAGGATCGAGGGGTAACGGGCCTTGAAGGAGCCGAGCAGGCTGGGGAGGATGTATGTGCCGGGAATGGTGCTCGCCCCCATGAGGAGATGCCCCGAGAGGTCTCCCTTGAACCGTTGGATGGCCTGAACGGCTGAGTTTCGGATGCGGATGAGATCCTTGGCATACTGGAAGAGGATCTTTCCGGCCGGAGTCGGCAGAATCTCCCTGCCCAGTCGGTCGATGAGCTTTTCGCCCACCTCCTCCTCCAGAGCCCGGATGTGCTCGCTCACGGTGGGCTGTGTCAGGAAGACGGCGTCGGCGGCTTTGGTGAAGCTCTTGAATTCAAGCACCCTGCAGAAGACTTCGAGTCTGTGAATGTCCATGAAGAGGATCCTCGCCTGGATTAGCATTCATGAGGAGACGGGCATTGATCTCACCACGCACATCATACGGCATCCTTGTCCTTCCAGAAGTTGGTCTCCAGTTCCTCCAGGGCCATGGAAGCCTCTTCCCATTCCCCTGTCAGCCGCTCGATCCGTTTCTGGCATTCCTGGTAATCCCGCTGCAACTCCTGGGCAAGCTTCCCGTCCTGGTAGGTGGTGGGGTCTGCAAGCCTCACAGCAAATTCCACGGACTGCTGCTGCGCCGCCTCTACCTCTCGCTCCAACCGGGCGATGGTCTCCTGAAGCGGCTTCCTCAGACGATACAGTTCGTTCCTCCATTCGGCTTCGAGTCTCTTCTGAGTCTGAGCCGTTCGGAGCGGGACTGGCTCCGAACCCTTGAACCCGCACTTGCTTTCTCCATCGCCCTCCGGCAGGGGTTGTTCCTCCAGGCGCTTCTTCCAGGTGTTCTGGTAGTCGTCGTAGTTGCCGGGAAAGACGTGAATGGCCCCTGCGCTTGCAACCAGGATTTTTGTGGCGATCCGGTTGATGAAGTGACGGTCGTGGCTGATGAAGCAGATGGTTCCCGGAAAGGCCTCCAAGGCCTGTTCCAACACGTCCTGGGACGGGATGTCCAGATGGTTGGTAGGTTCATCCAGAAGGAGCACAGTGGGCCGCTGGAGCAAGATTTTGCAGAGGAGCAGCCTGGCCTTCTCTCCTCCGCTCAGGACAGAAACACGCTTCAACACGTCCTCGCTCCGGAACAGAAAAGACCCGAGAAGACTCCGCAGATGAGACTGGGAAAGGTCCCCAGCCACGGTTGATGCCTCTTCCAACACGGTCCATTCGGGTCTGAGCTGTTCCCACTGGTACTGGGCATAGTAGCCGATCCGCGTCTGATGCCCGAGGATCCGTTCTCCCCCGGACAGTTCTTCCACCCCTGCAAGCATCTTGAGAAGGGTGCTTTTCCCCGCTCCGTTTGGACCAAGGAAAGCTACGCGGTCCCCCCGCTCCACGATCAGGTCAACGCCCGAATACACAAGGTGCTCTCCATACGATTTGCACGCCCCGCGCAATTCGAAAACGCGCCGTCCAGATCGGGCGGGATCGGGGAACGCAAAGTGGATCTCGCCTTGCTCCGGTGCGATCTCGATGCGATCGATCTTGTTCAGGAGCTTTAGTCGACTCTGCACCTGGCGAGCCCTATCCTTGCGATAGCGGTTGCGCTCCACGAAGCGCTCGATCTGCTTGATCCGCTCCTGTTGGTTCCTGTATGAGGCCTGCTGGATCTCCTGGCGCCTCTCCCTCTCTTCCAGGTATGCGTCGTAGTTTCCCGTGTATTCCTGGACCTGCCCCTGATCCAGTTCCAAAATGCGGGTGACCAGCGTGTTCAGGAAGGCCCGGTCATGAGAGATGATCACCACGGCGGATGGCGTGGCCAGAAGGTATTGCTCCAGCCAAAGGAGAGACTCAAGATCGAGGTGATTGGTGGGTTCGTCGAGGAGCAGCAGGTCCGGTTCAGCCAGGAGGAGCCGGGACAATTCCAGGCGCATGACCCAGCCACCGCTGAGGGTCGAAACCGACCGCGTGAAGTCAGTCTCCTTGAAGCCAAGCCCGGCCAGGACCTTGCTTGCCCGGGCCTCCAAATCGTAGCCTCCGAAATGCTCCAACTGCTCCAGGAGGTGGGCATGCCGCAGTGCATACTCACCACTGCGCACCGTGTCCCGTTCCCTTTCCATGTCCTTTTGAAGGGACTCCATCTCCGAGCGGATTGTCTGCACTTCCTTCGCAACATCCATGGCGTGATCGAGGACTGCCCTGCCTTCCGGGGGAGTCCACTGCTGAGGCAGGTGGCCCAGGCGCAGCCCTTTGGATCGCGATAGCTCCCCCGTGTCCGGCTCCGTCTCGCCCATAAGAACCTGAAAAAGCGTTGTCTTTCCGGCTCCATTTGTCCCGATGAGACCAATCTTCTCACCGGGCCGGATATGGAAGGACACGTCCCGAAAGAGTTCTCTCTTGCCAAGGAATTTGCTGACACCCTGCACTGCAATCACTCTGAACGACCTCCACGATGGACACCATACAGCAAAATCATTGCGAGTATAGCGCTGATCGGCTTCACTTTCCAATACGTTACCAAATCGCCACTGGATAGCCTCTCCCGCAAAACCAAACTCACTAACCCCAGAGTGTTTCGTTTTCGCTGTCGAACAACGCTGACACGGGAATCTCGGGGTCAATGAAAAGCGTTTCGACAGTGTCAAAAACGTGCTAAAGAAGAGGCCCAATCCAATCGGGACATTTTGCCTGGGAGATTCCTCCTCCCTGGACATCGGAGCAACTCGTGACTGCAGACTTGGTTTTGAACGCGGTGGTTTTCGACTGCGACGGGGTACTGGTGGACACGGAACCCCTGCACTACCAGGCATTTCAGGAAGTCCTTCGGCCCATGGATCTCGGGTTTGACTACGACCACTACCTGAAATACTACATTGGGTTTGACGACCGGGACGCCTTCATCGAGGCATTTAGGGAAGGCGGCCGCCCCTTGGACGCCGAAACCCTCTACAGCCTCATCGAGGCCAAAGGAAAAGCACTTCTAAGGATTATAGCCAATGGTGTGTCCACTTTCCCCGGCGTGACGGCCCTCGTGCACGAACTGGCCGCTGGAGGCATACCGCTTGCTGTGGCTTCCGGGGCCCTTCGCCATGAGGTGGAACTCTTTCTGAAAGTACTTGGGATTGGAGATGCCTTCTCGGTCATCGTGGCCGCCGACGACGTATCCAGAAGCAAGCCTGACCCGGAGACTTACCGTGCAGCATTGTATCGGCTCCAGGAACAACTGGGTTCAAACCATGCTGACCCAACCCGCTGCATTGCCATCGAAGACACGCCGACTGGGATTCAATCGGCCAAAGCCGCCGGACTTTTCGTCATTGGAGTGACGAACTCTTTCCCAGCCGAAGAACTTCGCGAATTGGCGGACCTTGTGGTGCAAAGCCTCGCGGAGATCACACTGGAGACCATGGTACATCTCGTGACGAAGTCTCCGAATGGCTCCCTCAACCCTTGAACCCAGGTTGAAGGAATCCGGACAGGTCACAGTCGCTTCATTCCGGCAGAAGGGGGAGGAGCATCTCTGGGATTCCCCTCCCCTGGCTGGAGGGGTCGGGGGAGGGGGTATGGAATCGATCATTTTGGCTCCACGGGTTGCAGTCGCCTCTGGACTTTAGTTTTTGCCGGAGTGACGGAAACGGCAAGGATTCAATGGGCCCGTTCAAAACCCTCCTGGTTCTGGCTCAGCCCGAATAATGAAGAACAGGAAAATGATACGGAAACGCGTTCAGGCCTTTCTGGTCGTCATGATCGCCCTTCTTCTGGTCCAGCAGGGCTGGTGCGCCGCTGGCGACCAGGAGCAAGTCGCACTGCCACAGCAGCCTCTCACCATGGAAAATGCCGTCGCTTTTGGTCTCGAACGCAACCGGGTCCTCCGTGCCGTTCAGAAGGAAGTCCAGGCAGTCCGTGAACAGGTGAAACAAGCCCAGGCGGATTTCTTTCCCAAGCTGGACGGGAGTTACACTCTCACCCATCTCAAGGATGTCCCCTACGCGACTCTTGGTTTTTCGGGTGCGATCATCGGGATTCCCCCTCAGTTTCCAACGGCAACGCAAACCACCAACCGGTGGCAACTGGAACTGACCCAGCCCTTGTTCACCGGTTTTGCCCTCACATCCCGCCTGAACATCTCCAAGCTTGATCTCGAAATAGCCGAGCACCGCCTGGAGGAGACTCGGCTCAACGTCATTCGGGATGTGCGATATGGCTTTCTCCAGGCACTCCTGGGCGAGAAGCTTCTCGATGTGGCCAGGGAAAATGTCCGGAGCCTGGAAGTGCAGCGTCGCAACGCCGAAGCGAATTTCAAGCAGGGACTGGTGGCCCAGAATGATGTCCTCAAGGCCGACGTGGCCCTTGCCCAGGCACGACAGCGGGAACGCACGGCGGCAAAGCAGCTGGTCCTTTTGAGATCCAGGCTCAACCAGATCTTCGACCTGGAACCTCAGACCAAGCTGGAATTTGCCGAGACATCCGTCGTGCCGCAAGCGGTCCCGAGCCTCGATGCCCTGTATGCTCTCGCCGAGGAGATGCGGCCCGAGGTCAAGACCCTGGACACATCCATCCGGCAGACTCAGCACGGGATCACCGCCGCCAAGAGTCGATACTATCCAAGGCTTTCCGCTTTCGCTCAGTACTATCGCGAAGGCGAGGACTTCCTGGCCAGCGACAACCCTTTTGCCAACAACGAGAACGCCGCTATCGGGCTGCGGATTGACTGGAACTTCTTCGAAGGGGGCAAGACCCGGGCCGCCACCCGGGAACTGCTCCACAAGCAGAAGTCCCTGGAAGAGCGCCTGCAGGAACTGAAGCAGCAGATCCGTCTCCAGGTGGAAGACGCCTACGAGCAACTCCAGGTCGCCAAGGCGGACATGGAGGCATCTGAGGTAGCTCTGAAGCAGGCCGAAGAAAACGAGCGGATGACCTCCATCCAATACCGAGAACAACTGGTGATCTTCCTGGAGGTGCTCAACGCGCAGGTGTTCCTTTCCCAGTCCCGCGTGGATTATTACCAGGCCCTGTACGGGTACGCCCTGGCGCTCGCTGACCTGGAAAGAGCCGTGGGCGGGCCGATTCAGGCCCGGGGCAAGGCGAAGAGCTGACAACTAATGGATGCACAGACAAGAACAAGCTCCACAGAACATTCCAACAACATGGTCCGGGAGCACCACGTCCGGTGGCTCATCCTGATCACACTGGGCATGGTTTTGGCCGGGACCTTTTATTGGTGGTTCTTCATGAGGAACCGGGTGACCACGGACAACGCCTATGCACGGGCGGACACTGCCCAGGTCAGCACCCGAATTCCAGGGACTGTTTTGCGGGTGGTCGTCGACAACGATTACCCGGTGGAGGCAGGGCAGGTGCTTCTGGAACTGGATCCCGGCGACTACCAGGCCCTCCTGGACAAGGCGGAAGGCGCACTGCTTCAGGCTGAGGCTGAAGTGCGTGCCGCGGAGGTGAGCATCGCCGCCACGGATCTCCAGACAGCAGCGCAGGTGGATGCGGCGCAGGCGGCCCTAAAAGCGGTCCGCGACAGGGAACAGGAGGTGCGTCACCGGCTGGAGGAACTCCAAAACAGGAGACTGGCAGCCATTGCCGACCTCAGCCAATCAGAGAGGGACTTTTCGCGATTCGACAATTTGTACCGTCAGGGAGCAGGCACCGAGCGCCAGCAAGACCAGGCAAGGACACTCCTGAAAAAGGCACGAGCCCAGTCCGGGGCCATGGACGCGGAGATAGCCGCCGCCAAGGCATCGCTCGCAGCGGTTTCACAGGAGGTAGACCGGGCGAAAGCGCAGGTGCAGGCGGCCCAGAGCGACCGGTTCAACGTGGAAATACAGCGCCACAGGTTGGAAGGCCTCAAGGGCCAACGGGACAAGGCCAGGGCAGAACGAGAGACTGCTCGGCTCAATCTCTCCTATTGCACCATCACTGCTCCCATTTCGGGATTCATCGCCCAGAAGAGCATCCAGGTGGGCGACCGTGTTCAGCCCGGTCAGGCGGTCATGGCCGTCGTGCCCCTTCGGGACATTTACGTGGAGGCCAACTTTAAGGAAACGCAGCTCACCCATGTGCGTCTCGGCCAGCCCGCCTTGATCAAGGCCGATGTGTATCCCGGGCGGACCTACCGGGGCAAGGTGGCAGGGATCCGGGCCGGTACGGGAGCGAGTTTCTCCCTCCTTCCAGCCGAGAACGCGACGGGCAACTGGATCAAGGTGGTCCAGCGGATTCCTGTCCGGATTATCCTGGATGAGCCCCCTCCCCCCCAATATCCCCTGGGAATTGGATATTCTCTGGATGTCACCGTGGACACTTCCGACAAGACCGGACAAATCCTGATGGCTGAAAGACCCGGTGGTTCCCATCAGCCGTCGTCTTCCAAGCCATGACAGCTCCCCCACCACCGCCGCGAGTCAACAAGTGGGTCGTGGCCCTGACGGTCATGCTCCCCACATTCATCGAAGTCATGGACACCAGTGTCGTCAACGTGAGCCTTCCCCACATCCAGGGAAGTCTCAACGCCGGTCTGGACGAAGTGACCTGGGTGCTCACGAGCTACCTCGTGTCCAACGCCATCATCATCCCCATGTCCGGATGGCTTGCGGGAATTTTCGGCAGGAAGCGGTACCTGCTCTTTTCCCTCGTCATCTTCACCTTCAGCTCCATCGTCTGCGGCGCGGCACCATCCCTGGAAGTCCTCGTTCTGTTTCGAATTCTCCAGGGACTCGGGGGAGGCGGCCTCCAGCCCCTCTCCCAGGCGATCCTCCTGGAAACCTTTCCCCCGAAGGAACACGGCATCGCCATGGCAGTCTACGGAATGGGAGTGGTTCTGGCACCCATCCTTGGACCCGTGGTGGGGGGATGGATCACCGACAACTGGAGCTGGAGGTGGGTCTTTTACATCAACCTGCCAGCTGGGATTCTTGCCGTGGCCATGGCGGTCCTGTCAGTCCACGACCCCGCCTACATCCGGCGCCGCGTGATCCGCATCGACACATGGGGACTCTTTCTCCTGACCGTGGGACTAGGATGCCTGCAGATTGTCCTGGATAAGGGCGAACGGGAAGACTGGTTCAGCTCCCATTTCATCATCACCCTCTCGGTGATCGCGATCGTGTCGCTCATGCTCTTTGTCCTGGTGGAACTGCGCGTGCCCCACCCGGTAGTGAATCTTCGGGTGTTCAAGGACCGCAGTTTTGCTGCGGGCAACATTATCATGTTCGCCGGTTTCTTCTGCCTCTTCGGAAGCATTGTGCTCTTGCCGCTCTACTTGCAGAACCTCATGGGCTACACCGCCCTCTGGGCCGGTCTTGTTCTGGGTCCAGGGGGCATGGCGAGTTTTCTCATCATGCCCGTGGCCGGAGTACTCATGAAGAAGGGCTTCAATCCTCGGAACCTCCTGGCCGTCGGACTGTGTGCTTCCGCCTACTCTCTCTGGCTCATGGCTGGCTTCAGCCTGGACGGTGACTTCATGACCTTCACCTGGCCTCGTGTGGTCCAGGCGTTTGGGATGGGACTCTTCTTCGTGCCACTGTCCGCCGCCACATACGTGAACATCCCCAAGGAGGAAACCGGCAACGCCTCCGGGGTTTTTAACCTGCTCCGCAACTTGGGAGGCAGTTTTGGCGTGGCCTTCAGCACAACCGTCCTTGCCCAGAGAAGCCAAGTGCATCAGAGTTTCCTCGTGGAGCACGTTACCCCTTACAACCCTGCTTTCCAGGAATTTTTCGCCAAGGTTCGGCTCTGGTTCGAGGCACATCAGCCCGTTGTCCACGTTCTTCCCGAGAAGGCGCCCATTGCGGTCGCCTACAGGGAAGTCCTGCGTCAGGCGAACATGCTCGCTTTTAATGACACGTTCTGGCTCTTGGCCATTGCCACACTGGCACTCATTCCCCTGACCCTGATTTTCCGCAGAGCAAATACTCCGCACCTGCCCGCTGAGGAAATCGAGTAGAGAGGAATTCGCCTGGATCCCGTGCTGTCTACTCTTCTGCTCAAGAAGGGCATTTCTCCACGAAGACACGAAGGGCGTGAAGAAGAACCCGGAAGTCCTTTTGAGCACCATTTGCGCTTCTTGCGCCTCTGCGGTGTACTCAAGACCTTTCATCTGTCCAGAGCGTTTCCGCGGACCATGTTGCCAAGAAGCCCGGGCGGCACTATCAACAGACACACCAGGGATGTTGAACCAGAAAAGGAGGCTTCATGATCAGGACCCCGATGAGTGAGATCGCTGCGCGGCTGGTGTCCTTCCAAGATCTGCTAGCAAAAAACGATGTGGATGTCGCGCTCATCCGGCAAAACGCCGATCTGTACTATCTTACAGGAACCGTGCAGGATGGCCACCTCATCGTTCCCGCTGCAGGACAACCGGTTTTCGCCGTGCGCAGGGATCTCGCCCGCGCCCGGGCGCAGTCGCCCATCCGACCCCTGCAGCCTCTCTCGACCATCAAGGAACTGCCTCGGATGGTTGTGGAGGCCTGTGGACAGAAGGAACCGGGACGACTCGGCCTCGAACTGGATGTATTGCCTGCCAACACCTTCTTCTTCTACGATGAGAGACTTTTCCCCAAACAACGGATTGTGGACGTGAGCGGACTCGTCAGGCAGGTGCGAATGATCAAATCTGCGTGGGAAATCGACATGATGCGCAAGGCTGCCGGAATTTCACGGGTCATTGCCGATACGGTGCCGAAAGTGCTGCGGGAGGGCATGACGGAACTGGACCTCAGTTCCGAACTGGAGTTTGTCGCCCGAAAGGCCGGGCATCTCGGCCTCATCCGCCTCAGGGGCTTCAACATGGACATGTACTTCGGTCACGTGCTTTCGGGACCCGAGGCCGCCACGAGCGCCTACGGCGACACCCCGACGGGGGGCCCCGGAATGAGCCCGGCATTCGGCCAGGGACCGAGCCGGCGTGCCATCGGCCCGGAGGAAATGGTGAGTGTCGACACCATGATGAACTTCAACGGGTACCTCAACGACCAAACCCGCAACTATTCTATTGGTGAGCCCCCGGCAAGGCTTCGCGAAGGCTATGAACTGTCCCTGGAAATCCACCACCGATTCAGACGCGCAGTGAGGCCCGGCGCCATCACAGGGGATTTGTACGAGCAGGTGATGGGATGGGTGCATGAGGCAGGTTGGTCTGAATGGTTCATGGGCCACGGTGAAGGGCGGGTGTCGTTCATCGGACACGGGCTAGGCGTGGAGGTCGACGAGTTCCCTTTCATCGCGCAGGGCCAGAGAATGCCGCTTGAGGCCGGAATGACCTTCGCCTTTGAACCCAAGTTCATCATCCCCGGACTGGGTATCACAGGGCTGGAAAACACCTACTGGATGACGGAAGACGGTCCCGAATCACTCAACACGGCTAGTGAGGAACTCATCGTGGTGTAATGGGGAGAGTGCGTGAGAAACACGCTCCGCGGCATGGACACCTGCGGGTGTCTGAGACCGACACAAGGCATTATGCTACGGAGCGATGGTCTGTGAAAGAGGACATCTCGTGCTCTTTCCTGTTCAATCCGCGGTGCGTGGGTTTAATCATGCCTTGGAGGCACGCACCTCGTCCTTGATGCGCTTCACATGCCCGCGGCCCAGACCCTTCACCTCGCATCCGAGCTCAAAATATCTGCGGATCTTCGAATCGTCCAGGATTCCGAAACAATCGACCACGGCGGCGGGCCGTCCGGTCATTTTCAGAACATCCTCAGGGACCAGTCTGAGATAGGGCTCATGGCGCACGGCAAATACGACCGCATCGGCATCCTTAAGGGTGTCTTCGATCTTCTCGTTGACACGGAGTTCGTCAAGTTTTCCCTGGTTCCGAAAGAAGCGGGACCATGAGTGCCCCGGCGCCGGGTAGGTTTCCTGCTTCTCGAATTCCCACCAGTGCTTCACGTAGGGATCGTGAACCACCACCTCCGCACCCATTTCTGTGAGCTTGCGGACGATGAGTTCCGAGCCGCTGTAGCGGGTGTCCCCCACGTCTTCCCTGTAGGAGGCTCCCAACAGGGCGATCTTGCATGCCGCCACAATCTTCCCCATGTTTCGGAGGGCGTCGCGCACCAGTTGAGTGGCGTGGAGGGCACGGGTATCATTGGTGTCGATGGCCTGGGGAGTAATTCTGAAAATGTCGTCCTCGAAACCCATGAGGGTCTGGTAAGCCCACACTCCCAGACCCCCGTCCTTTGGCAGGCAATAGCCGCCGATTCCCGGACCTGGGAATATGATGTTGGAATGGGTAGGGCGCACCTTGATGGCTTCGATGACCTTGATGAGGTCCACACCATTACGTTCGGAAAAGAGGCTCCATTCGTGTAGGAAGGCAAGGATTGTGGCACGGTACGAGTTCTCGACGATCTTGCACGTTTCGCTTTCGATGGGCCGGTCCAGAACTGTCAGAGGGTACTTCTCCACATTGAGCACATCCGAGAGAAACTTTCGCACTCGAGTTCGAGCCTGTTCGTTCACACCACTGCAAACTCTCCAGAAGTCGCGAATGGACGAGACATAATTACGGCCCGGCATGACCCGTTCGAAAGAATGTGCCAGCAGAGGTTCGGCGTGGGCGAGACCCCGCTTCACGAAAGCCTTCTTGATGATGGGGTAGGCGACATACTCTGTGGTGCCGGGGGGAACGGTGGTTTCAATGAGAACCAGGCACTCGGGCATGATCTTTTCCCCGATGACCTTGAGGCTGTCTTCAAGGGCCGCGATATCTGCGTGGCCCATTCGCACGTTGCCCAAGGTCTCCTTCAGGTAGTCGCACTGGACATCGACCACGACCACGTCAGCGAGGCCAAGAGCCTCGTAGGTGAAGGTGGCCGTGAGGGTCTTCTTCTGAAGCACGCACCTCTCGATCATGGGAG
>CAZURN010000057.1:0-18880 GCA_964623165.1 uncultured Syntrophobacteraceae bacterium
ATTGCGACCGTTCGCCACATCCCGGACGAACTGACGATGAGCCTCATCGATGGTGCCCTGCATGAGTTCCCTCTCTTCCGGAGACATTTCCCGCGACGGGTTGCCGACGTCCTTGAATCTGCCAGCCTTGATGATGTATGATCGAACACCGATTTTCTCGAGCAAGTCCTTGAAATTGGGGAAAAAAATGATCACCCCGATGCTTCCGGTAATGGTTCCCGGGTTGGCGATGACCTGGGTTGCAGCCGAGGCGATGTAGTAGCCGCCCGATGCGGCGATGCCGCCGAGGGAGGCAACGACGGGCTTCGATTCCACCGTGCGCTTGACTTCACGATACAATTCCTGGGAGGGACCGATACCACCCCCGGGGGAATCGATCCGCAGGACGATGGCTTTGATTTTGGAATCCTTGCGGTACTCCTTGATGGCTTTGAGTGTTTCCTGGGAGTTTTCGATGGTTCCTCGGATCTCGATGATGCCAACACGTCCGCTCTCACCCAGGAGAGTCCCCTCAGGGGCAAAAAACCAGAAGACGGTGCCTGTCGCCACCATGAGGAAGAGGCATGTGAGCCACACAACAGTTTGTCTCATGATGCTATGAGCTTCTCCAGTGAAATGGGGGGTGTCTCATCACCCGGTGGTGCATTGGGTGGTCCAAAAAAAACACCCGGCTTCAGGCCGAAGAGCATGAACCGGGTGTCCGTTGCGATCAAGGGGTCAATTCCAGGGACAGCCCCGGAATCTTAGGGCTTGTCTGTCGGGGTTGTCGAATTGGCGCGCGCCTCCAGTTCCTCCTTCAACAGTTCGCCCAAGTTGGAAGTGGCCGCTTTGGAAGAATTGAGATAGTCATCGTAATTGGACCTTTCCTCCTGCTCTTCGATTTTCTTCACAGAAAGCCCGATCTTTCGGTCCTTGGGAGAAATGTTGATCACCTTGGCGGTGATCCTGTCGCCCGGCTTGTACTGCCCCACGGGCGACTTGATTTTCTCCTTGCTGATTTCAGAGACGTGGATGAGCCCCTCGATCCCCTCTTCCAGTTCGACAAACAGCCCAAAGTCCGTCACGTTGGTGATGGGGCCGGAGATGATACTCCCGACGGGATAGCGATGCGGGATGCTTTCCCACGGATCCGATTCAAGCTGTTTGATGCCCAGGGAAAAGCGCTCGTTCTCCTTGTCGATGTTGAGAACGATCGCCTGGACCTCCTGGTTCTTCTTGAACACTTCCGAAGGGTGTTTGACCCGCTTCGTCCAGGAAATATCCGAGATATGAACCAATCCATCGATGCCTTCGTCGATCCCGATAAATATGCCGAAATCGGTGATGTTCTTGATCTTGCCAGCGATGGTGGTGCCGATGGGGTATTTTTGGGCGATCACATCCCACGGATTGGGTTCCAGCTGCTTCATGCCCAGGGAGATACGCTTGCTGTCCGGGTTGATGCTGAGCACGACAGCCTCAACCATGTCGCCGACGCTGAGAATCTTTGACGGATGGCGAATCTTCTTCGTCCAGGACATCTCGGAGACGTGTATGAGCCCCTCGACTCCTTCCTCGATCTCGACAAATGCACCGTAATCCGTGAGGCTGACCACTTTGCCCTTCACCTGTGTTCCCACGGGATATTTTTCCTGGGCATTGGTCCAGGGATCGGCCACAAGCTGCTTGAGCCCGAGCGATACCCGCTCGTTGTCCCGGTCGAAGCTGAGGACCACTACCTTGATCCTGTCGCCCACGTGGAACATTTCGGAAGGATGACCCACGCGGCCCCAGCTCATGTCCGTGATGTGAAGGAGGCCATCGATGCCACCAAGGTCGACGAACACTCCGTAGTCGGTGATGTTCTTGACCACCCCGTCCACGACTTTGCCGTCGGCAAGGTTGGTGAGGGTCTGCGACTTCATGTGCTCCCGCTCTTTCTCCAGGAGCGCCCGCCGCGAGAGAACCACGTTGCGACGCTTCTTATTGTACTTGAGCACCTTGAACGGGAAGGTCTGCCCCAACAGGGATTCAAGGTTTCTCACAGGCCGCAGGTCCACCTGCGACCCGGGCAGGAACGCCTGGACTCCGATGTCGACCGCCAACCCTCCCTTCACTTTGGATACGATCTTTCCTTCGATGACGCCGTCGTCGTTGTAGATGCGGCTGATGTCGTCCCAGACCTTGATCTTCGCCGCTTTCTCCTTGGACAGATGGACCGTGCCGTCATCGTCGTCGTGGAATTCCAGCAGGACATCAACCTGATCCCCGATGGCTGCCTTGATTGTGCCCGTTTCGTCCCTGAACTCACCGATGGGAATCTGCCCCTCCGACTTGTAGCCGATATCGACCATCACATAATCGTCGGAGATCTGCACTATGCGACCCTGGATGACTTCACCCTCCTGGATATTCTGAAAAGACTGGTCGTAGAGGTCCTGCATGGAGCTCATGTCTTCCATATCCCCCTCAAACCCGGTCTCGTCCATCATGCCTTCGGAGCCGACATCCTCGATCATCTCGTCTTTCAGTTCCCTGCCATTGTCAACCATTCTACCCGGTACCCCCTTGTCCTTATTTGGCTTCCGCCAGATTTTTAATGCTCTAAATTAGCAAAATAAGAAACTATTAGCAATGCGAATTTATAAGGAGTCATGGCATGCGATTGGATCTTGTTTCACTGGGTGGCGGAATCGGCGGAATGGAAAGGAGAATCACCCGTTGAGGCCGGGTTTCAGTTCCTCTTCCATGGCTGTGGAGGCCATGGTGAGCAGCCGGCTCACCACCTGATCTATGGTCAGATGAGAGGAGTCGAGGATGACGACCCCCTCCCCGGCCCGCATTGGCGCAATGGCCCGACTCTCGTCCGCCTCATCCCTAGCCCTCATCTGGGCTTCCAGGGTGCCGTAGTCGATGGGTTCCCCTTTGGCTTGATACTCCAAGAGCCTGCGTTGCGTCCGGGTCTTGAGGTTCGCCGTGAGGAAGACCTTGACCTTCGCTTCGGGAAAAACGACCGTTCCCATGTCCCGGCCCTCAGCAACGACATTTCCCATGGAGGCCAACTTCCTCTGCCATGCGGTGAGAAAATCCCTGACGGGCTTTCTTTGAGAGACAAGCGAGGCGTACTGGGTTATCTCAGGCTTGCGCAGATCCTCTTCGATCAAGGCACCCCTGTAGAGAATGCACATGGAGTTGTTCTCGATACAGAATTCAATGGGAAGATGAGGGAGTGACCGTTCGATGTCCACATCTGAATGGGGGGCGATGGCGTTCTTGATTAGGGCCCAGGCAACGGCTCTGTACATGGATCCGGTATCGAGGTAGATAAAACCCAATTCCTCGGCAACCCGTCGACACACTGTGCTCTTGCCCGCTCCAGCGGGACCGTCCACCGCTATGACCATGGCGTTATCAGCCCGCGTGCCTCAACTCATGGAGGGTTCGCTCCAGTGCTCCGATGAACCGTTGATTCTCCTCGGACGTCCCTGCGTTGACCCTGATGGTGCGGGGCATTCCGTATGCGCTCATGGGACGGATGATGACTCCCTGTCGCAGCATGTGCTCGAAGACCAGCTTTGCGTCAAACGGGACTTCGATGAGGAAGAAGTTCGCCTGGGTGGGCACATAGCTCAGTCCGAGTTTTTCAATTCCTCGATAGAGGGTGTCCAGGCCGGTCCAGACCGCTTCCTGGGTGGCCCTCACGAAATCATCGTCCTCCAGCGCCGCAATGGCGGCCACCTGAGAGAGGCTCCCCGTGTTGAACGGTTGATGGACCCGGTTGAGAATGTCGACGATGAAAGGCGCGGCGACCCCGTAGCCGATGCGGAGCCCCGCGAGTCCATAGGCCTTGGAAAAGGTTCGCAGAACAAGCACATGGGGGCCCTGACGGTCGATATAGTCGAATCCCCTGGGAGTGTCCTGGTCCCTGGCGAATTCAATGTAGGCTTCGTCGAGAACGACGAGCATCTCGGGGGGGAGTCCTTGGAGGAACGAGTCGAATTCACCCCTGCGCATGAGTCGTCCGGTGGGATTGTTGGGATTGGTCAGAAACACGATTCGCGACCGTGACGTCAGCGCGGCCATGGTTGCATCCAGATCGATGGACAGGTCCCGAAGGGGGACCGCGATCGCCTTTCCGCCGACAGACTGGGTCACGATCTTGTACAACAGGAACGATGGATCCGGCAAAATCACTTCGTCCCCAGGTTGAACGAGGGCACGGACGGCGAACTCGATGATCTCGTTGGAACCGTTTCCCAGAATGATACCGTCGAAGGGCAGACCAAACTTCTCGCTGATCTTTTGTCTGAGGTAATATCCGCTCCCGTCGGGATAGCGGTGGAGTCGGGCCATGGCACTGCTCATGGCTGCGACGGCCTTGGGAGATGGTCCAAGGGGATTCTCGTTGCTTGCGAGCTTGATGGACCCCTTGATTCCATATTCCCGCTCCAACTCTTCCAGGGGCTTGCCTGGCGGATAGGGGACGATTGCCGCAATGTGGTCAGGAACTCTCGGTTTCATGGTGTGCCCGACGGAGCCTAAAATTAATATTGAAAACAATGAGTTGAGGAGGATCGTTCATGAAATGCGCTTGGCACTTATAATGAAAATGATGAGAAAAAGCAACGAGTTTGTGAATTGATTTTGCGCGGAGGGGGATATAATGGAATATGATCCGACTGAAAGGGAAGCTGGCCTTTTCGGCTTGTGTTGGGGTATGGGGTGTAATAGTATGCTGTTTCAGGCCCGTTGCCCTGAGTCGCCTGGCACCGCAGATGTCACGCGGTGAGGTGATCCTCTCCCCTGTCTGGAGTCAACCAACGACAACGCACTATTCTTGAGGACGTGATTGTAATGATGCGTGACGAAGAATCGAGGGATTTGGAGGAGAACGTGTCGACCGAAGCGGAGGAGGAAACCCAGTCCTCAGCGGTTCCTTCCGCCGAGCGGTCCCATCCCGTCTCCTTCGATCCTTTCAGGATTTATCTGGATGAAATCAAACGGTATCCTCTGCTCAGCCGTGAGGAAGAAACGGAACTGGCCATCCGCTATCGTGAGAAGCACGACGTGGAGGCCGGCTACAAGCTCATCACGGCGAACTTGCGTCTTGTGGTGAAGATCGCCATGGATTTTCAGCGGTACTGGATGCAGAATTTGATGGATCTCATTCAGGAAGGAAATGTGGGGCTCATGCAGGCGGTGCGGAAGTTCGACCCGTACCGAGGCTATAAGTTCTCCTACTACGCGTCCTTCTGGATCAAGGCCTACATCATCAAATTCATCATGGACAACTGGAAGTTGGTGAAGATTGGAACCACCCAGGCTCAGCGGAAGCTTTTCTTCAATCTGCGCAAGGAGAAGGAAAGACTCGAGGCACAGGGGATCGAGGCGTCACCGAAACTGCTGAGTCACCGCCTGGACGTCAAGGAGTCGGAGATCCTTGAAATGGATCAGCGGCTGAACAGTTGGGAGATATCTCTCGACAGCCCCCTGAAGGACGATTCGGAGGATACCCACAAGTCCTTTCTGCCTTCGGACGATCTCCCGGTGGATGACCAACTCGCGGACCAGGAGGCCAAGGCCATCCTGCACGAAAAGCTCACCCTCTTCAAAGAGCAGCTCAAAGGCAAGGAGGCGGTCATCTTCGAAAAGCGACTGCTGACCGATGAACCTATGACCCTCCAGGAAATTGGGGATCGCTTCGGGATCAGCCGTGAGCGGGTCAGGCAGATAGAGAGCCGCCTCAAGAAGAAGCTCAGGGCTTATCTGGAAGAGGAGATCGAGGACATCGATCTTCTCCAGGAGAGCATGATCGAGGTTTGAATGCGGGCCGTGGAGGCCCATTGAGGAAGTAAATCCACTGCAAGTCCCCGCCAATGCGGGGATTTTGTTTTTGTTTCTCCTTCCGTGCGAGTCCCGTCCTGAGAGTCTGAATTTTGCCTTGGGCTTCCATGTGAGTATGAGAGCCCGCTTCCCGTCCCCGGAGATCCCCACATCCCTGATGGATTTGTATCCGTCGATCCAACGCCCATTGTTGGCGTGATGGGATGCTGCAGCCCCTGCCCTTTTCTGGCAGTTCCAGCGATCGAAATCCCTCTCTTGGCCAGGAATTTGTATTCACACGACATTCGTGGTCGGAAGACGATGCGATTGACGTTGTGATGGCCCCTCCTTTCCGTCACGCGTCCTGAGGGTCGTGGACCGGGTGGTCGTTTCCCGCGTTATCAATTGAGCGGAATGCCAAAGCTGATGGACATTGGAGTCGATGCACGGACCACCGGCCTTCGCGTCAAATTCACGGCGCTTGCAGCGCGGCGCAATCTCTCAAGGTGTCAATAATTGGACTGGTTGAACACGCATGGACTCGCCTCTTCCCTCTGAGACAATGGAGAAAGACCGTGTCGACCCTCCCGGGGAGACTCCTGCCAGAGCCTCCGGAGGCGCGCCGACGGAGGACAGTGGTGCTCAAATTGCCCGGCTCCTGCTCAAGGAGGGGCACGTTTCCGAGGAGCAGGTCACATATGCGAGGCGGGTCCAACAAAAGCTGACCACCAAGCAGACCCTCACCACCGTGCTGCAGGAATTGGGATTCATCACGGCCCAGCAACTCAGGGAGACCCTCATCGCCAATCGCGTGTCGGTGAGGATCGGGGCACTGCTTGTGGAACTCGGTTACCTGACCGCCGATGAGCTCCAGGCGGCCATCGCCATCCAAAAGGAGTCCAATGGCGCCAAAAAGCTTGGAGAAGTGCTGATTGATGCCCACTTCATCGAAGAGCGCAAATTGACGGAGGTGCTCGCTTACCAGTTGGGGTTCCCTCTTTATGATATGGGGATTTCGGAAATCGACAGGGACTTGCTCGCCAGGGTCCCGGTGAAATGGATCTCCGACCATCGATTCTTTCCTGTGCGAAGGGAGAAGGGGAAGGTCCTCGTCGCCTTTGTGGATCCCCTGAGCCCGGGGGATCGGGATGCGGCGGAAAAGCTTTTCGGGAAAGCCCTCACCCCCGCCATGTGCCCAGGAAGTGTTCTGTCGGAGGTGGTCACCACCATCGAACGTGGTGTCATGGATTTGAAGACCGGGGCTCCTGACGAGAAGACCGTCGTGGGTCTTGTGAATTCCATCCTGGATGCGGCCATCAGGTCCAATGCCAGCGATGTCCACATGGAACCCATGCGGGACAGGTTGCGCATTCGATTTCGCACGGACGGCGTCCTGATGCTCCACAAGGACCTGCCCATCGACATCGCGCCCTCGCTGATCAGCCGCATCAAGATCATGGCCAAGGCGGACATCGCGGAAAAGAGAAGGCACCAGGGAGGCCGCATTCTCTTTGATGATCGGCGGAGCGGCACTTCTGTGGACATGCGTGTTTCATTCTATGTGACGCTGTGGGGAGAAAAGACCGTACTGCGGCTTCTCAACAAGAAAGGGCAACTCCTCAACCTGGATGACACCGGCATGGTGCCGAGGATGCTCGAGCGGTTTCGCTACGATGCCCTGGATGTGCCGAGTGGTGTCACCATCATCACAGGACCCACCGGTTCGGGCAAGACGACGACCCTTTATGCCTGTGTGAGCCACCTCAACGAGATCTACACCAGCATCATCACGGCTGAGGACCCTGTTGAGTACGTGGTGGACGGCATTTCCCAATGTTCCATCGACAACAAGATCGGGCTCACCTACGAGGAAACCCTTCGCCACATTGTCAGGCAGGATCCTGACGTGATTGTTGTGGGCGAGATAAGGGACCGGTTCTCGGCTGAAACCTGTATCCAGGCAGCCCTCACCGGCCACAAGGTCATGACCACCTTCCACACCGAAGACAGCATCGGCGGGTTGATCAGACTTCTCAACATGGACATCGAGGCATTCCTGATCTCATCCACGGTGGTGTGTGTGTTGGCCCAGAGGCTTCTCCGCAGGATCTGCCCACATTGCGCGGAGCCTTACATCCCTTCACCGGTGGAAATGCGTCGCCTAGGTTATACCAATAGCGACACCAGAGGGTTCCAGTTCAAGAGCGGCCGGGGTTGCTCGGCATGTGGGTATAGCGGCTACAAAGGCCGCGTGGGGGTCTTCGAACTCCTGGTGCTCAATGAAATGGTCAAGGACGCCCTCCTTGCTCGAAAGACCTCTTACGAAATCAGAAAGATCAGCACCGAAACATCGGGGCTGGTGACGCTGCTCGAGGATGGCCTCCTGAAGGCGGCCAATGGCGCCACTTCCCTCAGCGAAGTGCTTCGTCACCTGCCCAGAGTCGGAAAACCCAGACCGCTTCAGGATATCAAACGACTGATAGGTGAAGCATGACGGACAACAAGGAATCGCTGCTGGATATCATCAAGGAGCACCTGACGGCGGAAAAGCTCCAGCTCTGGGTGTTTCCCAGGATCGCCATGGAAATCCAGGAACTCCTCAACAAGCCCGACTACAGCGTGGATCATGTGGCGAAGCTCATCTTGAAAGACCAGGTCCTGTCCAGCCAGATCCTTAGGATTGCCAACTCGGCCTTTTTCGCCGGTTTGAAGAAGGTCTCCACCATCAGGGAGGCGGTCATGCGCCTGGGCACCAGGCAACTCCTCAACTGTGTGGTCATGGTGACCCAGAAAAATTTCTACCGGGCCGGAAACGAGGTGATCGCCGCGCACATGCAGAATCTCTGGCGGCATGCTCTGGGCTGTGCCCTGGGGACCCGCTGGTTCCTGGAAAAGACGGGCTACCGGGACCTGAGCCAAGAGGGGTTTCTTGCCGGTCTGTTCCATGACATCGGAAAACTCTTTCTTTTGAACATCGTCGATAAGATCCACGGAACGGGAAGGGTGGACATCGATATGTCCAATGCCTTCATCCTGGAGATCCTGGAAGGCATGCATCCTGATTGCGGCCACAAGCTCCTGAAGCAGTGGAACCTCCCAGACGCATACTGTAGCATCGCTCGGGACCACCACAAGGAGGACTTCGACGCCAATGACATGCTCTTGGTGGTGGTGAGGCTCGTGAATCAGGGGTGCAGGAAAATGGGATTGGGTATCAGCAATGATCCATCCCTTGTTTTGGCAGGATTGCCCGAAGCTCATGCCCTTGGGGTCAAGGAGGTTGTTCTGGCCGAACTCGAAATCATGCTGGAGGACACCTCATCATTGAACCTCTGACACCCCAACCCCTCCAGTCCCCCATGTGCCGCAAATCCTTTGACATATCCATGTCTGTGGGCTATCTATTCAAAGCTTAAACAGACGGAGAACAGCCATGAGCTTCAATATCGCACAAACCAGCCGGATGTACCGGTTGCCGCCGTATGTATTCGCCCAGGTCAACGCCTTGAAGATGGAGCGCAGGAGGGCGGGGGAGGACGTCATCGATTTGGGCATGGGAAATCCTGATCTTCCCACCCCCAAACACATCATCGACAAACTGGTGGAGGCGGTCAACAAGCCTCACAACCATCGATATTCGGCGTCGAGGGGCATCACCAAGCTTCGGGAAGCCATCACCAACTGGTACAAGCGCCGCTACGACGTGGATCTCGATCCCGAATCAGAGACGGTGGTCACCATCGGGGCGAAGGAAGGTCTGTCTCATCTGGTCCTGGCCCTCATATCGCCGGGTCACGTGGTGTTTGCGCCCAATCCCACGTATCCCATCCACCCGTATTCGGCCATCATTGCCGGAGGTGATGTGCGGTCCATACCCATTGGGACGGACAGGAATTTCCTTGAAGACTTGGAGCACGCCACCAAGCAGACCTGGCCGAGGCCCCGTCTGCTCATCATTTCGTACCCGCACAATCCCACAACCGCTGTGGTCGATCTGGACTTCTTTCGCAGGATCGTGGAATTTGCCAGGGAGAACCATATCATGGTGATCCACGATCTGGCTTACGCTGACCTCACCTTCGACGGATATCAGGCTCCCAGCTTCCTCCAGGTGCCGGGTGCCAAGGATGTGGGGGTGGAGTTCTTTTCCATGTCCAAGAGCTACAGCATGGCAGGGTGGCGTGTGGGCTTCTGTGTGGGGAATCCGGAAATGGTGGCTGCCCTCACAAGAATCAAGAGCTACCTCGACTATGGGGTCTTCCAACCCATTCAGATTGCGGCCATCATCGCCCTCAACGAGGACCAGGGGTGCGTCGGCGACATCGTGTCCATCTATGAATCCCGAAGGGACGTTCTGGTGGATGGCTTGAACCGGATCGGTTGGCCCATCGAGAAGCCCAAGGGGACCATGTTCGTGTGGGCACGCATCCCGGAGGCCTTTCGCAAGATGGGATCCGTCGAGTTCTCCAAATACCTGATCGAGGAGGGGAAGGTGGCCGTTTCCCCTGGGCTGGGGTTTGGGGAATATGGCGATGATTGCGTGCGATTCGCTCTCGTCGAGAATGAGATGCGAACGCGCCAGGCCATTCGAGGCATTCGGCGCGCCCTCCAGAAGTAGCCTTACAGATGGGCTGCCGCACCGCAGAATGCCCCAGGGGCACAAGGCGATGCTCCATGGCTTTGCATGCTGTCCGTCAGTTGCCTGCCGTCGTTCTGTTCTCTTAAACACAGCAAACGAATGAAACGGAAATCGAGGGAAGGATGAATGCCACTCATGTGGGCCTGATTGGTTGGGGAACCGTCGGCTGCGGGGTCATTGAGGTCCTCCGCGAGAACGCGGAGGCCATCGCGAATCGCCTTGGAGTGCCCCTGCGGCTCAAACGGGTTGCAGACCTGGACCTGGATAGGCCCAGGCCAGTGGATGTTCCCCGGGAGATGCTCACGAACCGGGTTGAGGATATCCTGGACGACCCTGACATCGGTATCGTCGTGGAGTTGATTGGCGGGACCGGTTTTGCCAGGGAATTGATCATCCGTGCCCTCGAACGCAAGAAGCACGTGGTGACGGCCAACAAGGCCCTCCTTGCCCATGCGGGAAACGAGTTGTTTGAGGTTGCCCAGAGGAATGGCCGGGTCATCGGTTTCGAGGCTTCGGTGGCTGGCGGGATTCCGTTGATTAAGGCCCTCCGCGAGGGTCTTGCTGGGAACCGCGTGGACACGATCTTTGGCATCCTCAACGGGACGGCCAATTACATTCTCACGCGGATGACCGAGGGGGGTCTCGGCTTTGCCGCGGCTCTTGAGGAGGCTCAGGCCAAAGGATATGCCGAGGCAAACCCGGCCCTGGACATCGAAGGGACGGATGCCGCCCACAAACTGGCCATTGCCAGTGCCATCTGCTTCGGGACCAAAATCCAGTTTGACAAGGTGTACACAGAGGGGATCTCCAAGGTGGACTTGCTCGACGTCCAGTTCGGGGAGGAATTCGGCTATCAGCTCAAGCTTCTGGCCATAGCCCGCAAGGACAACGACAAGATAGAGATGCGGGTTCATCCGACCCTCATCCCCAAAGACCACGTCCTCGCCAGTGTGACAGAGGCTTATAATGCCGTGTACATCCACGGAAATGCGGTGGGGAACATCATGCTGTATGGCATGGGGGCAGGCATGATGCCCACGGGCAGTGCCGTCGTGAGCGATCTCGTGGACATAGCCAGGGACATGCGCGGCAACACGCCGGGCCGCGTACCTCATCTGGCATTCTTGCCCGAACACCTTCGCGACATCCCGAGCAAACCCATTGCCGAGATCACCACCTGCTACTACTTCCGATTTGCCGCCGTGGACCGGCCGGGGGTTCTCTCAAAGATCGCCGGCATCCTCGGAGTCAACGACATCAGCATCGCTTCAGTCATCCAGAAGGGGCGCCAGATGGAAGGCGCCGTGCCCATTGTCATGCTCACCCACGAAGCTCTGGAGAGCAATGTCCGCAAGGCCCTGGAGGAGATCGCCAGGTTGGATGTTGTGCTGGCGCCCACTCAGGTCATTCGCATCGAGAACCAGGAGACCGGCATTCTCTATTAGCGCCTCCGTCAGGGCTTTTCATTACCGAATCATACAGGACGGGCATGGAAACCAAATACATCATTCTTGTCGGGGATGGGATGGGCGACTACCCTCTGGAAGAGATCGGCGGGAGGACCCCTCTTGAGGTGGCCAGAACCCCAAACATGGACTGGCTCATGTGTCACGGTCGAGCGGGCATGGTCACAACGATCCCGGAATCCATGGAACCTGGGAGCGATGTGGCCAATATGAGCCTCCTCGGGTATGACCCCCTCCGCTATCATACGGGGAGGGCTCCGCTGGAAGCAGCCAGCATGGGGATTCGGCTCAAACCGGATGAAGTGGCTTTCCGCTGCAACCTAGTGAACTTGAAAAGCGACGGGGCCGGCGTCCTGAGAATGGAGGACTATTCGGCGGGCCACATCACCACGGGGGAGGCCCACGAGCTCGTCGCAGCACTGCAGGACGCGTTGGAGGGAGCCCCTCTCAGCCTCTATCCCGGAGTAAGCTATCGTCACCTTTTGGTATGGTCCGGGGGTCGGGAGGATCTGTGCACCACCCCTCCCCACGACATCTCCGGGGAGCCAGTGTCCCAGTATGTGAGAGTGTACGAGGAAGAACCAGTCATTCTCGATTTCATGGAACGGGCTGCGGCGATATTGGCAGACCATGCGGTGAACCGGAAACGGGCTGAGGAGGGCAAACGGCCCGCTAATGCCGTGTGGCTTTGGGGTCAGGGAAAGGCTCCATCCATGCCTACCCTCAAGGAGAGGTATGGGCTCAAGGGTGCAATGATCTCGGCGGTGGATCTGTTGAAGGGGTTGGGCGTTTACGCAGGTCTTGTCCCGATCTACGTTCCGGGTGCCACGGGATACCTGGACACCAACTATGCGGGCAAAGTGGATGCGGCCATGGAATCCCTTGAGACGGGCCAGTTCGTGTATGTGCACATTGAGGCTCCTGACGAGGCTGGGCACGAGGGGAGCATAGAAAAAAAGATTCAGGCCATCGAGGATTTTGACACAAGGGTGGTGGGACCCGTCATTGACAGGGCCCGCAGGCACCCCCGGGTGAGGATCCTGGTCCTTTGCGATCATCTCACTCCCATCGCTAGGCGCACTCATGTGAAAGACCCGGTGCCGCTCCTGTTCATGGAAAACCTCCATGCTGCGTCCGGAAGCCGGATCCCGGACAGGAAATTCTGCGAGGCCACCGCAAGAGCGACGGGCTGGGAAATTGCCGACGGTGAAGAACTCTTCAGGATCTTTGTCGGGGTCCCGGCCTGAGGGGGAAAGGCCCAATTCAACGGGTTCTTGGCTTTGGCGCTTTTCTTGCCAATCAGAACCCGGTGTGCTGAGGCTGTGCCCCATGGACAGGCTGCCGCCTTTGCGGCATTGGAGATCGAAGCGCATGAAGGTTCGGGCTGAAATCAGGGTCCTGTATGGTGACACGGACGCCATGGGGCAGGCCTACCACGGCAACTACCTCAAGTGGTTCGAAGTGGGCCGTGCGGAGTGGTTTCGAGCCAGGGGGATGAGCTACCGGGAGTTGGAGGAGCGGGGTGTTTACCTTCCGGTGCTTGAAGCTCACTGCAACTACAGCCGCCCCGCGTTTTACGATGACTTGCTCACGGTGCAAAGCACCTTCAAATTCGAGGGAAGGGCCCGGCTGCGATTCGACTACGAAGTGATCAGGGGCGGTGAGCTCCTGGCCAGCGGGCATACGGTTCATGCGTGTGTTACAAGGGACCGGAGAGTGCTCAAACCCCCGCCCTATCTTCGAGAGCTTCTCGAGTCAGAACTTGAGTGTTCTGAATTCGAACAGAACGGCATGTGACGAAGGACACCCATGATCATCTTTCCGGCGATCGACATCAAGGACGGCCAATGTGTGAGGCTCATGCAGGGGGACCCGAAGCGATCCACGGTCTATGGCAAAGATCCGTCTGTGGTGGCCCGCAGGTGGGAGGACGAGGGCGCCCAATGGCTCCACGTTGTGGACCTTGACGGAGCCTTTTCCAGTGAGCCCAGAAATCGCGAGGTCATCCTCGCCATTTTGAGTGCCGTGAAGATTCCCGTCCAGGTCGGTGGGGGAATTCGGCACCTTGAGACTGTCCGGGATTACCTTGAGATGGGGGTCAACCGTGTGATACTTGGAACTGCTGCGCTCCGCCAGCCCGAACTGCTGGAGGAAGCCTGCGGGATCTACCCGGGGCGAGTGGCCCTGGGTATCGACGCTCGTCATGGTCTGGTGGCTGTCGAAGGCTGGAAGGAGACCACGGGGACCGACGCCGTGTCCCTGGTGCGTCGTTTTTCACACCTGCCTCTCGGTGCAGTCATTTACACGGACATTCATCGGGATGGCATGCAGTCCGGTGTCAATGTCAATGCCACGCGCCGTCTTCTCAAGTCTGTCGATGTCCCGGTCATTGCTTCAGGTGGGGTCGCAAGCATCGCTGACATCAAAGCCTTGCTGCCTCTCATTCCCCTGGGGCTCACGGGCGTCATCACGGGGAAGGCGATCTACGACGGCACCCTTGACCTGAGAGAGGCTCTGAGCTTCGTCAAGGCCTATCTGGAGGATCGAGAAAGAATCACACCTGGAAATCGAGGTGGACATGGAACTCAGTCAACGCATTGAGGAGGCCCTCAAGGAGGCCATGAAGGCTCGCGATGAGAACAGACTCAACGCCGTGCGTCTTCTCATGACGGCCCTGAAGGTTAAGGAAAAGGAGATCAAGAGATCCCTCAAAGAAGGGGAAATCCAGCA
Source organism: uncultured Syntrophobacteraceae bacterium (assembly GCA_964623165.1). Lineage (GTDB taxonomy): Bacteria > Desulfobacterota > Syntrophobacteria > Syntrophobacterales > Syntrophobacteraceae > JAAYUJ01. The sequence goes on from CAZURN010000057.1 coordinate 14,638, forward strand.
GGTGATTTCCGGGCAGATCAAGCAGCGGCGGGACGCCATCGAGCAATACGGGAAAGCGGACCGCCAGGATTTGGCGGCGCGGGAAGAGGAGGAGATTCGCGTGCTGCAGGGCTTTCTGCCCGAGCCCCTCAGCGAGGAGGAGTTGGAGAGAATCGTGACCGAGGCCGTCTCCGAAGTAGGTGCCACATCAGCGAGGGACATGGGAAGAGTCATGAAGGTGCTCATGCCCAAGGTGTCAGGAAAAGCCGACGGCAAACTGGTGAATGAACTTGTGCGAAAGAAGCTGCAATGAGTTTCCGGGACTCGCTGCGGTGTTCCTTGGCGCCTGGCCCAGCCTGATCCACTAAATTGCCTTCAACCCACCCAAAACTTTCTCTCACCCCTTGATTTTGTTTTTCATTGCCGATAAAAATTGAAAGTTTGCCAGTCCAGGAAAATGGAGGGGGGAGTTGTTGATGGCTTCCGAGAGGAGTGGGCTGCTTTCCGTGAATTCCTCCGATCTCGCCACTCTAGTTAAGCAATCCGTCGACATTATTGATGTAATTGGGCAGGTGGTCCCGTTGCGCCGGACCGGGAACCGTCATGTGGGACTTTGTCCGTTTCACCAGGAAAAGACCCCCTCTTTCGCGGTCGATTCCAACAACCAGTTTTATCACTGCTTTGGATGTGGAAGCGGTGGGGACGTTCTCTCCTTTGTGATGAAATACCAGAACCTCCCGTTTATGGACGCCGTCCGCTATCTCGCTGAGCGTTACCATATTGCCCTGCCGCAGATGGATCTGGAGCGCGGGGTATCGCCCGGTGCACTGGAGGCGGCTCGAAGGGAAAAGGAAGAATTGTATGCGGTTCTCCACGCGAGTGGGGACTTTTTCCGCAAACAGCTCCACCATAGTGAATCCGGCAGGAGTGCCAGGGAGTACCTGTTGAAGCGTGGCCTGCCTCAAAGAGTTGTGGAGGAGGAGGGTTTGGGCTACGCCCCTCCGGGATGGGACGGGCTTGTCAGCCACCTTAGGAAGTCTGGCACAGACCTCGAACTGGGTGTCAAGGCCGGTCTTTTCGCCAGGAGTCCCCGGGATGGCACCAGGTTTTACGATCGTTTCAGGAATCGCCTGATGTTTCCGATCAAGGACGACCGGGGGCGCATCGTGGGGTTTGGGGGCAGGATTCTGGCTTCCGATGCACGGGATGAGCCCAAGTATCTGAACAGCCCGGAAACCCTGGTCTACCAGAAGGGCCGCATGCTGTATCAGCTCTTCAGGGCCAGGGAGGCATGTCGGGACTTGCGTCAGGTGGTCCTGGTTGAAGGGTACATGGATCTTCTCGCCTTTCATGTTCACGAATACTACCGGGTGGTCGCCACTTTAGGCACTGCTTTGACACCGCAGCAGGTGCGCCTCCTCAAGAGGATGGCCGATGAGGTCATCCTGGCCTATGATGCGGACGAGGCAGGGAACAAGGCCATGATCCGTGCGCTTCCACTCTTTCTCCAAGAGGAGATGCCAGTCAGCTGCGTGCATTTCCCCAAAGGCATGGATCCTGACGACTTCCTTAGAGCCGAGGGTCTGGCCGGCTTCGAACACCTGGTAAGGCAGAGGCAGGAACTGGGGACCTTTGCCATGCGGAGGATTCTTGACGGATGGGACGGGAGTGTATCGGGAAAGGCGGGGATCATTGCCGAGCTAAAACCGCTGTTCGAGGCAACTCGGCAGCCTGTACTCCGGGCGGAGTATTTACGTTTGGTATCCGATCGTCTCTCCCTATCGGAAGAGACCGTAGAGCAGCAGTTGGGATACGGAGCCAGACGTCCGTTCAAATGGTCCTCCGGGCGGCATCGCACCTGTGCCTCGAGAGAGGAAGGGACACCTTCTCTTGAAGAGAGCATTGTGCGGTTGATGATCAAGTACCCCGAACTGATTGAGACGGTGGATTCGTCCGGTGCCCTGGAGTTCTTCCGGGAGCTGCCTTTGAAGGCCATTGCCGCGGCCCTTATCGAGGCGCTGGATGAGAAGCCCGTGGGTTTGGTCCCGAGGACGGCTTACGACGCACTCTCAGATGATGAAACCAGAGGGCTTTATACACAATTCATGTTGGATACGGCTGAAATACACGAACCGCGGATCCACATGGAAGACTGGCTGGAGGCCCTTCTGGGAAGAAAGACACGATGGGAGTGTTTTGATCTGCAGGAGGCGCTGCGACGGGCGGAGAACGCGGGTGATGTGCGGGAGGTCAAGTGCATTTTGGCGCGCATTCAGGAGCTTGGTTCCATGAGGAAGAAGGGCCGGGCAGCATCGGAAAACAACTAGGGAGAGAATGACCGATGGCGGACAAGGACACGAAGCAACGCCGGGATCCTGCTCTCAGCAAGCCTGAGATGGATGACATCAAGCGTCTCATCACTGTTGGCAAAGAGAAGGGGTACCTCACCTATGATGAGGTCAACGAAGCCCTGCCCGACGACCTTGTGTCACCGGACAAACTCGACGACATGATGATGATTTTCGACGAAATGGACATAGAAATCGTCGATTCCGAGCAGCAGGTTCAGGTAGTTCGCGACGGAGTCGGAGCCGATGCGGACGTGCTTCTGGAGGAGGACGAAGAGGATCTGCACCTGGATGCTGATGCAAGCAGTCGCGTCACGGACCCGGTGAAGATGTATCTTCGTGAAATGGGGCAGGTCTCACTCCTCACCCGCGAGGGAGAGGTGGAAATTGCCAAGAGGATTGAAGCTGGTGAAAGGGAGGTCTTCAATGCCATCATGGAGTCATCCATTGGCATCAAGGAGATCATGAGCCTCAAGGCCAAGCTGGAGACTGAAGGCAGCAGGCTTTGTGATGTTCTGCGGGAGGTCGACGAGGAGATGACGCCGGAGGAAGACGCGTCCCACCGGTCCCGGATCATCGGCATACTCGACGATGTGCGGCGATTGGATGAAGCCAACAAAAGCATGCAGACCAGGCTCCTGGGTCAGGGCATCACCGCCGATGAAGAAGCCGTGCTCAAGAATCAGCTGCAACAAAACAAGGAACAGATTGTCAGCCTGCTCAAAGGGCTGCACCTTGGCAGAAGGCATATCGACAGCATCATCGACAAGCTCAGGAACAGATTGGAGGAGATAGAGCACTGTGAAAGGGACCTGGAGGACTGTCTCCTGCGATGCGGGAAACCCTTCCTGGAGCTCAAGCCCCTTTATGATGCAGCCCTCAACAACGGTGAACACCTGGACTCCTACGTGAGCCGTCTTGGGTTGACCCGGGAAGATTTCATGCGGTTGGCCAGGAGGGCCATCGATGCCAAGGAAAGGATCGTGGAGCAGGAATTGGAAGTCAAGATGGACTCCAAATCACTGAGGCTGATCCTCCGCCGCGTGGAGGATGGAATGCTGCGTGCCAAGGTGGCCAAGAGCGAACTCATTGAGGCGAACCTCAGGCTCGTCGTGAGCATTGCCAAGAAGTACACCAACCGTGGGCTTCAATTCCTCGACCTGATTCAGGAGGGAAATATCGGTCTCATGAAGGCGGTCGATAAGTTTGAGTACCAAAGGGGGTACAAGTTCAGCACATATGCCACATGGTGGATCCGCCAGGCCATCACCAGGGCCATCGCCGATCAGGCACGGACCATTCGCATTCCCGTGCACATGATCGAGACCATCAACAAGTTGATTCGGACCTCCCGTTACCTGGTTCAGGAACTGGGTCGCGAGCCGACCCCGGAGGAAATTGCGGAGAAGATGGAGTTCCCCGTGGAAAAAGTGCGCAAGGTGCTCAAAATCGCCAAGGAACCGATCAGTCTGGAGACCCCCATTGGTGAAGAGGAAGACAGCCATCTGGGCGACTTCATCGAGGACAAGCGGGTGGCATCGCCTGTCGACGCGGTGATCAATCTCAACCTGAGCGAACAGACGAGAAAAGCCTTGGCCACACTGACTCCGAGGGAGGAGAAGGTCCTGCGCATGCGATTCGGCATCGGGGAGAAGGCCGATCACACCCTGGAAGAGGTGGGGCAGGACTTTGCCGTGACTCGAGAGCGCATCCGGCAGATCGAGGCGAAGGCATTGAGAAAACTTCGCCATCCCAGCCGCAGGAAAGAGCTCAAGAGCTTCATCGAGACGTGACCCTGTCAATTAGGCTTGACATGATTCCGAATGGCTCGTTATAGAAATTTTTCATATTGTTCGAGGGCGTGGGGGCCCATAGCTCAGTTGGTAGAGCCACCGGCTCATAACCGGTCGGTCCCT
>CAZURN010000058.1:0-18820 GCA_964623165.1 uncultured Syntrophobacteraceae bacterium
TGTGGCTTGCATCGGAGAGAGTCCTCGAGATGGGAGGAAAGATCGAGGAAATCAAGGGAGAGGAGGCCTGCGCAGTGCTGCACGGAGTTGGAGCCATCGGCGCTTTCTTGCGCTAGGACGCTGAAATCCCCCCGTCCTTGCCCTGATGACGTGCGAAATGCCTTGGTCCGCCTGGGCACAGATTTTTCCATGGGGGATGCCTTGCTGAAGCGGGAAGAATGATCGAGCAGCGGGTCGCATTTGCCTGTTTGCGTTCGGGCTCTCGTCGTGCTTTGCCTTCCCCTCTGTGGTGATCGTCCAGAAACAAGGCTTGAATCCTTCAATGGGAGAATTTATAGTACCGGCGTTCGTGAATTTGGTGAGAGTGCGGATGCCGTGGAACCGTCCGGCAGGCAACCGGTTCTGCAGAGATATGCAAATCGCCCGACGGGTGAATGGTCTGGATTTCATCACCCGCAGGCTTTCCCACCTCTTGCCGCTCTGTATTCGTCCGTTCAGTTCCCCTCCCCCGTGTCCGGGGGGTCATGGTTTTTTTTGCTCGCCGCTGCAAGCCCACGGCGAAGGGCGGGTGGCAACAGCCAGCGCATTCACGGATAGTCTGGATGTGGTTTTCATCGGCTCCTGGTTCCGTCGTTTCGAAAACCTGGTCTTGAGGAACTGACCTATGGAATATGACGCAGCAATCGATATCGGCTCAGTCAGCATCAACTGTATCGTGATCAACGAAGAGGGGAAGATTGTCTTCGAAACACCTTACATACGACACTTCGGCCTTGTCTATGAGGAAACACACAGGCTTCTCGATGAAATCCTCCACCCCCACGCTGAAAGGGATGGCCATTCATGGGATCACACCAGCATCCGATCCGTGTCGTTCACGGGTGTCCATGGACAACTGGTGGCACAGATCCTGTCCGCGCCATATGAAGTGGAAACCATCGCCCAGGTGGTGGGAGTGACCCATGTGATGCCTGGCGTGCGCACAATCATCAGCATCGGCGGCCAGGACGCGGCCCTGTTCCAACTGGGACATCAGGGAGACCAGTGGCAACTCCAGTCATTCAACATGAACGGACCCTGTGCATCCGGCACCGGGTCCTTCATCGATCAACAGGCTGAGCGGCTTGCCCTCTCTATGTACGGCGCTGATTTTCATATGGACCAGGAGAAGCTTCAGCAGACCCTGGAAGACTTCATCGCCCTCGGTCTCCAGAGTACCTACCCCGCACCCGTTGCCTGCAGGTGCACAGTTTTCACCAAGTCCGACATGATCCACCTCCAAAACAAGGGGGAGACCCTTCCCAACATCATTGCCGGACTTCATTACGGCAACGCGGCGAACTACATGAGCACCATCGTGGGGAACCGGGACCTTGCCGAGCCGATCGTGTTCATTGGGGGGATGGCTTCCAACCGCCTGCAGGTCCAGGCATTCCAGAGCTATTTTCCAGGCCTGCAGGTCCCCGTGCACCACACCTCCCTGGGGGCACTCGGGGCGGCACTGCAGGCACAGAAGCAGGGTTTGCGCAACCGTGTCGATATCGAGCGGCTGGGGCGTACTCATGCCCTGGCCAATTACGAATTTCCCAAGGCGGAATGCCTGGAACTGAGGCTCACCAGTTTTGATCCGGACAACACCCTGTCCCCATGGGGCAAGAGCCGCAAACAGCCTACCCAGGCCTACCTCGGGGTGGACATCGGTTCCACCTCCACCAAGTACGCACTCATCGATGACAGTGGCCGGATTCTCCACAAGTCTTACGTTCCCACTCAGGGCAAGCCCATCGAAGTCACCCAGAGGCTTCTCCAGATTCTCAACAGGGAAGTGGGAAAACGGATTCGACTTGCAGCCATTGCCACGACGGGCTCCGGTCGAAACGTGGTCGGGGACTTTTTGAGCGCGGATCTCATCATTGACGAGATCACGGCCCACGCTCGCGGTGCCGTGGCGGTGGATCCGGCGATCGACACGATTTTTGAGATTGGAGGACAGGATTCCAAATACATCCACATCGAGGACACACACCCTTTGGACTTCGACATGAACAAGGTGTGTGCGGCGGGCACGGGGAGTTTCCTCCACGAATTGGCCAACAAGATGAAGATCAATATTGTGGAGGAATTTCAGGAGATCGCTCTCTCGGCCCGGAACCCCGTCAACCTGGCTGAACGGTGCACGGTGTTCATGGAATCGGACTTGGTCAGCTATGCCCAGAAAGGCGCCGAACGTGAGGATCTCATCGCTGGGCTGTGCTACGCCATTGTCTACAACTACCTCAACCGAGTGGTGGAGAAGCGCATCATTGGGCAGCGGATCATGTTCCTCGGCGGTCCGTCCCTCAACCAGGGCATCGTGGCAGCCTTTGAAAAGGTTTTGGGTCGCCCGATCCTCGTGCCAAAACACAGGGAGGTGATGGGAGCTTTTGGGGCGGCCCTTGCCGTCAAGGAACTTTTCAATAGGGGTGAATTGTCACAGCACTCGCGGGATCTGGAGGCGCTGGCCCGGATGGAAGTGAACTATGCCGAGAGCGTCTGCAAAGCGGACAAGAAGTGCCATAACGAGTGCAAGTTGAAGGTGTACAACTTCGGGGGGAAGAAGAGCGTTTGGGGTGGGGACTGCGGCCGCTATGAGGTGGGCCGCTACGAGGGCGTTCACGAGTCCAACTTCTTCTTGGAACATCAGCACATGTTCCAGGAAGCATTGGAGGAGAAGGGGATATCCTCCCTGGAACTGGTTCGCAAGGAGGATCTCGCGAAACCGACCGTCGGAATTCCCTTGGCTCTGCACACCCTGGGATGGGGAGTCTTCTGGACCCATCTGTTTGCGGAGTTGGGCTTCACGGTTCTTCTCAGTCCGAGGACCAACAACCGGCTTGTCCTGAGCGGCGTGGAGAGCATGACGGCGGAAACATGCTTTCCCGTGAAGGTGTTCCACGGCCATGTGCGGTCGCTTATGGACCGTGCGGAAATGTTCTTCCTTCCCAACGTCATCAACATGCCCACACCGGAATCTCACGAAAGTGGCTTCTTCTGCCCTCTCGTGGAGAGTTCCCAGTACATGGTGAGGGCGGCCTTGAGCATCCCTCCACACCGGTTGATCCGCCCGACCCTTCATCTGAAGGACGGCCCGGAGCATCTTGCCGAGCCGATCCACCGGAGCATTCCTGACCACGTGAGGCCCTCCCTGCAGGCCATTGAACGGGCCATCGGGAGAGCGTGGATGAGGCAGGAAGCCTTCCAGAAGAGGCTTCGCCGCCGTGGTCAGGAAGCCATTCAGCAGACTCCGGTGACCCGCCCCCTGTGGATCGTCACGGGGAGACCTTACAATCTCTATGACGAGCGCCTCAATCTGCAACTGGGCAGGCAATTCGCAAAACTTGGGATCCGTGCACTCCCTATGGATTTCCTGGACATCGACGGAGAGGATCTGAGCGATTTTCCTGGAATGTACTGGGGCATCGGAGCCAAGATTCTGCGCACCGCCAAGCGTATCGCTGCAACGCCAAACTGGTATGGCGTTCACCTGACCAATTTCAGCTGCGGCGCCGATTCTTTCATCGAGCATTTTTACAGGCACATTCTCCGAGAAAAGCCCTCCCTTATCCTGGAGCTCGACGAGCATAGCGCGGTGGCGGGGGTTCTCACCCGCATCGAGGCATACCAGAATGTCGTCGGTAACATCCAGGAGAAGCTGTGGTCCAAGGGCGACAGCCTGGAAGCTATTGGATAGCGGAGAGGGAGTCTCAAGGAATGGCAACACCAATTGGTCACCAGGCCTTTGATCAGTTTCACGCCAGAGTCAGTCAATTCGACGTTTCCGGAAAAACCCTCCTGATTCCCGATATGGCTCCGTTTGGAGCCCGTTTGATCGCGGGGTGTTTTCGTGCTTTCGGCGTGGACGCGATTGTCATGGATACTTACAAGGGGCTCGCGTCCGGCAAGCAATTCACGTCGGGAAAGGAGTGCTTTCCATGCCAGGTGACCCTGGGAGACATCCTCCACCATCTCCAGAAAGAGCAGGATCGACTGGGTGACACATTCTCCCCGGGGAAGTATGTATACTTCCTCCCGGAAGCGGATGGTCCTTGCAGATTTGGGATGTACACCAAGATGCAGAGACTGATCCTCGATCGGTTTCCTCAATTCAGGGATGTCCCCATCGTGTACCTGTCGACCGGCGACGCATATGCCACCAGTGGGCTCCTCCCCGAGGAGCATGCATCGTCTTTCAGAAAATTGAGCTACATCGCCGTAATCATCGCCGACGTCCTGGACCGCATCGTGTGGAGGGTGCGTCCGTACGAGCGGCACACGGGGATGACGGACGCCTGCGTGGATGAGGCATTGAAGCGGCTTGTTGCAGCCATCGAGTCCACAGGGGCGAACCTTGACTTCAATCGTCTTCACCGAATGGTGGAAGAAGTTGCAGTCCAGGCGTCCTCTTTCTTGGATCCCGACAAGCCAAGGCGTCCCCGCATCGGCATCGTTGGAGAAATTTATCTGCGCAGCCATCCCGATTCAAACCAGAATATCATTCGTTGCCTGGAGGACTTCGGCGGCGAAGTCGTGGACGCATCCCTTGGAGAATGGGTGAACTTCGTCACCTATGAGCGCATCCGCAAAACACGACGCCACCTGAAACTGGCGTGGAGGGAGAAAAACCACGCTCAACTCCGGCAAGCAGGGCGACAGTTGCTCGATCTGGAAATCGAGCGCCTCTATCAGTTTTGGCGACAGGGCCAGGTCTACCGGCGTGTCCTGGCACACCTGGATATCCAGCCTGATCACAGGATAGGAACCATTGAAAAGAGACTCGAGAACGATCACCTCTTCAATTTTGACATAGGAACCGAAGCAGCACTCAGTATCGGCGGGGCACTGGAATATGTCCATGACGGCTTCGATGGCATCGTCAACGTGTTCCCTTTCACATGTATGCCGAGCACTATCTGTGCGGCGGTTCTGAAACCCTTGCTCCACGAGCAGGGGATTCCCTATCTGGACGCCCCCTACGACGGCACCTATCAACCGAATCGGGAAGTGGCTCTGCGCACATTCATGTACCAGGCAAAACAGCACATGGAAGCCCGCACGGCGGGCGAGAATGGCAGGGCAAAATCATGGCGAATCAGACACTGATCATCAATGCCGCTCACCCGGAGGAATTCCGCGTGGCACTGGTTGAGGGGCAGACACTTGAGGGGTTCTTCATCGAAACGGCCTCGCGGGGCAAAGTGGTCGGAAATTTGTACAAGGGGATCATCACCCACGTTCAACCGAGCCTGCAGGCGGCTTTTGTGAATTACGGGGTTGAGCGTAACGGTTTCCTCCCCTTCCACGAGATTCACCCGGAATACTTTCGAACCGAAGCCTCCGAGCATGCGAGGATTCAGGATGTCATCGAAGCGGGTCAGGAAGTCCTGGTCCAGGTGGAGAAAGAGGAGATCGGCACCAAAGGAGCCCTCCTCACCACGTATATCTCCCTGGCGGGGCGCGACCTGGTCCTCATGCCCGGTCAATCCCAGCGTGGGGTGTCGCGAAAGATCGAGGATGAAACGCGGCGGGAACACCTCAAGGAGCTGGCCAAGGGGCTGAAGATTCCCGAAGGGTTCGGCATCATCATCCGGACGGCGGCAGAAGACTGCACAAAAAAGGAACTTGCGAAGGACCTGAATCACCTCGTCAAGATCTGGGAGGAAATCAAGAAGCAGGTCCAGGAAACCCCAGCCCCCGCCCTCATCTACAAGGAACAGGATCTGGCCATACGGGTCATCCGCGATTACTTCAACCCCAACATCAAGACCATACTTGTGGATGACCGGGATGTGCACAGACGGGTCAAAGATTTCATGCGCATCATAAGTCCAAGAGATCCCCGCATCGTGAAGCTTTACAAGGAGGATGGGCCCATCACCCACAAGTACCACCTGGAAGACCAGATCGAGCAGATATTCCGCAACAAGGTTCCGCTGAAGTCCGGAGGCCATCTGATGATTGACCAGACAGAGGCCTTGGTGGCTATCGATGTCAATTCCGGGCGAACCAACGGGGATTCCGCCCTGGAGGAAATGGTCTATAAGGTGAACCTTGAAGCTGCCGGGGAGATCCCGCGACAATTGAGACTTCGTGATCTAGGGGGTCTCATCGTCATCGACTTCATCGATATGCGAGAAAACCGCCACAACCGTGAAGTGGAACGGCGCCTCAAGGAAGAGCTCAAGAAGGACAAGGCCAAGATCACAGTGGGACGGATCTCCAGGTTTGGGCTGCTGGAACTCTCCCGCCAGCATCTTGGACTCAATATTATGCGGGGTTCTTACCGGGAGTGCCCTATGTGCAAGGGCGTTGGCTTGACAAGATCTTCTGAGGCTACCGCCATCAGCTATTTCAGGAGGATATGGCTCATGCTGGCGCAGAAGAAGCCCGCCGCAGTGCGAGGCACCTTTTCCGTGCAAGTGGCAAACTACCTCCTCAACCGGAAGCGAACAGACCTGGCGGACCTTGAAAAGCAATACGGCGCAAGCATCGTCATCGAGGCGTCCACTGCGCTTCATCCCCACGAAGGACACCTGGAGTTCACTCCCCGGGAGGCGACCCATTGATACAATAAGTCGACCTGACAAACAGACCTGGAAACGAGCCGCCATTTGGCGATAGGTCAGGGATTCGGCAGCGCCTGGGAACTCCGGCACTTGAGAGAAGGTCCAAGGACCACGCCGGCGAATGTCGGGGGCTAGATCGTTTCAAGACTCTGGATGTCGGCTTCTGCCGGAATGAGGAATGGAAGATATCCATCCCTGAACGCGCCCCCAAAAAGGTCATGGAAGGTCGCCCGAGTGAGGAAGCCTCACGGGAGCTTGGACAGAGTCCTCTGTGCAGTGGCACTCAAACGATCACATACTTTTTGATCATGTGCACGGCCTCGTCCGGGTCATCGAGCACGGTCACGATATCTAGGTCCACCCTTGAGATATAGCCCCGCTCCAAAAGTGTGCCCCGAATCCAGTCCATGAGCCCATCCCAGTAGTCCTTGCCCATCAGGATGACGGGGAACGGTTTGATCCGCCTTGTTTGGATGAGGGTCATGGCTTCGAAGATTTCATCCATTGTCCCAAATCCGCCCGGCATGCCGATGTATGCTTGCGCATACTTGACGAACATGACTTTGCGGACGAAGAAATACTGGAAGTTCATCGCGATATTGGCATAAGGATTCGGCTCCTGTTCCAGGGGAAGCTCGATGTTCAAACCCACCGATTTTGCCCCGCCTTCCCTTGCTCCCTTGTTGCCCGCTTCCATGATTCCAGGCCCCCCCCCCGTGAGGATGTGGAAGCCACTCTCGGCAAGCTTGCGCGCAGTGACGACGGTCATCTCGTAGATCGCATCTCCAGGCTTCACCCTGGCCGACCCAAATATGGAAACTGCAGGAAACACCTCTGAGAGCGTCTCGAAACCGTCCACGAACTCCGCCAGAATCTTGAAAAGGCGCCATGAATCGCTCACGGTCATGGCATCGATGACATACTGTTTTTCAGGCTTGTCGCTCATCCTTCTCTGCATTGCAGTGCATCCTGTGCTTGGTGTTGGAGTGGAAGATGGTTTTGATTGCTGTAAGTCAGTAGTATGGTTGTTGATTGTAAGGAAATCAAGGACATGATGAGAGATCGGCTGGAAAGACAAGCCTGGGATCGCGGGAGGATCGCATGCTGTTTTTCCTGGGATATCGGGACAATTGCATTGAATCGCCCAGAGAAATAGGCTATGTAGCCTTGGAACGAACATCGACCCGGCGGAGGAGACATCACTGATCTTACCCCTTATTCCGATGGAATACACCGTTGCGGTCCGGTTCCCCAACATAAACGGAGGCCACACCCCATGGAAATGAAGGAATTTGTGAAGACCGCCTTGAAACGAGTGAATCAGAAGGTGGTCGATGGGACTTTGGATAAGCATGAAGACGGCTACGATGACGCTGAAGAGATGCTCTTGGACTGGATTTGGATCGAGCTGAAGGAAGAGTCTCCGGACAAGGATGCAGTCATCAATCTGGACCTCGATGATCTTTTTGAAATCATCGAGGGGTCGGCAGATCTTTATGAAGACTACCGGATTCTCCTTGAGTCCCTGAAGGTCGAAGAGACCCGATAGTCATTGTTGTGAACACATCTTGGAGCGCTCGCGTCAAAGTGGGCGCTCTTTTCTTTTGCATCTTGGGAAACTGGGGTATGAAACCACTGCATCTTCAGCCCGGCAGGGAACGGCGGATCCTCAAGGGGCATCGCTGGGTATTCAGCAATGAAATCGCTGAAAGAATCTCCGAATACCAACCGGGCAGTCTGGTTGAGGTGTTCTCATCCAAGGGCGTCCCCCTGGGCGTCGGGTATATCAACCCCAGATCCCTCATTTTGGTGCGCCTCGTGAGTCCTCCCGGACAGGAGCCTGAAAGGGCGTATTTTCGTGACCGGATCAGAGACGCGGATGCGCTGCGAAGAAACCTCCTCTATCCCGATTCCCTCTGCTATCGGGCCGTCTACGGCGAATCCGATGGTCTTCCAGGCCTTGTGGTGGACCGCTACGAGGATGTCCTCGTCACCCAGGTGTCGACCCTCGGTATGGCCTTAATGGAGACCACGCTTCGGGAAATCTTGATTGAGCTTTTTGAGCCCCGGGCAGTGGTTTTTCGCAACGACACGCAGGCACGGGCGCTCGAGGGACTCCCTTTCGAAAAGGGAATCGCCTACGGGAACTTCCCCAACCCCTTCTCGGTGAGAATCGATGGCATAGAATATTCCCTGGATCCACTGCGAGGCCAGAAAACCGGCTTCTATCTGGATCAGAGGGACAATCGCGCAGCACTGAGGCGATGGGTGCAGGGCAAGAGGATCCTTGATCTTTTTTGCTACAACGGGGCCTGGAGTATGACGGCAGCTCTTGCGGGGGCGGCTGAGGTGACGGGGGTGGATGAATCCCCGGATGCCATCGCACAGGCCGGGGACAATGCACGACGCAATGGGGTCCTCTCCAAATGCGAATTTATCCAGGAGGAGGTCTTCACTTATCTCAAAGGAGTACGGCGAGGTAGCTTCGACGTGGTTGTAGTGGATCCTCCCGCCTTTGCCAAGACCAAGAGTGCTCTCCAGGAGGCACGTAAAGGGTACACGGATCTCAACAGGCGAGCCATGATCGCATTGGAGCCGGGAGGTATCCTGGTGACCTCCTCTTGTTCATACCACGTGACCCATGAAATGTTCGAGGACATCCTTCTTCAGGCAGCCCTGGCGTGTGGCCGACGTCTCAAGCTTCTTGAAGTCCGCGGGCAGGCCATGGACCACCCGATACTTCTATCCATGCCCGAAACCCGATACCTGAAATGCTGCATCCTGCAGGTCGGGCAAATGTAAAGGCCGAGTCACCAGGGAGCAGGACATGACTGGAATCAAGATCACCGTGGAAGGCGAAGCTGCCGCGCCACCTGTGCACGATTCCAGTTGGCGTGGCCCTCCAATGCCGCACCAAACATTGATCACGGGTGAGTCCTTCAGGGTGCGAGGCTCCTCTTTTCCCGATTGCATCACGGAGACGGGAATCGCGACAGCGTTGCACCTCACGCTCACAGCCTAGGCAGCCAGCTCTCCTCGTCGGTGAACTCAAAAATCGCAGGTTCGCTTCGCAGGCGTTCCAACTTATTCAAGGCATCCACCAGGGCTCTGGCACTGGCGAGGACAATATCCGTGCCGGCGCCCCTACCGTTCACCAGATGACCGCCATCCTCCAAGCGAATGCTCACCTCGCCCTGAGCATCGGTTCCCGGTGTGACGGCGCTAACACTGTAACGGACGAGTTTGGGCTGACGTCTGGTCATCTTCATGATCGTCTTGAAGGCGGCATCGACCGGGCCGTGTCCAAATCCCGAGTCCTGGAGGGTCTCCCCGTTGACATCCATTTGCACCGTTGCGTTGGGTACCGAGATGGAACCGGCGCTTACCTTGAGATAGAGGAGCTGGAAGGGAACCGGTTCGGGGGAGGTCCTCAACCCAACGAGAAGCTCCAGATCCGCGTCAAAAATCTGCTCCTTCTTGCTGGCCAACTCCTGAAATGCATCGTAGCAGTCGTCCAGATCCTCTCCCGCCAAATGGTATCCCAGCTCCACCAGGCGATTCTGGAACTCGGAGAGGGGGGTCCCGGCGCAGAGTGATTCAGTGGCTTTCTGGATCCCGAGCCTTTCAGGATGCAGAATCTCATATGGAGGCTTGTCGGTCGCATCGGCCAACTGGGGGACATCCGAAACATAGTAGAAGGCATTGCTACCCACAACCGGTTTGTGCGGCTGAACATTGACTCCGGTAAGACGTCTCACAAGTCGGCTGACGGGGTAGATCTGATCAAGACGAATACCCACTTCCGCCTGGAAGAGGTCGGATCGAACGGTCAGTGCGGCAACGATCTCCTCCAGGGCAGTATTGCCAGCGCGCTCGCCTATGCCGTTCACTGTGCAGTGGACCTGAGAAGCCCCCTCGACCAAGGCAGCAAGAGAATTGGATACGGCCATGCCCAAGTCGTTATGGCAGTGAATGCTGAAGATCACCTCGCTGAAGCCTTCGACACCATCGCGCAGTTTTCTGAAGAGTCTCGCAACGTCCACCGGCGTCGCCCGACCAACCGTGTCCGCCAGGTTGATCGTCGCAGCCCCGGCTTCCACCAATGCGCGCGCCATCCTCAAGACTTCATCCGGATCCGCGCGAAAAGCATCCACCATTGAGAACTCCACATCGGAGGTGTACCCCCTGGCAGTGCCAATGGCCGAAATCCCGATTTCCACGGCCCGGTTTGCGTCCATTTTGAGGAAATGATCCCGGTATTCGCGGGAAACCGGGAGAAAGGTGTGCAGGCGAGGACGATCAGCACCCTTGATGGCATTCCAGGCAATTTCAAAGTCTCTGGGGTTGGTGGCCCTGGCAAGCGCAGTGAGGACAGGCCCCTCGACATCCCTGCTGATTCGCTCCACTGCCGCATACTGCTCTTCCGAAGCCGCCGGAAAACCCACTTCGAGGACATCCACTCCGAGCCGGGCAAGCTGTGCGGCGATTCTCACCTTTTCATCGACAGTGAGAATGGTGCCCGGGGATTTGAGTCCATCCCGAAGCGTGGTGTCAAAAATGAGTACTCGCCTCATCGGTTCCTCCTCTGGAAATTTCGTGGGTTTTCCTGATATTCGAGGCCACAGGTAGGGCGGTTCACCCGGAACCATACAACAGCAAAGAGCCTTGTCAACTTGTTTCCTTCCCTGATCGAGTGCCTCTTGTTCTTGTCTGATTCCTCTTGCCTCACGGCATGAACTATGTATAATTGGTACGCTTTTTCACCTCCATTTGTGGCATGATTGGTCGAAGGGACATCCCTTGCCCCCATGAATGAGAGGTTTTTTATTTTGTGAACCCATTGTCAAAGGGGATGGCATGACCTGAGGGATCGCCCAAATTTTGGAAATGGCAAAACCTCCCGTCACGACGCCAAGGGCAAATGGGATCAGGCATTCAAGGTTGTTTGGGGCCTTGTCCGGTCGACCCAGGGCCCTTCAGGTCTCGCCCTCGGTGAACGGATGCCCCCGCAACCGTGTCACCTTACCCTGTCCGGTTCACTAATCCCTGCGATATGGTCATGAATATGCCCAGAGAGCATCCTCACTCGTCTTGATGCTCTCCCGGCATTGCTACCGTCCGGAGTGACTCGCGGGCCACCTTCCTGCAAGTCGTTTCGGTTGCTTTGACCCCGTTCCACAAGGTGGAGACCAGTGAAAAGAAAAGCCCGGCGAAGTCCCTTTTGGTTTCGGGAGCCCTTCGGGAGAGGGCTGGAGGTTTCCTATCTTTGCGACCACCTGGTCTATACTGGACGCACTCAATACCAGCAGGTGGACATAGTCGACACACAAGTCCATGGACGCATGCTCTTCTTGGACAGGATAGGCCAGTCCTGTGAGCGTGACGAGTTCATCTATCACGAGATGCTGGTGCATCCAGCCCTTTTCAGCCACGCCCATCCGCGATCGGCCCTCGTCATCGGAGGTGCGACAGGAGCCTCCCTGCGGGAAATCCTGCGCCATCCAACCATCCAACGGGTCGTCATGGCTGACATCGATGGAGAACTCATCGACATCTGCAAGCGTTACCTGCCCCAATGGCATCGTGGGAGTTTCGATGACCCCCGTCTGGAGTTGATCATCGAGGACGGAAGAAGCTTGGTGGAGAACAACCAGGAATCCTTCGACTGCATGGTCATCGATTTGAGCGACCCCATCGAGGACGGACCCGCCATGACCCTGTTCACCACCGAATTCTACGAGGCTCTGAGAAACCGACTCAACCCGGGCGGAGCCATTTCTTTTCAGGGAGAGGGAATAAGCCCCCAGGATCTGGTGCTCCACGCCCGCATGGTGAACACACTGAAAAGGGTTTTCACAAGGGTCCTCCCGTATCCATATACCCTTTACAGCTACCATCGGCCGGACGCTCACATCCTCGTGAGCGAAGATGCCGGTTGGTCTTTGAACACCTATCTTGAAAGGGTGGAAAAGGCCTCACTGACAACCGGGTACTTTTCCCCGGAGGTTGCCCGAGGGATGTTCAGCCTGCCGCGCTACCTCCGTGAGGCTTACCACACATACACGGAGATCCTGACCGACAACCATCTGGCCTTCGAACACAAGACACTGGAGGATAACGCGATCCATGCCCATCTATGAATACCGATGCAGCGTGTGCGGAAAGAAGAGCGAGTTCATCACGTTCCGCGTTTCAGAGGCCGTATCGGGCATCTGTCAGCACTGTGGCAGTGATTCGACCAGGCGCGTTCCCTCACGGGTTCGCGTGCGGCTCTCAGAGGAGACGCGGTTGGAGCGCCTTGCTGACCCTTCGCGCTTCTCCGGGCTGGACGAGAATGACCCAAAGAGCATGGCCCGCTTCATGAAAACGATGACCCAGGAGATGGGAGACGACCTCGGCGAGGACATGGATGTCGATGCCATGGTGGAGCAGGCCATGGAGGAAGAGGCAAGGGGTAAGTCCGACGACTCGGGAAGCCTTTCCAGCGATGACCTCTAGAACAAGAGCTTCCGGCAAGGGTTTGGAACTTCCTTCCCTGTCCGATCATCTCCTCATGCCCGACTCATCCACAGAGGGTCTTTCCATTGCCGAATATCTCTCCAGAGAACTACTCATCGCGAGAGAACTGGCAGCGGATGTCATTGATTTCGGGTCGGTCCAGGTTGGAGGAAGGCGCGAGAGAGACCCGAGCGCGGTCGTGCGGGCTGGAAGTGAGATCAGGGTGTGCTGGCCGCACGGAGGGCCCCGCCGTTACTACGAGGTGGATCCCCGCAGAATAATCCTGCGTGACCGGTTGGTCCTTGCATACGACAAGGAGGCAGGCATTCCCTCCCAGGAGACCCCTTCGGATGCCTACAATAACCTGTTCGCAGCCCTTCAGCGCTACCTCTCCATAGAATCATCCACGAGTGGTTACATCGCACTCCACCACCGGCTCGACAGAGAAACAAGCGGAATCATGCTTTTCGCCATAGAAAGGGAAGCCAATCGCCGCCTCGGCATTGCATTCCAACGGCACCAGGTGCGCAAGGAATACCTGACATGGATTGCCGGAACTCCTGGCCAGAAGCGTTGGGTTTCCTCGGAGGACATCGGGAGAAGGGAGGGCCGTTATTGCGCACTACCGAGAGGCGCTGGGAAATCGGCTGAGACGACGTTTCAGGTCCTCCATCGCGAAGGGGACCGGACTCTCCTCCGAGCCCACCCCAAGACAGGCAGGACCCACCAGATCCGGATTCACCTTGCGGCCATGGGCACACCGATCCTTGGAGACCTTCTCTACGGAGGTCCCAGGGCAAATAGGCTCTTTCTTCACGCCCTGCGACTCACCCTCCCCCATCCCGCCACCGGATCCAGACTCACCCTCACGGCACCTGTCCCTCCAGACTGGAACCTCCCGAAATGCCTGAACCTCTGTTGAGAGCGTCGAAGGCCGTTCACCCATCCGCTCGCTGGCTTGGGGTTGTGAGGAAGCACTTGACCGGTTGGGCTCAAAGGCTATAATGGCTTTAAAAAGTTAGTTGTTTGATATCATTTCACTCAAAATATGGGGGCGAAACGGGTTCGACGGGGGTATAGAAGTTCAAGTTGCATGCCGAGGTCCTGGGTGCTCGCTAAACATCCGGGGAAAAAACAAACGCAGACGATTACGCGTACTCCGCAGCCGCCTAGTGCGGCCGCCGTCCCGCTGATTCATTCTCGCGGAACCAAATGGGGCGTCGACTAAGCGAGATGGTTTCCGATGTGCCGCCTGCAGCATCGGAAATGAGACCATGCTGGCTAGCCTGAATGAAATCCCGCCCGTGGGAGAGCGCTCGGGCGAACTTGAAATCGCGGGATAAGCATGTAGAGGCTTGGGTGGAATGCTTTCGGACGCGGGTTCAACTCCCGCCGCCTCCACCATTTTTCCAATGATTCCGAAGGGTTTACACTTTGAATCGGTGTTGCGCCGGTGTTACATCGTTGCTCACTGCTGCCCACCATCTGATGGTGAGTCTTGACTTCGACGGGCTGAATCCTGAAGCATGCATCTCTCGAAGGACTTATTGGCCGCAAGGAAGGTGGCCTGCCTCATCTCCTTGGGCGTGAAAAACTCCCCTAAGTAGATCCTCGTACTATGCCTCGTCCCGCCATATAGTTCTACCCCGTCGAACCCCAAATTCGCGCAAGCATCTTCAGGTAAAATGAGTCAAAGTGTGCCACCGAGCACTTCGATTTCCCGAGTGGGGGCACCCATGATTTTGGGCACGCCTGATCTTCGCTCCGCTTGCAGCTCCATCTGTTCTACAGAGAGGTCTGGCCGGACCTTTGTTGACTCTGCTACGACGATCAGGCCCATCCCGGCACTGAAATTTCACGATGGGAGAATTCTTCCTGATCTGACCTGGGAATTCCTGGTTGGGCTGTCTTTTCTTCGCGCACAAACCGTGATGGTTTATCGCCGGGCAGACGAAAGGAGGGTAACCCCTTCTTGCCCTCTCGTACATCGACTCTTCAATTGATTCTTGCCATATTGGTCACAGTTGTCGTCAGCACAACGGTGCAGGCCAGCGATGCCTTGATCGATCCGTGGGGGACCCCCCTCAGTTGAGCCAAAGATCAGGGTGGAAAGGAGGCCGCCATGTTCAGGTTCAGATCGTTGACTGTTTTGGTCTGGCTTCCCGTCGCAGTGCAACCAAGCTTCGCTGATGATCGCGAGAAAGTCCTTGGGCTCTGGAGAGTGCCTTCCTTAGAGACGGATTATCACGGATCAAGCGAGAGAGACACTCCCTTGGGATAGGACCATACAGGTTGGCTGATGTATACTCCCGAGTGCCGAATGTGGTGTATCGCGATGAGTGATGAGAGGGAAGCTCCGAAGACCGATGAACGATCGGGCGGAATTGTCTGAGTCGATGTTCGCCTGTACGGGCATGCAACGTGCTGAAGGCGAAAAGCTGATAATCAATGCAGAAGTCTCCTGGAACCCACCATGGGTTGGTAAGGAAAAGGTCCGCACATTCGGGATCGATGGCGGCAGACTACAACAGATCTCAGACTGGGTGCCCGCAGTGGCCAAGGCTGAACGTGGGATGGGACAAGGGATCTCGACCCTTGAACGTGTGAAGTAATCGAGTGATCGGGTTGGGGAGGACGTTGATGTGCGAGTGAGCATCAGGAGCAATGTTCATCACCACGTCCCCTGCCAGCTTGCCTCCAAATCAAGGAGGAGGGTCACACAATTCCGGTGGGGCCTCCTTTTCTGCTTTGGCATAGGAAGGAAGTCTGCACGGATGAGCCGCAATTGAGCACTGGGTGAGATGGGGGCAAGCGTCCTTGTTCATTGGTGTTGTCATCCTGGTGGAGGGTGCGCTGCCATCTCGTCGCGGTGTCTCGATCAGACGTTGGGGCTGCAACGCTACCTTGAGTGCGTCTTCTTATAAGGCTCTTTCTCAGGAATGGACAAACAAGTCAGGGTCGGCAAAGGTGTTCCATTATCCTCTGAGCCTCCTCTCCGGAGTTGACTGTGCGGATCCCGTAGCAGATTCTCTTGACCAGGCAGGCATAGTGTTCAGCATGCTCAACCGCCTGAGCAATGGGCATCTGCAGTGCGTATGGACTGCAGGCGGGAGAATATCTCTCGGGCTGATGCATGGCTCCGCAAAGGTGGGCAACCTCGTGCACGATGATGAATGCCTTCATCGCCGGATCGGCATTCTGGAAAGCCGTGACGCACAGATAGACAGGCGTATGGTCCGTCACAAACGCTTCTGACTGGAAGAGCGGGCCACAGGCGGCATAGCGTTGGGTCACACAGCGAAAATCAGCGGCGGAGAGAGTGCCCAATCTGGTCTGCATGCGAATGAGCCTGCTATTCACGACCGTGAGGTGACCGGCATGGCTGGGATTACCCACTTCAATGCCGAATAGGGTCAGCAGTTCTTCAGCTGCTATCTCCTGCTGGCGATTGGGTGCTCTTGCAGGCAGACCGCCCACCACGGGCACCACTGCGGTCATCCATCCGAGAGCAGTTTGGATGGCGGTATTGATGGCGCCAACTGGACAGTCCGCCAACTCGTTTCGAGTAGG
Organism: uncultured Syntrophobacteraceae bacterium; assembly: GCA_964623165.1. Taxonomy (GTDB): domain Bacteria; phylum Desulfobacterota; class Syntrophobacteria; order Syntrophobacterales; family Syntrophobacteraceae; genus JAAYUJ01. Next base: position 16,671 of record CAZURN010000058.1, read on the forward strand.
TAATCCACTCATGTGGCATGCCTCTGTGTTGGCGAAAGGATGAAGATCCCTTGAAACGTGGGCGGCAAGTGTGGTTAAGAGAGCATTTGGTGTCCTCCTCCCTGATGGGTAGCCCATTCATGGCAACTGAGGTGAGAAGGTATCGCTTTGCTAACAATTAACCCATTATATGATCTCATGTTCTTCAAACCTAGGGGATTCTGGTCTCGGCATCATTGTTTCTGTGCGGATTTTGTTCATTACGAATCAGAATGAACGGTTCTTGGAGGGAGTGACTCGATGACCGAATACCGTGTGATCTTTTATCCATACGGCACGACCGTTGGTGCCACCGATGGAGAAACCCTCATTCGTCTGGCTATGCAAGCAGGTGTCCACATCAATGCTTCCTGCGGGGGAACTGGGGTTTGTGGCAAATGCCGGGTGGTGATCGAGGGCGGGGAGGTCGAGGGCGGGGTCACAGAGAAGCTCGATGCCAAGGATCTTGCCGGTGGAGTCCGCCTCGCCTGCCAGTGCAAAGTTCGGAGCCATCTCGTCGTGCGGATTCCGACAGAATCAGAAGTCGACGCATCCGTCCTCAACAAGCCAGTCACTAAGCGCAGGACTGCACATGTTCACCAGGTCTCGTTCGAAGAGCTCAAAGAGCAGGGGCTCTTCATCCCGCCCGTTGAAAAGCGCTACTTGGAGCTCCCCCCGCCCAGCAGCATTGATCGGATGCCGGACGTCACCCGTGTGATCAACTACCTGAAGATGCGGTTCAACGAACACCGTCTCGTGGCGCGACTCACGGTGATCCGCAAAATCCCGGACGTTTTGCGCACCGCCGATTTCAAGGTGACCGTCACTTTAGCCCGCCCTGTCCATCCTGGCCGCAAGACACACATCATCAACATTGAATCGGGAGACACCACGCGGCGGAACTTCGCCATCGGAGTGGACATTGGCACCACCACGGTCTACGGCGAGTTGATCGACCTTGTCTCAGGCGAGGTTCTGGCCCAACACGGGGAATTCAACGGTCAGATCAGCTATGGGGAGGATGTGCTTAGCCGCATCGTTTTTTCCGAAAAACCGGGGGGGTTGGAGAAGCTTCACGAGGTGGTGGTTGCGACGATCAATACGATCATACGGCGGATAGTCCAGCAGACGAGAGTCGCTCCGGATGAGGTTTCGAGCATTACCCTTGCCGGGAACACCACCATGACCCAGCTCTTTCTCAAGATCACGCCACGCTACATCCGTTATGCACCCTACGTTCCGGCTTCAACGCTTTACCCGCCAATCCCTGCCGCTCGTCTTGGGCTCGACCTGAGTGACCACGTGACGGCACTGGTCTATCCCGCCGTTTCCAGCTATGTGGGGGGAGATATCGTTGCTGGAGTCATGGGAGCCGGACTCTACCGAACCGACGCGATCACGCTTTACATCGATATCGGCACCAATGCGGAGATCGTGGTCGGGAACAAAGAGTGGTTTGCCTGTGCGGCCTGCTCGGCAGGTCCCGCATTCGAAGGCGGAGGCATCAAGTTCGGGATGCGTGCAGCTCAAGGGGCCATTGAGGACTTCTCCATCGACCCGCTCACACTCGAGCCGATGCTCATGACAATAGGCAACGTCCGCCCCAAAGGCATTTGCGGCTCCGGACTTATCACCATTGTGGCCGCTCTTCTAGAGGCAGGCATTATCGATGGGCGGGGTAGATACGACTGCAGCGTGCAGCACGAACGGCTACGGGAGACCGACGGCGTCTGCGAATATGTACTCGCCTGGGCCGACGAGACCCAGGTAGGCCGGGACATCACCTTGGGCGAAGACGACATCGACAACCTCATTCGGGCCAAGGGAGCTATCTTCAGCGGGTTCCAAACCTTAATGGAAGAAGTGGGGCTTACCATCGAGGATGTGGACAGGATAGTCCTGGCGGGTGGCTTTGGCAGCTACGTGGATTTGGAGAAGGCCATGACGATTGGGTTGCTACCGGAAGTTGACGCGGAGAAGGTCACATACATCGGCAATGGATCCCTTATGGGATGCCGAATGAGCTCACTCACCAACCGGATCCGCCGGGACGTGGTGGAAGTGACCCGCAAGATGACAAGCTTCGAACTCTCAGAGACCCCTTCCTATATGACCCACTACGTCGCCTCGCT
>CAZURN010000059.1:0-18395 GCA_964623165.1 uncultured Syntrophobacteraceae bacterium
ATGGGACATGCCGACGCGCTATCGCAAAGGCAGGATGGGTGAAGATCTGGCTGTCGCTTTCGCGGAGGCTCATGGCCTGCGAATTCTGGACAGGAATTTCCGCTGTCCCTTGGGCGAGATTGATTTGATCGCCCGGGACGGCACCATGATCGTCTTCATTGAAGTCAGGTCCCGCTATGGGATGGGCTACGGATCACCCCAGGAATCCGTGACGCGTGAAAAACAAAGGCGCCTCACCCAACTGGCTCATTGGTACCTCAAGGCGCGCCGTATGGAAGGGAGTCACGCCCGTTTCGATGTTCTCGCAATTCTCTGGAAAGGGCGGGAACCGGAAATCACCTGGATACCCAATGCATTCGAGGCTACCCAGTAAACCCGCGGGAATCGGCTGCCCGGGAACGCTTTACATAGTGGCAACTCCCATTGGCCACCTCGGAGACATCACCCTGAGGGCCCTGGAAACAATGGGTGCCGTTGACCTGATCGCTGCCGAAGACACGCGCCACACCCGCAAGCTCATCACCCATTACGACATCCACAAGCCGCTAGTGAGTTATCACAGCCAGAACGCAGGAGAGCGCGGTCCTCACTTGCTCAGCCGGCTCATGGCTGGACAGAGCCTGGCGCTGGTCACCGATGCCGGAACTCCAGGCATTTCAGACCCAGGCGTGTCCCTGGTGAGCGAGGCACTGGCGCAGGAAATCCCCGTTACCGTCATCCCAGGTCCCTCAGCCGTCATTTCCGCCTTGGTCGTCTCAGGGCTTCCCACTCATCCCTTCGCGTTTCTCGGTTTTCCCCCTGCCCGCGGGAGCGGTCGCAAACGTTTTTTCAAATCCAATGGCAAGCTTCCCATGACCCTGGTTCTCTATGAATCACCCAAGCGGCTCCTGCGAACGCTTCAGGATATGCTCAGTCTGTGGGGAGATCGCAGGGTGGCGGTGGCTCGCGAACTCACCAAGCACTATGAGGAGGTCTTCAGGGGCTTGTTGTCTGAGGCCACGGATCATTTCGCGGGTGAGACCAGGGGAGAGGTGACCCTGGTGGTCGCGGGCTGCGAGAGTCGAGGTGAGGACGAGGAGGAAAAGCTCGACTGGAGAGAAGAACTCCGGCGTCTGTTGGAGGACGAGAGCCTCGGTGTCAGGGAGGCCACCGACGTGGTCGCCGGCCAGCGGAGGCTGCCACGGCGCCTCGTGTACCAGGCAGCATTGAGGATACGCGGGCGATGAGCGTTGGCTGGTTCCGGAAAAAGAATCTGTCAATTTGTGTCACAATCTCCTTGATGCTGAGCACCTTCTTCTTCTGCATGAGCTTTCCACCCCTGCATGTTTCGTGTGGGGTTTTGGCGTCGGACCATGGCTCCAGGACCGTCCCTGTGAGATTTCTTTACCGGGATCCTCAGGCTCAACGGGTCTGTGTCATGGGAAGTTTTAACGAGTGGTCGCCCCACGCGCACTGCATGAATTGGGAAAGGGGAGTATGGAGCATCACGGTTTTGCTATCACCAGGACGGTATGAATACCACTTTCTCATCGATGGCAGAATCCGGCAAAAGGATCCCGGTGCTCTGTTCGCTCAGGACAATGGATTTGGGGAGGAAAACTCCGTACTGGTGGTGGAATGATTCCAGCGAAGGCCCGAGTCCGTGTCTGAGCGGGACTGTGTAGTCACTTTTCGAAAGAGGGAAATCTGTTCTCCCATGTGACCGGAGCTATCCCCCTCGTGTATATTGAATGTGAAAACCGCTGATTACAACAGAGGGAACAAGCCCGTCCATGGATAAATGGGATGACAAACGGGTGATTGCCGCGGTTCTGGCCGGCGAGACCGAAGCCTATGCTATCCTGGTGGAACGCTATCAGAAGCCGATCTACAATTTGATGGTCCGCATGACGGGTTCGACCTGGGATGCCCTGGATCTTGCACAGGAAACGTTCATCAAAGCTTTTGAGCAGCTTCACCGCTTTCGACTGGATAAGAGGTTCTTTCCCTGGCTGTACACCATCGGCCTCAATCACTCAAAAAACTTCATGCGTCAGCGCGGATCGATACCGACCAACTCGCGGGGTGACTGTGAGGCGGACCGTGAGGCTGTGAACCCTCGTGTGGAGGAGGAACGGCTTTGTGCCCGTCTGGATGCTTCCAGGATCACCGGGGCACTGGGGGAATTGCCTTTCGATTATCGGGAGGCGGTAATTCTGCGCTATCATGAAGAATTGACCATGGATGAGATAGCGGGTGTCTTAGGCATATCAGTGAGTGGGGCGAAGATGCGGGTTCATCGGGGACTCAAGAAGCTGAGGGAGATTCTTGAGCCTCAATCCAATAGGGTTGCGGTGCCGAACATCTTGGTGTGAGTTTCTCAAGATCAAAGGCGATGGAGAGCAGAGGAAACCGTGAAGCCAAACATCAATGAACAGCCGGTCTTTCAAGAGGTCCAGGGTGATGAAGGTCTCGCCCGGGTGGTCCGGGAGATTCGGTGTATGCCCGAGCTGGAACCACCGCCAACTCTCCTGTGCGGAGTCATGGACGCAGTCCGCGCGCCGCATTTGTCCCGGTGGGCAAGGTTTTGCCGGTGGTTCCGATCACCCCGTTCCATCACCTTCACTCCTCTTCAAATCGTTCCTGGCGCCATCGGATTGGTGGCTGTTTCCGTGATCCTGGTTCTGCTCCTTTCAAAGGGCGAGGGGGAAAGACCGATTGCCCTCATGGAAACCCCCGGCATAGTGCCGGTCGTCCTGAACCTGCGTATGCCGGAGGCCCGTTCCGTTGCTGTGGTGGGAACCTTCAACGACTGGAGAGCCTCCGGTTACGAAATGCGCAGGGGGGGCGACGGGTCGGTGTGGACCGTGACCCTGTGGTTGCCCGAAGGGCGATATGAATATGCTTTTCTTGTAGACGGGGACAACACCGTGCCCGATCCGTCGGCCCCTCTCCATCAGGATGACGGGTTCGGGAGTCGGAACGCAGTTCTGATTGTGGGGAGCAATCATGAGAAAAGCATCTGAGGGACCCTTCACGCTGCCACTTGTCGCTGCGTGCCTTTTCTTGGCTTTGTGGGCGCCATGTGCCTGGGGGCGGCCTGGGACCTTCGAGAGCACAGTAGAGGATGCGAGGGAAGCAGGGGTTCCGGGACAGATGGTGAGCAAGGTGCTTGCCCTCGGGTATGAAAACAAATTGGAACTCGGGAACATCGCAGAGTTGCTTGGGATGCTGACCGAGGCTCACAAGGATGGGCTTCCGTTGGATCCTCTCGTGGGGAAGATCGAGGAAGGGTTGGCCAAGCGTGCATCTTCCCAGATGATCGTCCGGGTGGTTTCACGGCGCATGGATGACTATCGGTTCTCCAAGGCGTTGCTTGGGACGTTCGCCAAGAACCGTGGAAGACCTTTGGATTTTTCCGTGGAAGACTTGGTGAGATTCACTGAAACCCTGTACTGTGGGCTCACGCGGGACGATCTGGACCGCATTGTGGCACAGGCACCGCCAACCATGGATGGCTCAATGCTGGCGCGGGCGACGGAGGTACTCGCATCGCTCAAACAAATGCAGTTTGGCGCTCCGGTCTCAGAGAGAATCGTCGCAATGGGCCTGCAGCGGAATTACTTCACAGCTGAGCATAGAGATTTTTCCCGGATCTTGGCAGCGGCAAGGAGCAAGGGAGTTGCTTCCGAGAAGATCGCCTCCTTGGCCGTGGCGGCGGTCGAAAGAGGCCTGTCGACTGCGGAACTTGCGTCAAACCTGGGTGTAAGCAGGGGAGACTTGGGAAGCCGGGGGCCACAGTTGGGTGAAAAGCCCGGGATGTCTCAATCCCGCTCCGAACCTGGAGTTGCCAGCCAACACGGCCCGGGGTCTGCCGGAACGGCTGGCCAAGGGGCCGGCTCGTCAGGAACCGGCAGCGGTACCGGAGGAGGGGCGGGGGCTGGTGGTGCAGGGGATGGTTCCGGTGGTGGCGGTGGTGGCGGTGGTTCAGGTGGCTCCGGTGGGGGTGGTGACGGCGGAGGCGGTGGAGGCGGCGGTGGAAGCGGGCGCTGAAGGGGTTCCTTGTGATCGCCGTTTTCCCTCAATAGTGCTTCACGCAGTAGCTCGATCCCCAAGAGGCGTCATTGTTAAGGCCAAGTCCAGTCTGCCGGATAACAGAAGTATATTTCAATAATTCTAACTCGTTACATCAGATATGTTCAAATGATGACGTGGCCCGCCGAGGCCGCTTCATGTTCTCTAAGACCTTCCATTCTCCCCAGGAGAATTCACGAGTTTTGTGACGCACCCACCCCTCCGTGTGTATACGGAAAAGAAGGCAGAATCGACAGGAAAGCCAACGGCACCTTCGATTTTCTTCTAAACCCAAAGCAATTGAAGTATGTCAATCAGTTATGTTCAACTTGGCGGACTATACTTACAAATCCACTGACCCCCCACTCATGATGCGGGTACATAGCGTCGCAAATGACAACAAGAGATCCTGGTCGTGTTCGGAAGTGATGATACACGTGAGATGATTCGCATAGACCACACTCACAAGAGTCTTGTCCGGAAAGATCGCCAGGGCGGGCTGGCTCCGGAAGACCGCAAGGCGATCTCAAATGAGCAGTGGTGATCCGTTTGCATTGAGGAGGGCAACATCATGAGACAAGCAGACCTTCCTGAAGAGTCCCTGAAAATAGAGGGACTTACCCGGCGCAGCTTTCTCAAGTATTGCGCCGTTGTTGCGGGAGCTTTGGGTTTGGGACCATCGTTTGGTCCCCAAATCATGGAGGCCTTTGCGTCGGACAGCCGCCCGCCTGTGTTCTGGCTTCATTTCTCCGAGTGCACGGGATGCACGGAAGCTGCTCTCAGAACTTCGGCGCCGTTCTTTGACGATTTGATCCTGGATGTCATATCGCTTGAATACCACGAAACGGTCATGTCTTTGTCCGGAAAGCCGGTCGAAGACATTCTATACGATGGTGTCGAAAAGTATCGTGGAGAATTTGTCTGCGTAGTGGAGGGGGCCATTCCCACAGCCGATGGGGGAGTCTACGGCATGATCGGCGGGCGTACAATGCTGAGCATTGCCCAGGAGATCATTCCCAAGGCCCTGGTGGTCATAGGGATGGGCACCTGCGCGGCCTACGGTGGGCTTCCCGCTGCCGCTCCTAACCCTACAGGATGCAAAGGGGTGGGAGATGCCCTGGGCTGCCAACTGAAGGTGCCCTTGGTCAATCTTCCAGGATGCCCTCCAAACCCTGTGAACCTCGTGGCCACCATCGCCAACTATCTTCTCTTCAGGAGGATTCCCCGGCTGGATCCTCTGGGGCGACCTGTATTCGCTTATGGCGACAAAGTGCACAGCCAGTGTCCCAACCGAGACGATCAGTACCGGTGTCTCGAGAGGGAAGGCTGCAAGGGGAAACACTGCTTCAATAACTGCCCCACCATTCAGTTCAACGACGGCACAAACTGGCCCGTGAGGGCGGGACACCCCTGTATCGGATGCAGTGAGCCTGAGTTCTGGGATCGGATGACCCCCTTCTACACCAGGATCAGCAGATAGCTGCCGAGCGCCGCACGTCCTCCGGCTCATCCACTGCACGGAGTGCATGACGGCGAGAGGAATGATCCCCCTGAAACCATTTGAAAAGGAATCAGCCATGGCTGTGAAGAGTCTAACGACAGAGGCGGCTGGGAGCTCGAGAATTGTGATCGACCCCATTACGAGGATCGAAGGCCACCTGAGGATTGAAGTGGAGGTCAAGGACGGTGTAGTTGTGAACGCATGGAGCTCCGGCATGCTCTTCCGGGGCATCGAGCTCATTCTAAAGGCACGCAACCCTGAGGATGCCTGGCTCTTTACCCAAAGGCTCTGTGGTGTCTGCACCTATGTCCATGGTGTGAGTTCGGTGCGCAGCGTTGAGGATGCCCTCGGCATCTCGGTGCCGGACAACGCGCGGCTGGTGCGGAATCTTCTCATGGGGGCCCAATTCGTTCACGATCACATCGTGCACTTCTATCAGTTGCATGCCCTGGACTGGGTCGACGCAGTCAGCGCCCTTTCCGCAGACCCCGCTGCAACGGCGGATCTGGCCAAGGAGATTTCCCCCGAAGCAGTCCCAATTGATTTTGCGGCCGTGCAGGCGCGTCTCAAAGCCTTCGTCGACACAGGGAAGCTTGGACCTTTCGCCGGGGGGTATTGGGGGCATCCCGCCTATCTGCTCACTCCAGAGGAGAATCTGCTAATGGTGGCCCACTATCTTTCTGCGATCCGCCAACAGGCGGACGCCGCCAGGATGCATGCCATTCTGGGGGCCAAGAACCCCCACTTGCAGACACTGCGGGTAGGTGGGGTCACGTGCAAGGATGACCTGGTTCCGGAGAGACTCGCTGAATTCAGGGCCATTCTCGTCAGGTCCCAAGAATTCGTCGACACGGTTTACCTCCCTGACATGGCGCTCTTGAGTCGCATGTATCCGGATTGGTTCACTTTCGGTAAAATGGAAAATTTCCTGTGTTACGGTGAATTCCCCCTGAGCAATGGAACCCCGGAGGACCTGTTCTTTCCGCGAGGGGCCATCATGGCGAATGGGAGTTGCCAACCCCTCGACACAGGACTGATCGCGGAGCACGTCAAGCACAGCTGGTACAAGGATTCGCGTCCACTCCACCCCACCATAGGCACGACGGTGCCCCTTTACACTCAGCTGGATACAGACAGGAAGTACAGCTGGCTCAAGGCGCCGCGTTACCAGGGTGCGGCGGTGGAAGTGGGCCCACTGGCAAGATTGCTGGTCGCCGTGGGGAGCGGCCGGCAACTTGCCATCACGGCGGTCAACGGATTCCTGGCAGACGCGGGAGGCGGAGTCGACGATCTAAAGTCCACTCTCGGGAGAACAGGGGCGAGAGCCTTGGAAACGCAGATCCTTGCCAAGGCCATGCATGGATGGCTGAATGAACTGGAATCGAATCTGGCCAATGGGATCATGGACATCCGCGACGAGTCGTGGAGGATGGCATCAAAGGCTTCCGGCGTGGGATTGAACGAGGCTCCCCGCGGAGCCCTCGGACACTGGATTGCCATCAAGGATCAGAAAATAGAGAATTATCAGATGGTGGTGCCGTCTACCTGGAACTTTGGCCCCCGATGCAGCAATGATATTCCAGGCCCCATCGAATCCGCCCTCATTGGGACCCCGGTGATGGATCCCGAACGGCCAGTGGAGATTCTTCGGACAATCCATTCGTTTGATCCCTGTGTCGCATGCGCGGTGCATGTCATGGACGTGAAGAAGAACAGGGCCAGCATCGTGAAGGTCGCTTGAGACACCCCATTTCCGTTTCGCGGGGGAGCATCGATTCACTTTCCAGCTTTATCAAAACGCCCACAAGAAGACCCCTAGTACAAACACCTCCCAAGGTGTCCACTGTTAAGTGTTAAGCTTCAGACGGAACTGGAATTTTCCTTCGTATGCGTTAACTACTGACGATGGAGGAAAATCGAATGAGCAGGAAACGCAAGAATTACAGTGGCGAGGAAAAGGTTGCCATTTTCAAGCGGCACCTGGTGGAGAGGGTTGCGGTCTCTGATCTTTGTGATGAGCACGGGCTTCATCCCACCGTCTTTTACCGTTGGCAAAAGGAGTTCTTTGAGAAGGGGGCGAGTGCTTTTGTCTTGGTTCAACGGCAAATGGAATTTTGCATGTTGAAAATAAGCTACTCCAGGGTTGGTTTGGACTTGTCTGCGTGGAGTCGACCCTCTCTGTCGGCCAAGATCGGGTAGCATGGCCCGGGACGGTGTCAAGAACAAGCCCTTCGGGCGCTCACACTGGTTTTCGACAAGGGCATGAACTCGGAAGAAAACATCGCGGCCATCGATGCCCTGGAGAGGATTCATTTCATCACCACGTACTCTTCCCACTTTGCCGAGGACCTGATCCATGCGAAGATCTCCCGGTTCCGTCTTGTGGACACCCCCAAGAACCGGGAGCTTGAACAGAGAGGCAAAGCAGACGACCGGCTAGTGGCTTACCGCACCGAACGTGAGTTCTGGAATCGCGTGCGCACCGTTGTCGAGACCTACAATCCCAGGACAGCCGCCAAGCAGCGCTACGCGTTTGACAAGAAGCTCTTGACCCTTCAGCAGACCCTCCTTGAGCTGAGGAGTAAAGTCCAGAGGCAAAAGGCTCACTGGACCGATGCAAATCGGGTGGAGAAACGCTACCGGGAGGCCTGTGAGCATCTCCATCTACCGGATGATCTCTATGAATTTGCCGTTGAGAAACACAAAGGCCGATGGAATCTTGCCTTCCGAAAGAACTACTACCGCATCGGCAGACACATCGAACGGTTCGGGAAAAACATCATCGTGACGAGCCACCCGGAGTGGTCAACCGACGAGATCGTCACGGCCAGTGTGGATCGATACATGGTGGAACAGGCATTCCGCCAATCGAAGGACGATGACCAGGTCCAGTTTTCTCCGATCCGGCATTGGACTGACGACAAAATCCGGTGTCACATCTTCACTTGCGTCGCAGCCTTGGCGTATCTCAGGCTCATTGAACTTCGCCTCGAGCGACACGGAGTGCAAATCACGGCCAGAACGGCAATGGAGCAGATGCACCGGCTCCATTCGTGTCTGTGCTGGATGGGTGGCAGCGTGAAGCCGGATCGAGTCATTGAAGAACCAAGCAAATTGCAGGCCCAGATCTTGAGGGCCTTCGGTTACCAAATAGCCGGTGGGCTCTTACAGAAATCTGCAGCGTAATCCGTTGTTCATACTGGATTTTCTGGATATTTGACCCCTTTGTCCGGTAAACTCCTGACTGAATAGTCTCTGTCCAGACGATGACGGTACAGCCAATGCGTCGTTCATGTCTTCAAAGACCTTTCCCTTGTTCCCAAAAAAACTGGCTGCAGGGTATCCATGCGACCCGCCTCTTATCAAGGTCGCCCAGAAGTATTGAAAGTCTCGGCTAATGCCCCGATAGCCCGCGCCTTGTTTGTAACAAACTCGTTCAGGCGCTGACGATCCTTCTGCGTCAGATCCAGTAGACCGGATTTCCCAGTGGGAAAGCTGAGAACCAGCCCGTCAATATTGTGGTTCGTATGCTGAGTCGGGATAATATCAGGGTAGTTAGGCAACTCTAGATAATCCCCCGGGTTGGGACCTTCCATGTACAAATTCCCATACACGAGGAACGCATCTGCCTTAATACCACCAAAACCCAGGGCCTTATAATCAAAGATTAGCATGTCAGGTTTGGTACCAAGGTCCGGAAACACTAGGTAAGCTAGCTTCGTCTTGAGGCCAAAACTCGCTTCGACCTTCCCCAACCGCGCCATCAAGCCATTGTACTCGGCCCGTCCAGGACCTCCATGACTCCAGTCGTCAAAGTCCATTGCTTCTGGGGTCTGGAAGACAACGTCGCGTCCGACGTGGCCCTGCCATAGATTGCGTGCATCCTTAAGAGCATTAGATGGACTCATTTTGAACGACTCCTTCACACTCATTGCAGAACCACCACCATGGAGCCATCCGGAGAGCATAATCTCCTTGCCGGAGTATGGATTTATCAGGCCGACCTTGAGAAGAATTTCCACATAGCCAAGTGCGGCCCCTCTGAGCATGGTATGCACCCTGAGAGTCCAGACTTTGCTCGGCACGTACATTCGACGATGGGCGGGATATTGAGCCTTGTAACTCGATTGCGTGGTGGTCAACTCGACAGTGACTACCACGCTGCGATCGATTGCAGCATTGTCTTCCGAGGCCGTTGGAAATCGATCTTGGCTGCCTACGCCCTTCGAAGGAACTGCTATCGGCAAGCTGGGGAGCTCACGTTTGATGATTTCTTCAATAGCCCTGCGTACGTTCTGAGCACGCAGTTCCGAGAGTTGCTGGTTCAATTGAGCCGCTTCCGCGGCATTCTTTGCCCCCCTCCAACGCGGGCTCGCATGCCCTACAGCATCTATTCGGACGGCCAAATCGCCAAATTTAATGTCACCCATCGTGTCCTCCTTTCGCCGACGATGAAATGAGGTGGCCGAACAATACTAGTTTGGTCGGCCTACCCCACGTGGAGGTCAGAATCGCTGGGTTTCATACTGCCGCCCTAATCGCCGGCCCAAAATCTGCCGTGGTACTTCGCTGCCTTCAACTTACTCAGCCATAGGGATTTTTCTGCATTGGTCCTAGGCCGCTGCTTTGTTGGTTCTGAGATCCCACCCCCCTGCAACATTACCTCCGCCCGAACCATCTTTGCGCTTCTGCTGAGTGTACGCTAGCTTGATTTGTCCGAAATTGAAGCTGACTGACTCAGATGGAACATCTCCAGCCGAACTGCCACCGACATTCACTGAGGAGATGATTACATCTTCCATCTTGTACTCCATGTATTTTAGCTTGTCGTCGCCAGCACGATTCAGGGTAATAGTCACTTCCTTGATGTGTGTCCCTTTGCAGCAGTATTCAAAGAGTTTTGGGCTGGCTCTGTCGAGGTATTTGGTAACGTGGAAATCTTGGATATTGACACGCTCTGCCGATGCTCCTCCTGCCGTGCTAGCCGAAGCACTTGAGGGCTGAGTTGCACCAAAGTTGAATGAAAGCAATTCTATCCAATCTTTGTGCTTTTCATCTGTGCTCTCGCCTGGAATGCCATCTATCTTAAGAAATGCATCAAACATGGCAATCCTCCTTTTCCAATAGAATCAAACGTGGAAACTTCATCCATATTGACGAATGGCAAGAACAACCTTCCATTCATGCTTGATATTGAATTTAAATATTCGGTATTTTGATGTTTCAAAAGGTAGCCTTTTGGAAATTTATAGTTAAACATCTGGATCATCAAGAAAATCCGATTACGACGATTACGATTCGATTCAGCATACCTTTAGATTAAATGCTAATAACCGAATTTAGTTTGTCAAGAAACCTCTGTAAGTATTGTTATTGAAGGATGAGGTCGCCTGAATGCCATCAGCAGATGATGTTCTTCTGCACCTGGGTTGACAAGTGCCTCCTGAAGAACCTACTTTTGGGCGATGGGGTGAATGGCGTCATATTCCAGAAAGTTTCCTTGCAAACGATGTGAAACTCCCGAAGGGGACACGCCGTGCATAGTTCTCTTATGCCGCCATTTGCGCGTCATCTCACAAAACATTCCCTGCGGTCCATGTGATCAAACAGCCCAACACAACAATGGAGGAAAAACAATGGCTCAGCGGCTTGTGTCGTTTGTCTCCATGTCACTTCTCATCCTGGCTTTCCTGATCGTTCCAGTTCAAACCATGGGAGCCAAGATCAAGGATTCCGAGTCGGCGACCCATGGGGATGAGGCAGCCTCCTACCAGGTGGTGGACACGTACAAATTCCCAGGCTTCAAGGTCGTCCAGTTCAATTTGGCTGTCCTCTCCCACTATTCGTACATGCTCATCAGTGAAAATCAGGCCATCGTCGTGGATCCCGGGAGGGATCCCTTCGCCTACCTGGATATGGCGAAGAAAGAGGGGGCCGCCATCAAGGGGGTTTTTCTCACCCACTCCCACGCGGATTTTGTGGCCGGGCATATCGAGGTCGCCAGGATGGCTGGGTGTCCCATTTACAAGATTGCCACGGGCGGGGCCCAGTTCACATACAAGGCCCTCAAGGAGGGGGACACCCTGGAAGTCGGAAATGCCGTCATGAAGTTTGTGGAGACTCCTGGGCACACTCCCGACGGTCTTTGCGGGTTTGTCTACAGCAAGTCCGAACCCGTACCCGTGCAGGTGATATTCACGGGGGACACCCTGTTCGTGGGGAGCATCGGCCGACCCGATCTGCTGGAAGGAACCATGTCCGCTGCGAGTCTCGCTTCCATGAGTTTCGACACGTGGAACAACAAGCTCTCGAAGGTGAATGACTCGGCGGTGATCCTCCCTGCTCATGGAGCAGGATCCCTGTGCGGGGCGCATTTGAGCGACAGCCCCAGTTCCACCATCGGGGCGGAGAAGGCGTCCAACCATTACCTCAAATACAAGAACAGGGCGGACTTCATTGCGGCGGTTCTGGAAGGGCTTCCGGAGGCGCCCCAGTATTTCAGGCATAACGCCGCCATGAACCGAAGGGGACCTGACCCCGTTGACTGGAAGGCGCCCGTGGGGCCGGAAGCTACGCCGGACAAGACCCTCATGGATCCGTCCAAAGTGTATGTGGCCGACATTCGTGACGCCGCGGCCTTCGCTCGGGGACACATCCCGAACTCCGTAAACATCGGTCTGCGGGGCCGGTTCGAATCGTGGCTTGGAACCATGGTGCCCTGGGGGGAGAACTTAGTCCTGTGCGGGGACCCGGACGAACTGGAGGAAGCCCTGTATCGTCTGCATCGAGTGGGGTATCGAGCCCGGGTGATCACCATGGACAAATGGATCAAGGCGGGAATGCCCGTTGCCGCGAGCCAGATGGTTCAGCCCGCCGAACTCTACGCATTGATGCAGAAGGGAGATGGACCCATCATCGTGGATGTGCGGTTGCCCAATGAGTGGATGGGACTGAGGATCGGGACCGTCGTGAACCTCCCCCTGACTCATCTCCATGAGCTCGCATCCAAGCTGGATCCGAATCAGCCGACAGTGGCGGTGTGTAATTCGGCGTACCGGTCGAGCATGGCCGTGGGTATTTTGCAGCGCAGAGGCTTCAAGAACGTGAGTAGTCTGGCGGGAGGCAGTGAGGCGTGGATCAAGGCGGGGTTGCCAGTGTACGGGTCGGAGATCAAGAAGGAGGTCACGGCGGCGGCAAAGGCCGGCCCCAAAAGGGACATCGGGCTCCCGGAGCGCATGTCGCCTTCGACCCTAAAGCAGCTCCTGGTAGATTTGCCGGGAACCTTCGACCTTATTGATATCCGTCCACCCGACCAGTTTGCCGATTTCAATATTCCCGGGTCCACCAATGTGGACCTGGCGGACGCCATTTCAAGCCCTGCATATCTCACGGGGGTCGGTCCCCTCATCATTGTGGACCGGGACGGATCCTTGGCCATGGCAGTGGCGGGAATCCTGTCTCAGAAGACCCAACGGCCCATTAAAGTTCTCCATGGAGGATTGGAAGCCTACTGGGAGGAGTCCGAACTCAGACGGGCGGTCCGGGAAGTCCCCCTCGGCGGCGGTGTTTCGCCGCCACCCATGAAGGAAAGCCCTGCCAGCAGGTTTGAAAGGGTGAAGCCTTCGACTGAGACCCAACCGCCTCCGGCGGCACCTGAAAGGCCTGCGGTGCCAAAAACGAAAAGTGCGGGGTGCTGACCATGGACAACACACTAGACCCAAATGTGAAAGGAACTGCGAATCCCTACCTGGCCGGTGTATTTCTCGGCTTGACCCTGCTCGCCTCCTTCCTCGTTCTCGGCGCAGGACTCGGTGCTTCGGGTGGCCTGGCCAGGATGGCAGCGGCCCTGGAGGGTTCCCTGGCGAGTCACCACACCTTGTCCAGCGAGTACTTCGGGGCGTGGGGTCCATCTCCTCTCAACTATTACCTGGTATTCATGCTTCTGGGCACATTCCTCGGGGGCCTTCTTTCCGCCGTGTTGGGAGGGCGCATCCAGGTTGGTTTCGAACGTGGTGACAAAGCGTCACGAAGGTTGCGTGCGGTGCTGGCCCTGACTGGAGGAGTCATCGTTGGATTCGCGAGCAGGCTTGCACAAGGCTGCACCTCAGGCCAGGCCCTGACCGGCGGGGCCATGCTGCTCACCGGAAGCCTCGTTTTTCTCGTGTGTGTTTTCGCTGGAGGCTATGCGACAGCCTACTTTGTGAGGAGGCAGTGGTATGATTGAGACCTTTTTTGGCCTTGGGACACTGGGTTCTCCCGCTGCCTTCCTGGCCAGTCTGCTGATCGGCATTGCATTCGGGATTGCGCTGGAGAAGGCTGGCTTCGGCAGCTCAAGGAGGCTCGCCGGCATCTTCTATTTCAGGGACATGGCGGTTCTCAAGGTGATGTTCAGTGCCATGATCACGGCCATGCTCGGTCTTTCCTACCTTGTGGCGTTCGGATGGATTGATCCCGGGAGCCTCTATTTCATGCCCACCGTGTTCGGGGCTCAGGTCGTGGGCGGACTGATTTTCGGCATCGGGTTCGCCATGAGCGGATGGTGTCCTGGAACCGGCGCAGTGGGGCTTGCTTCCGGCAAGGTCGATGCCCTGATCTTCTTGGTGGGCGCTGTGGCCGGGAGCATCCTTTTCAACGAGATCTTCCCCACGGTGAAGCCTCTTTATTCCTGGGGAGAATCAGGTGTGCGCTTTGTTTATGAAAGTCTTGGAATGTCGAAGCCCGGCTTCTCTCTTCTTCTCACCCTTGCGGCGGTCGCGTCCTTTTGGGGGGCTGAATTCGTCGAACGGGTTCGAGTGGGGGGAGGTTCGTATTTGAACAGCCCGTTTCTCAAGACATTCAGCCTTTGCATGATCATCCTCGCTACAGGGCTATTTGTACTGCCCGGGTCTCCACACGTTCATGCCGAAAGGGAGTGGACGGGCAGAACTTCCGGCCATGGAAGAGACCACGTCTTCTTGAAGGAGGTTGAGCTTCTGCGTCAGGTGGAGGAAGGTTTGGACCACATGGACCCGGTTGACCTGGCCGACCGACTCATGGCCGGTGACGGAGTCATTGCGCTCATCGACCTCCGCACGCCAGGGGAGTTCGAGACCTTTCACATCCGGGGCGCGATGAACGTGCCCCTGCCTGAGTTGCCGTCCAGACTCGAACCCATGAAAAACAAGGGCATCGTGGTCCTCTACTCCAACGGGATGACCCATCCGGCTCAAGCTGCAGACGTTCTGCGCCGGTTGGGTTATGAGAACGTGGTCATCCTCTCCGACGGTCTGAAGGGGTTCCTGGAAACCATTCTCAAACCCGTCTCCTTGCGTTCGGAGCCCGTCCCGATTGAACTGGCCGAGAGGATCAACCAGTGGCGGAGTTATTTTGCGGCTCCCGGTGTAATCGCGGCATCCGCGCGTGAAACAATTCCCCTTGACCCGCCGTTGGAACTGCCCGGCCTGGTTTCGACGGAATGGCTGGGCGGGAATCTCGGGAAGGCCGGGGTACGGGTCATCGATGTGCGTTCCCAACCGGAGTACAACACCGGCCACATTCCTGGGGCGGTGTTCATTTCCGTGGACAGTGTGCGGGGTGTCGTGGGAGGGATACCCTCCATGCTCCTCCCTTCATCCATGCTGGCCATGCACTTCTCCCAGATGGGAATTGTGCCCTCGGACACGGTGATCCTGGTGCCGAGTGAAAAGATCCAGGACGCGACGCTTCTCGGCATGGCGTTTGAGCGCCTCGGGCACAGGCGCTACGGAATTCTCGATGGAGGATTCGAGAAATGGAAGCTGGAAAGGCGGCCTGTCGACACTGAGTTGCCCAAGATCACCCTGTCACGGTACCCGGCGGTGGAGGACGCGGACGGGTTCACGGTGGACTCTGGGAGTGTTTTGGATGTGGTGAGAGGGGGAGGGGGGATCATACTGGACGTGCGGCCTGCAGACTATTACGCAGGCAAGAAGTCCGATGAAGCCCGCGCAGGCCGTATTCCGGGCGCCCTCAATCGGCCCTTTTCCGATGATGTCACGAAAGTGGATGGTGTGACCCGGTTCAAGCCGGAAAGTGAACTCGCCTCCGCCTATGCAGGGCTAATCCCCTCCAGGGAGACTAAGGTCATCGTGCACTGCCGCACAGGGCACCAGGCAAGCCAAACCTTTTTTGTGCTCAAGCATTTGCTGCGTTACGGGAACATCCTGTACTACGATGCCGGATGGACCGAATGGGCGGCAAGACCCCATCTGCCTGTGGAGGAAGGCCCCTGATTCCGTGGTTTTGACAGGCAGAAATGAAAGGGGGGAGCCACACCCGGACTGTGGCTCCCCCCCGATCGATCTACATGCACAGGTGACTGGTTCTGGGCAAATCAATTATCGCGAACGCGTTCCTGCATTCTATCGCGAATTCGGTCCTGCGAACGATCCCGGGTGTTCAGTTGGTCCCTGGTCTGGGATCGTTCCTGGGACTGTGACCGATCCATGGTACGGTTCTGTTGCATGGATTGTTCCGTGTCTCCAAGTCTCGAACGGTCTCTCTCCCGGCTGCGCTCCTGATTTCGAAAGCCGGTTTCATTCCTGCTCGTGATGCCGCCTGAGAATCCCGGCGTGCCGGTGCTGCCTGCGCCGATGCCGCCACCTCCAATCCCGCCTGAACCGTTACCCTTTCCACTGTCGGAGCCGGCCCCCCCCATTCCACCGCCACCGCTGCCAGCCCCGCCACCGCCGGATCCTCCCCCTCCTCCGCCCCTTGCGAGGATGAAGCAGGATGGATCCGACTCTGCCGAACCGTGAAAACCAAGTGTCCCGGCAGGTTTGATGGCGGCGGGATCTCCGATGGAGCTGCCACCGGCCAGGGTTGCGGCGCCACTGAAAAGTACCATGACAAAGACAGTCAAGACGACGTGGACCACTCTTCTCATTTGTTGACCTCCTGATTGATTGATTGAATTGTCTTCTTTAGACGAAGTCCGTTTTGTAAAGGATATACACATCTCGGATCGTATGGTCACATGCCCGCAGCAACGGCCAGGGGAGTAGGTTTGCCCAATGAGGGCTTCCCTTGTGTCAATCCCGGACGAAGACTGGGAATCCATCGCGAGACTGTAGTCTTGACCTTATGGAAGGAATTCACTGGAAGGTTCAAGTTTGCGGCATCGGTCGCATGATGGGATGCGCCGGATTGGAGATGACGGAGGCCTGGCATTGCTATTTTTCTTGAAGGAATTTGGTCGCGGGACATCCGTGGATTTTGGGGAGCCCTTGTCCAGGACACTGCACGGGAGAATGCGTAAGGCGGTTGTCTTCAGTGACGAGACCGGCTCTGCGGGCATTTCATCGATCTCATGACATGAAATGACATCCAATGGTGAGCACTTAAGACATAGCTGGAAATTGTGGTGAAACGCACTACTGTATGGTGTCTTCATCCTCGTCGGATGGCAGCCTGACCGGTTCCAGTTCCCTGCCCCGCACGTCCAGGCGCTTCAAGGTCCCCTTGTCTCTCAGGACCCGTTCCATCTCACTGCGCACACCTGCCTGGTTGATGATCTCGGAGAGGAGAATGCGCTTGTAGCTGATGTGCCGCAGTTCGTTTTCGAGGAATTGATCCCGCTCTTCCTTGAGTTTGAGGTTCTGCAGGAAGAGCTTCTCCTCCAGAGTCTCATTTTCCACAAGCAGTGTCACCAACATGTCTGACAACTTGCTCTTTCGAAGTCCCATCATGCCCACCCCGGCCGCCTTGCGGCGATACTGCTCCACTCGATCCTCCAGGAATTGGATTTTTCGCTCGAGTTCTTCCTTTTCCTTGACGAGCTTCTCCTTTTCGTGGTCCCAGAAGTTCTTGAGGGCTCGTTCGATGGTCAGCATCTCTTCGCGGTTGTTTTCACTCATGGTCCGGTATGCCCGGACATTTCTTCGATGGCCCAGGTAGTAACCGGTGGACAACAGCACTCCGAGGACGAAAAGGCCTGCAAGAACCTGATACATCACCAGAACATTCATCATAGGACTCCTCTTTGTTATGGCTCCCCCGGTGGGAAATACCAGAATCTCCGGGTGGAAGTGGATGCTCCCGCCAGGAGAAGCCTTTGGCCCGGTCATGCCATGGGCACACCAACACTGCTGCGAAGGTGGGTGGCCCTAAAGAGCCAACGGCCAATACGCGTTTGATTATACGACAACCCTATCACAGGCCAAACCGGTTTTGGAGGGGTCGGGTGAAAAGAGGAGTATTGTTCGAAGAGGGTGCTGGCAAGCCGGCCCGGTGTCATCAAAGGGTGCTGGAATTGGGGCATCGTCAAAAGGTCGCGGTTGAGTCGGCTTGCATGGTCGGGGCGTTCAGCATATAAGATAAGGCAGGCTCAAACAAAGGGCTGGTCATGCCGCTTCAACAGGTACCGTCTCCAAGGCGTGTGGTGACCCACAAGGCGTTTGTGCACGAATTCTGGGGCGTTGCTTTGCAGGATGAAAATGATTGCGGGCTGCAGGGTCTTCTCATGCACATGACCAGCCGCGTTTTTGGGAAACAGTGCATTGCATTCTCGGTCTCGCTTGCATCGAGGCCGCATTGAGGGAGGTAAACAATATGACCTCGGGACGAGAGCAATTCCTCACCGGTTATGATCTTCACTTGTGGATGGAGGGAAATTATCTGCGTTCCTGGGAGAAGATGGGGGCTCATGTGGTTGAGGTGGATGGGACAGAGGGGACCCGATTCGCCGTGTGGGCTCCAAACGCCGAATATGTGTCGGTGCTGGGAGACTTCAACGGATGGGACGTCGCAGCCAACCCGCTGGGAAATCTCGGTGACTCGGGGATTTGGGAGGGTTTTGTTCCTGGGATCGGCAATGGAGCCCTGT
>CAZURN010000060.1:0-18249 GCA_964623165.1 uncultured Syntrophobacteraceae bacterium
GACAAATCAAACCCCAGGATAGACGAACTGGTTGCGACCATGTGGAGGATCTACATGTGCGTGCACGTTCTTGAAGAGGAGGTGATGAGAAACCATGGGCTTGAACAAGGAGCAGCAGAAGGCAGCAAGCTTTCTGGGGGGAACGGCAGCGGTTATAGCAGTTCCAGGTAGCGGCAAGACCCGAACCATGATGGAGAGGATCGGAAAACTGGTCATGGAACACGGGGTAGCCCCCGAGCAGATATTGGGACTTACTTTCACCCGAAACGCCGCAGAGGAGATGAGGCAACGACTAATCCCCATACTGGGCAATCAGGCATCCCGAGTCACATTGAGCACCATCCACAGCTTCTGCCATTATCTATTGCGTAGCGAAGGGAGGATCTTCGAGATCCTCTCTGGCAGGGACCAGCTTGTTTTCATAAGAGGCATCATGAAGGAACTGAAGGTTAAGAACCTCTCCATCGGCATGGTCATGCAGGAAATCAGTCTGGCCAAGAACAATCTGATTTCGGTCGAGGAGTTCAGAACCCTCTATGATGGCGACAAAACCATGCTCAAGGTGGCCGATGTCTACGAGCGCTACGACCTGGAGAAGGAAAAGAAGTATCTCTATGACTTTGACGATCTCCTGGTCAGGGCATATCGGCTACTCAGCGAGAACCCTTCCATCAGGGAGAAGTATGTGGAGCGTTACCTCCATCTGCTGGTCGACGAGTACCAGGACACCAACCCCCTTCAACTCGAAATCTTGAAGATTCTAATGGATAGTTCCGGCAACGGGTCGAGCTTCTGGGTCTGCGGGGACGACTGGCAGAGCATCTACGGATTCATATCTGCCTCTGTTCGGAATATCATCAACTTCGAGCAGATGTTTCCGGGGTCGAGGGTCTTCATCCTCAATCGCAACTACAGAAGCACCCCTCAAATCCTCAGGGTCTGTCAGAACCTCATCGAGCACAACGAGCGGAAGATTCAAAAGACACTCATGACCAAGAACCCCGATGGGGAGGAAGTTGTCGTTCTGGAGGGTTCTTCCGAGGAGGGGGAGGCGCTCAACCTGGTCAACGAGATTCAGGAACTCATCTGGAACAGGGGGTTTGAATACAAGGACATCGCTGTACTCTATCGTGCAAACTTCCAAAGCAGGGTTCTGGAGGAATGCTTCTCCCAGCACAAGATTCCCTACCGCATCGAGAATGGTCTGGGGTTCTACAACCGACCAGAGATCAAGAAGCTCCTGGACTACCTCAGGGTCATCTCAGACCCCAATTCCGATGCCGGCGACGAGGCATTGCTGTCCATTTTGAATGTTCCTGTTCGCTATATAGGCAGGAAGGTCATCACTCAGCTTGAGGAAGAGGCTGCAAGTAAGGGGGTCCATCTCTACGAAGCTCTCAAAACGTTCAGACCGGATACCCCTTTTATCCGGAAAAACGTCAGGGAGTTCGTCTCGTTTCTGGACCCCCTGACCCAGCTTGCCCATACGCTTCATCCAGCGGAGGTCATCAATCTCCTCAGAAACAATCTGGACTACGATCGCTACGTGACCGATGAGGATATCCCCACACCGGATGACTCCAAGATCCAGAACCTGAACCAGCTGCAACTCGCTGCAACACGGTTCTCCAGTATCAGGGCATTTCTTGAATACACGGAGACCTTCCAGGACGAGAGCAGCAACGACACGGAGGGGGTATCCCTAATGACCATACATAAAGCGAAGGGGCTGGAGTTTCCGGTTGTCTTCGTGGTCGGGCTGGTCGAAGGGATACTCCCCTCCAAGAAAGGAGACATCGAGGAGGAGCGCAGGGTCTGCTTCGTGGCCATGAGTCGGGCGATGAAGCTGCTTTTCCTCAGTTGGAGTCACACCTATCTGGGGCAGCCCTCGAAGCGCTCCATCTTTCTGGATGAAGCAATCGGAGTCAAACAGGACCCATAAACCCCTCCAGAACCTTCTAAAACCGTCCACAGCAAGAGAACTCCCTTAAACCCTATCTCGAATGGGGAAGGATCAAATTTGACCTTCCCCTTACTTATCAAAAGAGCAAGCTACTACCAGAAAGGAGAATCGCCTATGTCCTTTGAATTACTTTACTTTCGCGATTCCGACCGGATCGTGAAGAAAAAGAAGATGGAAAACGTAATCCTCTCGACCATGCGCTACCTCGACGACGTCCTGCAGGGAACCCTCTACAGGGGTGAGCTGCTCCGTCAGGCGCTATCGGACATGGACTGGAGGCAGGAGCCCCTGAGCATTCTGGATGGGCGCCGCTACCAGTACAAGGGGCTGCACAACGGGGTGGCCATCGACGGCAGCTTTTCGAGCTACGAGTACATCCAAGATGCCCTTTTGAGGCTCCAGGTGGGATTCGACAAGAAGAAAATCGAGACGGGCATTGTCCTTCTGACCGCCCAGAGAAGCGAGAAATCCCCCCTTGGAAGCACCAAGGAACTGGTCGAGCAGGAGATTCAGGACCTCTACCCCACCATCAGCATGCCAGTGATCGTTGCCCTCTTCGACCTGGGGAAACCAGGCAACTACACGCAGGAGATCAAGGAAGAGACCCACAATGAGCAAACAGCAGAGAGCAATCCTGGCCTTGCAGATGATAATCAGGGCGCTCAGGAACCTGCTCCGGATGTTGTTCAGAAGGCTGAGAGGAAACGGAAACGACCTATTAGGTCGGAGAGAAAGGAGGTAGAAGCATGTCCAGCATGACGACCCTCGAAAAGGTCTACGACCGGGTGGAAAGCATGGCTAGGTTCCATGAGGACAGGCTGATTCCAGTCGATGACGTCTCCTTTGCGGACCTAGAACGAGTCTGCATCTCGGGTGCGACCTACAATTTGCGACCTATCGCGCAGCAGAGCATTTGTTGGCGGCTGGGAATCCCGATCCAGTATCTGAGGAAATGCCCACCCGAGATCCAGAAAAACAACCTCGACTACTGGATCAAGCACGAAAAGAACGAAAAGCTGTTTTTCCGGTTTGACCAGGGCGAGGTCAGGGCCATCTTTACCCCGAGATACATTCCTACGGACAACAAGCAGGTTCTCGATAGGTTGCTCGAGCACGGATACAAACCCGACACCCGAGTTCAATGCTCGTTGGATGACGAATTCATGCTGGTCAGCGTCCCGGATGATCGAGAAACCTTCCGGATCAACGGGGACCGGATGACCCCTGGAATTTCTGTAAGCAACTCGGAGGTCGGGCTAGCGGCACTGTCTATTTCGACGTTCACCCTGAGACTGGTCTGCACCAACGGGATGATCTCAAAGACTTCATACTCCGCTTCCTATCGCCATGTTTCCAACGAACTCCTTTCAAACCTCCCAGGAGTCTTGAACGCACTCAAATCGGGGTTCGGACAGCAGAAAGAACGGTTCAAGATCTCGCTGGAGAGCAAGGTGGAGAATCCCGAAACGACCATTGAGAGTTTCAATCGCCAGTTCGAGCTCAGGAAGGAGGAGAAGGAGGCTGTGGAGTGGGCTCTCGCACAGGAGTATGGGTTCACGATGTTCTCGGTGGTTAATACCTACACCAAGGCGGCGCAGTACGAGCTGCTGTCAGCTGAGAGCAGGTTTCGGCTGCAGAAGGTGGGCGGGACGATATTGGGGATGGTTAATTAACAAATAAATAATCCTGAGGCCTTAGAGATTCTATCTCTCAGGCATCAGGATTTTTTTAGCTTCTTGAACGTTCTTATGATAACACTCTGCTTAAGACCTTGAATTTTCACTTATTTTTTCCATCCTAAACGCATGAATAATATGATATAAAATCCAGCCTAGATACTTAATACATGCACTGACATTTCAATAATGAATATCACAGACTACCACTCAAAATATTATGCTTATGAACTAAGTCGACTAGGGGGGGCTGGATTCGACAGGTTGGGTCGGGCGTTGTTTGATGCTTGTGTAGATCTGAACCCTCATCAGATTGAATCTGCTCTATTTGCCCTGCGCTCACCGCTTTCAAAGGGCGTTCTTCTGGCAGATGAGGTCGGTCTAGGAAAGACAATAGAGGCCGGCCTTGTACTGTGTCAATACTGGGCTGAGCGACGTCGCCATCTTCTCGTGATCTGCCCTGCATCTCTGCGAAAGCAATGGTCTCTTGAACTAACAGAGAAATTCAACCTTCCATCTATTGTTCTGGATGCAAAGACCTATAAGGAGCGGCAAAAATCCGGCGCTTCTAATCCCTTAAGGGACAATAAGATCATCATCTGCTCCATGCATTATGCAGCAGGTAAAGCGGAAGAGATAAGGGAGATTCCCTGGAATCTTGTCGTTATTGATGAAGCTCACAAATTGCGAAACGCATACCGCCAGAGCAATCGTATTGGCCAGAGGATTCGTTGGGCTACGGAAGACCGCAAAAAGATTCTTTTAACGGCTACACCTCTCCAAAACTCACTCCTTGAATTGTATGGTCTGTCCACATTGATAGATGAACGACTCTTCGGTGAACCGGCCTCATTTCGTTCCCAGTACCTAAATCATGGCGGCGACATTTCTGGTTTGCGTGACCGATTAAAGACATTTTGTTGGAGAACGTTACGCAGACAGGTCATTGAATATGTAAAATTCACGGAAAGAAAACTGATCACACGCCCATTTAAGCCTACGGAGCAGGAGCACAAGCTCTATGAAGCCGTTTCATCCTATTTAAAACGCGATGAAACTTATGCCCTGCCGTCCGGTCAGAAGCATCTCCTGATCCTTCTCGTGCGTAAGGTCCTAGCATCCTCCCCCCATGCTGTCGCTGGTACGTTGGAAATCATGCGGGATCGCTTGCTCAAGCTTCATAATGAAGCAAAAAGCAATGCCAGTCCGCTAGAGATAATACTCTCCGGAGATGAACTTGATGGTGATTTGATTGATGAACTTCTTGAAGACGAAGAAGATAGCCTCATTGACGAAACTGATGTTATACCGGATACCCCCCAACTAGATACCCCAAAAAATATTGATCTTAATAAACTTGAGTCTGAAATCGATGAATTGGAGGATTATATCTGCTGGGCCAGAGGCATTGGTATAGACACCAAAACGAAGTCTCTTCTGAAAGCTTTAGAGATCGGTTTCGAAAAGATGGCAGAAATGGGCGCTGCAGGGAAAGCTGTCATTTTTACGGAGTCCAGACGAACGCAGTCTTGGCTTAAGGAATTCCTTGAAGGCAATGGCTACGCTGGGCAAGTTCTCACTTTCAACGGAACAAATAAAGATGATGCCTCAGGACAGATCTATGAGGAATGGTTTACAGCCAACCGCGATACCGGTCGTGCAACCAGCTCTAGACAAATCGATTTGCGTATGGCCATCATCGATCGCTTTAGATCACGTGCCAGTATTCTTATCGCGACAGAGGCAGGTGCGGAAGGTCTCAATCTTCAATTTTCCTCGCTGGTCATCAATTTCGATCTACCCTGGAATCCTCAACGTATAGAACAACGCATCGGGAGATGTCATCGCTACGGTCAGAAACATGACGTTGTAGTAATCAACTTTCTGAATGAACAAAACGACGCGGATCGAAGAGTTTACGAGTTACTGGAGCAAAAATTCAACCTCTTTACAGGTGTGTTTGGTGCCTCCGATGATGTTCTTGGGTCTATTGAATCTGGAGTTGATTTTGAACGTCGTATCCTCGACATTTATCAGGAATGCAGAAGCCCAGAAGAAATCCAGGAAGCCTTCGAACGCCTTCGTAAAGAACTTGACGAACAGATCCAGATAAAAATGCAGGACACGCGCAAGTTACTCATGGAGCACTTTGATGAGGATGTCCATGAGCGGCTCAAGGCTAATATAAATGGGGCAAAGGATAAGCTCGATAAGATCGGACGCATGTTTTGGGATCTGACAAAGTACAAACTGTCAGCGCATGCTGAATTCGATGATGAGAACCTTGCATTTAGTCTGAATTCCTCTCCCGTTTCAGGAGTAGCTTCAGGACGCTATCAACTGATTTCGAAAGACAAGGAAAATGTTCCAGGCGAATACCTCTATCGCCTGAGTCATCCCCTCGGAGAATACGTTATTGCAGATGCCAAGTCCTGCATTTGCCCACAAACTGAGGTAATATTTGACATCAGCCACCACCCGACCCGAATATCCGTTGTCGAATCGCTAAAGGGAAAGTCTGGTTGGCTCCGTCTGCAACACCTTCGCATAGACTCATTTGACTGTGAAGAATATTTGCTGTTTTCCGCTGTTGATGACCAAGGGAAAAACATCGATCAGGAAACATGTGAAAAGCTATTCAATTGTGAGGGATACGTCCATGAGTCGTTATCCGTACCTGACAATTCCATTGAAAAGCGTTTAACTGGTGATTCTGAGAGACATGTCAGATCCGTAATCCTGAAAAACCTTGAGGAGAACAATCGGCACTTCAATGAGGTACGCGATCAACTTGACAAGTGGGCTGAAGACATGGAAATGGCAGCCCAGAGAGAATTGGACGATACGAAACGGCAGATTCGAGAATTGCAGCGCCAATGCCGCCAAGTACATACCATGGAAGAACAATATAGCCTTCAGGAGGAAATAACCAAGCTCGAACGAAAGAAACGAAAAATGCGTGAACGAATATTCGATATTGAAGATGAGATCAGTGAAAAAAGGGACCGCCTTGTAGAGGCCCTTGAAAAGCGAATGAAGCAGAAAACGACTACTAATTCCGTTTTCACAATCCGATGGAGAGTGAATTGATCCTTAGGAGATAAGCATGCCGACCGTAGAGCAACTTCGCAGCCGTCTATTGAAAAAGCTTAGGGAACTCTTTCAGCTTAACCAGCCGGATCTAGACTTTGGTTTTTACCGCATCATGCACGCCAAGGCACAGCAGGTGCAGGAATTCATCGACAAGGACCTGCTGAAAATCGTCACGGATGCATTCGGGCAGGTGGATGATAGTCGAAAGCAGGAATTGCATTCAGCTTACGAGAAAGCTATCAAAACCGCCAAGGAGTATGGTGCGGCAAATCCCGAAGAAACCGAGCCGGTCAAGAAGGCGAAAGCTGCCCTCGAAGCGATCAAAGACACAGTTTCCAGTGAGGGAGAAGTCTATGACCATCTCTATCGCTTTTTTGAGCGGTACTACGATGACGGAGACTTCATTTCGCGGCGCTACTACGCCCGTGAAACTTCCGGCAAGGCTGCTCCTTTTGCGGTTCCTTACAATGGCGAAGAGGTTAAGCTTCATTGGGCTAATGCAGACCAGTACTACATCAAAACAGCTGAATATTTCTCGAACTTTACTTTCGATCTGCACCAGGCGAAGGAAGTCCAAGTATTACGAGCACAAAACAAGACCGGCATTCTGATGGGCGACGAAAATGACTCCCCACTAAGGGTTCATTTTCGCATCGCAGCGGCAGCTGAGGGCGAACACAGCAATGTGAAAACCTCAGAGGCCAACAAAAGGTATTTTATTATTCACGACGAAAAACCTGTTGAAGTCACAGGAGAAGGAGAATTGGTCGTCAACTTTGAGTATCGAGTTGATCCGGAGAAATCCGGGCAAGAAGGCACTTGGCGCGAAAAGAAAAATGCCGAGGCTGTAGACACAGTGCTAGCTAAACTCGAAGAGATGGCTAGGTCCAATAAGGCGGTCGCGGCGTATCTCATGCTGTTGAAAATAGCATCACCAACCGATAGCGACAAAAAGCGCCCTCTCCTGGCCAAGTACATCAACCAGTACACCGCACGCAACACCATGGATTATTTTATCCACAAGGATCTGAGGGGATTTTTACGTCGGGAGCTAGACTTCTACATTAAGAACGAAGTCATGCGACTGGACGACATCGAGAATGCCGAATTTTCGGCCGTTGATACTTATCTGGCTAAGCTAAAGGTTCTGCGCAAAATAGCGGGAAAGCTGATCGATTTTCTTGCCCAGCTCGAAGACTTTCAGAAGAAGCTCTGGCTCAAAAAGAAATTTGTAATCGAGACAAACTACTGCATCACCTTAGACCGTGTACCGGAGGAATTATACCCAGAGATCGCCGCTAACAAAGCACAGCATGATGAGTGGGTGAAGCTCTTTTCCATTGACGAGATAAAAAATGACTTATCGAATCCAGGCTATACAAAGCCTCTGACCGTGCAGTTTTTGAAGTCCAATAACAAGCTAGTACTGGATTCTCGATTTTATGACGAGTCTTTCAGAGATCGGTTGATATCCTCCATTCAAAACATAGATGAGCAATGCGATGGACTACTAATTCATTCGGAAAATATTCAGGCGTTAAATTTGTTACATTTACGATATCGAGAGCAGGTGAATTGCATCTACATTGATCCACCCTATAACACTGGGAAAGATGGGTTCCCTTATAAAGATAGTTACCAGCACTCCACGTGGCTTGCAATGATTACCGAAAGAATAGCTGGAGCCTTGTCATTCATAACTCAAACAGGCGCCTTGTTTGTTAGTATTGATGAGAAGGAACATCACAATTTGAAACATGTGAACGATAGCTTATTAGGCCCTTCGAATCTATTGGCTGATTTTGTTTGGGTGGCTGAAGGCAATTTTGATAACCAGGCAAAAATTAAAATGGCTCATGAATACATTCTGTCATACGCCAAAGATGAATCTCACTTTTTACATCCTCCCATAGTAGAGCCAGGCACAAGTAAAGAGAGTAAGTTGTTTCGAGATGAAATTAGAAACACCATTGTCAAGAATGGTCCCAAGAACCCTGTGAGTAGCATAACGATACCAAGAGGTTTTCCTGCATCCTTTGAATCGGGAACAGTAAAAGCGGGTGCGACGACTTGGCCCAAATATAGAGAAGATGTCATTATTGAAAATTATTACGTTCAAAATACTGTTGAAGCTGAGAGCGGCTGGAGTTCGAAGGCGCTGTATGAAGCCTTTATTAAAAATAATATGAAGGCCGTTCCAGATACGAAAGGGCAGATGACAACCTTCGTTATTACCAATACTGGGGCAATTGAGTCCGTGAAGAAGAGGTCTGAATTCCAGAGTTATGTAACATCGATTATTAAAGGCGTCGGAACGATTCAATCGACCAGATCAATGCTTGACAATATGAACTGCTCTTATCCCCATTATCCTAAACCGCCAGGGTTGATCTCGTACCTCACGTCCATGACAGGGCTTAATGATCAATTAGTACTTGACTACTTTGCTGGTTCCGGAACCACAGGTCATGCTGTTATTAATCTTGACCGTGAAGATGGTAATAGGCGCAGATACATTCTTGTTGAAATGGCCGACTATTTTGATACTGTCCTCAAGCCCCGAATCGCCAAGGTAGTCTATTCCGAAAGCTGGAAAGATGGTAGGCCCACAGCTCGGAATACTGGTATTTCCCACTGTTTTAAATACGTTCGCTTGGAATCCTACGAAGATTCGCTCAACAACTTGCGCTTCGACAAAAACCCATTACGCGAAAAAGCAGTAGCGTCTGATGCCTCGCTGAAGGAAGATTATGTGCTCCGCTATCTGCTGGATGTGGAAACGCGTGGTAGTCAATCGCTCTTAAATATCGATGACTTTGCAGATCCCACGGTATACACTCTCAAGGTAAAAACCCCTGGTTCGGATGAATATTCGGTTCGCAATGTCGATCTCATCGAGACTTTCAATTACCTTATTGGCTTACGTGTGAATCACATTGCCGCATCGCAGAGCTTTAGTGCTGTCTTCAAACGTATAATGGATCCCGAATTACCCGAAGATCAGCACACAAAGCTGGTGGTAGATGGAAAGATCCGTCAGGACAAGAATGGTTCCTGGTGGTTCCGAAAAATCGAGGGTTGGGTTCTTAAGGATTCGGCAAGTCCCAACAACGGTCACCGTGAGAAGGTGCTCATCGTCTGGCGCAAGCTAACTGGCGAACTGGAAAAAGATAACCTGATGCTAGATGAATGGTTCCAGAGGAACCGCATCAACGCTCGTGACTTCGAGTTCGACACCATTTATGTCAATGGCAGCAATAACCTGCCAAACCTTCAGCAGGAAGGAGACACTTGGAAAGTCCGCCTCATCGAAGAGGAGTTCATGAAACGCATGTGGGCCGTGGATAACGTGTAAGGAGACGGACTGATGGTTAAAAAACGTTCACGAGGTGCTAAGCAGCACAAATTCAGAAACAAGCTGTTGCTCAACCAGTGGCTTGTGAGCCTGTTCGGGATCGATCCGCTGGTTGAAAACAAGTTACGCGGCGAGAAGGTAAGACCCTTTCATCTGTTAGCCGATCCGATCAAAGACCAGAAGCTGGAAGGTCTGGACCATGACAATCTGCACCATTTCTATCACGCGCTAGTCAACAGCAATCTCTTTTGGAATGATCTGTGCGCCCTAAGCAAAGAACAAATCCTGCTCTACGAGGAGAACATCGTCCGCCATACACAGATTATCAACGAGAAGCGGCATAGACCAGTGGTATGGAAGTACTATCAATGGCTGACACTGCTGTTCGTGGAGATCTACCTGGACCGCTATTTTGGTGCTCGAGAAAGTCTGCTGAGCGATCTAAACGCCTTTGTGGAACGATTCAATAGTCACTGGGTGGACTATGCAGATGTGCCGCCATATGTTGAGGATGACCTGAACAAGCTTTGCATGCAGAATGCGACAGGTAGCGGGAAAACACTGCTCATGCATGTAAACTTGTTGCAGTACCGTTACTACGCCGAGAAACATGGCAAGGACAAAGATCTTTCCCGAGTCATCCTACTGACGCCGAATGAACGACTCTCGGAACAGCATATTAACGAATTTCGGGAAAGTGACATTTCGGCGGACAGCTATTTGCAATCCAGATTTGGCCTGTTCGGTATGGCACAAGGACTGGATCGTGTGGATGTGCTGGAAATCACCAAACTTGCCGACCAGGAGGGACCAAATACCATCGCAACCCGCAGCTTAGGCGACCAGAATCTACTATTAGTGGATGAAGGACACCGTGGGATGAGTGGAAAGGAGGAGGGAGTCTGGTTCACTCGGCGAAGCGATCTTTGCGCAAAGGGTTTCACCTTTGAATACTCGGCCACATTTGAACAGGCTGTGCAATCTTCCGGTAACGCAGACTTCGAGAACAGCTATGCCAAGACGGTTGTCTTCGACTACTCCTATCGCTGGTTCTATGAGGATGGGTTCGGTAAGGATTATCAAATACTCAACTTGCCGGAATCCTTCGCGGAAACAAAGTCCGTTTATTTGACGGCGTGTCTGCTTAAGTTCTATCAGCAGCTACGCATCTATAATGAAAATTCAAAGGAGTTCGAACCTTTCAATCTGGAGAAGCCCCTTTGGGTATTCGTGGGAAGTACAGTGTCATCGGCCAAAGGTAGCAGCGACGAAAAAATTGTTGCTACTGACGTAGCAAAGATCATTCACTTCATCGCTGATTTTCTGAACGACAAGAAGGCTGCCTGTCGTCGGATGCATGAGATTCTCACTGGTAAAGGGCAGGATACGGGGCTTCTGGACAAGGACGGCAACGACATTTTTGCTGGATCCTTCACCTACCTGGCCAAAGCGATGAATACCGGTGAAACGGTAGACACCCTCTATCGAGACATCCTTTTAAGGCTGTTCAACAATGCCGCTGGCGGGAACCTTGGTCTGGATCGAATCAAGGGTGAATCGGGTGAAGTAGCGCTCCGAGTTGGTACATCTGAGATCCCTTTCGGCTTGATCAACGTCGGTGATGCCAAGGGTCTTTGTGACCATGTGGCCGAAGTTGCCTCACAATATGGCATCTCGCTGAAGGTTGAGGACAGCGATTTCACAGAGGCCATGTTTGCCTCGGTAAGAGATTCCGCGTCGCCTGTGAACCTGCTAATCGGTTCCAAGAAGTTCGTGGAAGGTTGGGATTGCTGGCGCGTCAGCACTATGGGATTGATGCACGTCGGACGCAGCGAAGGGTCGCAGATCATCCAGTTGTTTGGTCGCGGTGTTCGCCTCAAAGGTTTTATATGGAGCCTCAAGCGCAGTGGACATTCTTTGGCGCCGATCCGTCCGAATTTCATCGAGGAACTTGAGACTCTTAATGTCTTCGGCATTGAGGCGGACTTCATGGAGAAGTTCCGCGAATTCCTGAAAGAGGAAGGATTGCCGGGAAACGAGCGGAGGGAGATCATCACAATTCCCTTGAATGTGACCTATGACTTTGGCAAAAAGCTAAAAATTTTACGCCCTAAAAGAAAAGCTTCCGATGGCAAGGAATATGATTTCAAAAAGGATGCTCCAGTTCCGAGTATAGGCGATGTGCCGGACTACCTGACCCATAACACTATTGTTGCGGACTGGTATCCGCGCATCATGGCAATGCGGTCACGAGGAACGACTCTTACTGCCGAGAAGGATAAAGTATGGCTACGGGAAAGACATCTGGCACTGTTGGATTACGATGCCCTATTCTTCGAACTGGAAGAGTTTAAGCGGGAGCGGAGCTGGTACAACCTCAATATTTCCAAGGATGGCATATGCCATCTCTTGAAGGATCCTACCTGGTACACACTCTATCTGCCCGAGACCAGGTTGAATCCATCTGGTTTCGATGGCGTGATGCTTCTGCAACAAGTGGCGGCGGAACTTTTGAAGCGTTACTGCGACCACTATTACAACTACCGTAAGCGCGAATACATCGAACCTCGACTTGAGCTGCGCGAGCTGACACCGGAAGATGACAATCTGCCAAAAGAAGAATTCTATCAGCTCATTGTTGACGGCGATGAAGAACAGGTAATCCAGAGCATTCAGCAGATCAAAAAAGACCTGGAGGAAAAAAAGGACAATCTTTTAAAGGTTGGGGACCTTAATGCCTGCAATTTCGGCAATCATTTGTTCAAACCACTTTTCCATGTCCGGCGCGACGGTAAGATTACCATACAACCAGTGACGCTCAACGAGAGTGAATATCAGTTGGTTACCGACCTAAAGATTTGGTGCAACACGCACAAAGCAGCTCTGGAGAAAGATGGCATAGAATTGTTTCTGCTCAGAAACATGAGCCGAGGCAAGGGTGTTGGCTTTTTTGAAGCGGGCAATTTCCATCCTGACTTTATTCTCTGGATGTTAGTGGGCGGTAAACAATTCGTAACCTTTATCGAGCCCCACGGCCTCCTTCACGAGGGACCGGCCAGCGAAAAAGTGCTGCTCCACAAGCGTATCAAGGATGTTGAGAAACGCCTTAACGATCCCGACGTCATCCTCAACAGCTTCATTCTCTCCTGGACGCGATATCCTCAGCTAAAGTGGGGAAACACTCAGTCGGAGCTTGAGGATAAGCATGTGCTCTTCATGACGGACGACCGCGACCATTACATAGATAAACTCTTTGCTAAACTGAAGGGGATGGTGGAGTAAGAGTCTTAGCCAATTTTCGCTCGATGGTAAGACAAAGGGTCAATTCTAAAGCAGCTGACTCAATTTCTATATGCAAGGAGATTGTTAGCGATTCAAGAAATGAAGACAGTCATTTCATGCCTTTCTCATTCAGCGTCTTCCGGAGTATCGGACTCGACTTGAACGTCAGAACCCTCCTGGCAGATATTTCCATTTCATTGCCCGTCTGAGGATTCCTTCCCTTCCTGGCTTTCTTATCCCTCACAACGAAATTGCCAAACCCCGATATCTTGACCGTATCCCCTTTGGAAAGCTGCTCCTTCATTATCTCTAACACGGACTCCACGATTCGGGAGGAGTCTCTCTTGGAAAGTCCCAGTTTGTCGGAGACGTTTTGGATGAAGTCCAGTTTGGTCAAGGTCATGGGATTCCCTCCTTTGCTTGTAATGCAAGAAGCGTGAGTAAATGGAGCGACACAAGGCTAGATATTTGAATTCATTGGATATGTCAACACTAATCAAGGCTGTAATGCCATGGGGATCCTAGATTGATGTTCGAGAACCTCCCGCATCCACACCTGATAGAGGAACTAGACTATGGCAAATTCAATACTACCCTACCTTGTCGACAGTTCTTCAATTCTGCATAACACACTAGCAGCCGTCTATTTTCGGCTTGAGTCCTGTTCAAATCTATTTAGAAAATTTAATATCCGGAATAAAGATTTACGTGATTCTTGGGGGGATTTTTTCTCTCGAAGTTGGAGAAGATGTTTGAAATGACAATTGCGAAGGCACTTACCGCTTCCACACGGACAAGGCCAATGACCTTTAACATTCGGCCTGCTCATGTAATTAAGATAATTCACAATTGTCTGCAGATCGGGCGTTCCGACCAATTCGGTAAGATATTCCATTATGCCGTTTAGGCCATGTGCCCGTTCGCCGAAAGGCCATGGCTGACCTCGAAATACTAATGCCTGTCCCAAAAAGAAATTCCGGACGGGTCCGTTAAGGAAATCCAGAAAGGAAGAGCCCTTCGGAAGCACTTCCTCTTTCGCATCGGGAACAAAAAGACAGCACCGGCCATCGGAGAACATATGGAATTCCGGTGTGCGAGGAATCCGGCCTCCTATGTCGCGAACAACGGGAATTGAGTCCGGATAATCATAGGGGACCTCGATTTCGATCTTATAACGGTCGGGAATCGTATCCTCATATTTGATCGGGAAGTCACCTCTGACAAATACCGTGTCGCCCTCCACATAAACGTTGAGGTTTGGAAAGTCCGAGCTGATATCCTCTTTCAGCTTTTCCAACAGTTCCGGATGGGTCTTGAACCAGACCTTCTTCATGTAAGATCCATCCATGGCTTCGTCGGCACAACGGTGGCAGCCGCGGCACTACGAAGAACCTCAATCTTCCGGTTGTCATCCATTCCTTCGATCGGACCAAAAACAACGGTCCAGCCAAATCTCTCTATCGCATCGAGCGTTTTTTTCGCCACGGACTTCAGTCCAAGCCGGATGGAAGGCGAAAGCAGATCAGTCAGATCATTCCCTGTAGGATTGGCCGGATCCTCAACGCAAATACTATCCACGTCATCCCGCAGCTTGAGCCAGACGCACATAATCTGATTTTCCAAGGCTGCAGTCTTCTTGTATTTCAGCAGATCTATCGTGAACAGCTCCAGAACGAAATTCCTAACACTCAAGCCATTCCTGATTTTCCATAATTTCATGAGACGGATTGCATCAATTACTCCGCTATCCTTAACGTGCTTGATGTGGATATCCAGATTGGTCTTCATCCGCATCTTTTCACCGGACGCCTGATAAAGAAAAGTGTCTGTTTTCGATTCATCGGTGAAGCGGCCGGGCACCACATCTATATGGAAGTCCACACCATAAATTTCGCGAGAAAGACCTTTTAGCCGAAGTGCCGAGGCTTTTGGTTCGACTAAATATTTTCTTGACAAAGTCGTCTGCATATTTCTGTAAATATCCTCAAGAGTTTCGCCGGCGGCCGTGTCGCCACAAGAAAAATATGAGACGATATCAAGGTCATACGATTCGCGGATCATAGTGCCTTTCGCTTTGGATCCCCCATAGCGGATTGTTGGAGCACATTTCTCGAAATCCATCCTTATGACATCCTCAACTTCTGCACGATGCCTTCGAAGGTTATTCAGCTCCTGGTTATCCTTGGCCAGCGTCTGTGACTTCAGAACCGCTTGGAGATATTCTCTGGTTCCCATGTTCAGTTCACCTCCAGAATAAAATTGAATCCGCCTTGATTCTTATCGAAATCGTATACCAGCAGCTTGGGATCAACCTTGGGGAGAAGCTCCTTACCGCATAGCACCGCGACAGGAGCAGGTACCGCCGGAAAAATGTGGATCTCCCTTATATTCCCATGATCACGAAGTATAGTCCGCAGAGCTCCCTGATAGATTTCCTTGAATTTTACGAGATCCTCCCTCAGCCGAAGATACGTGGGATTGGGTGCACCCTCGGCCAGCGTGATTTCGTACATTGAATAGGTTTTATCAATCTTGGAAGGCAGGGAGTCGATGTGGATTTTTCCGCTCAACGATAAAATCAGCGCCACATTGTCTGTTCTTCGTCCAGTATGGATCTTGTGGAATTTGTATTCCACCGGCCGGCCGGAGGATTTCCAGACCCAATCTTCCGTATCCCTATGACGCTGAAAGACGTCAACGGGGACCTTGTTGCTTAGTTGGCTGCCCAAGAACATCAAAATGGGAATCGGAGCAAGGGCAAAGAGTGACACATGCCTTGTGTCGAACAAATCCATGCGATGATCGTAGAGACGTTTTATATCCTCCCTGATTTTATCAGTGGCCACTCGTGTGAAACCTCCCTTATCTTCGATGCTGGTCAGATCGATAATGTAACCACAGGAGTCCGTCGGATAACGGGGAGCTACGGCGTCTGTCACCTGGACGGCGGGAATAGCCACTGCTTGGCCGGCAATTTTTGTCTTCAATTGGACGACCGTGGTTTTCAGGTCTGGTCCCAATCCAGTCACGTGACGGATCCGCTCTTCATGTTTCATCTTGTATTTCTCCAAGGTTGAGACGCCGTATCGCTCAGGGTTGTCGTCGATGAGTTTGTGGCATTGGGGACAGAGAAGCATGAGATTTTCGACGTGATTTATTCTCTCCGGCTCGGGACGCACGTATCCTCGTGGCCCTTCCTTACTGAATGCAACAATATGTGCGATTTGACTGAAATTTCCTCCCGTCAGGGTCAGCGGATGCTCGAGGAGATACTTATTGCATCCATCGAACTGACATCGACTTCCCGCCTGGACCATTAAAATAATCCGCGTCATGGGGGAAATCCTACGGGCGAGGGATATTGGCGAAAAGAGTGAGTGCCCGCTTGACTTATCTTTTTTTGACCCTTTTCCTTTCATGATCGGAACCTCGCAACTGCTTATGTTTACTTATCTGGACATTGTATGCTTACATTGTTTACTTTATAAACAAAAAAAACTTCCCGTCAAGAAAAATTACAATAAAGGCTGATCTTCCCGGCTTCGGCTAAACAGGGTTTCAATCCGAATTCTTACGACTATAGGGTTTACATCGAATATCTCAGCTAGCACCCGTGTCGCTTTTTCCTTTGCGGCCTCCGTAAGAATTTTCACGTTCAGCTGACCCGTCTCCACCAAATAAGGTTCCATCGCGAGCCTAACCAATCTCATGGGCAACAGCAGCCCTCCAATCGCCATATTAGCCTGATATTCCCACCATTTTTGCCCGCAGTCAATCCTCAGCCGGTCACGGATTCCTTCAACGGTTTCATTTCGGCAGAGGATCTTCTTCTCAGGAATATTAAAATCGCTACCAATAAGATCTTTGGGTGGGCGCTCCAAAATAAATAAATGGGCGTGTAGGAGACCGTGACCCGCTTCATGGGCAAGGGTGGAATTGATGCGGCGCTCGGAAACCTTACTGTCTTCCTCGACCAATGCTTTGGAAATTCCAATCTCCTGAACGCCCTTGGTCCCGAACTTTGTGTATCCGAGAACCCTATCGGGCAAATCTTCATATTGAGGAGCAACCTTGAACCGTTTCTCGATGAAGCGATCTATTCGGATTGGTTGCGGTTCTGCCGGGAACAGCCCAACCTTCTCCAGTTCATCGGCGCATATCTGGTCTATTTCTGAAAGTTTGAAGTAGGGCCTTTCAGCAAACGGACCTGATGATGCTCGACGTGTTCTCACTTTTCTTCTTTCTCTCTATTTTTCTGCTCCGCAAGCGTAATCATCTCTTGCGGGCTCATTTTTCTATCGATCATTTTCCGAAAAGCCACACCGTACATGGGATCCGAATTGACCAGACGCTTAATATCGTCCAAAGGAGCACGAGTGTCGTAGCTTCGGAGATCCTCAACAGACGTTTCCAGAACATGTGCAATTCCGGCAAGTACTTTCTCTGAAGGATAGCGCCGCCCCAGTTCAATATCCGAAAGAAATGCTGCTGTGACGTCTAATCGTTTGGCAAGTTCACGGAGCGACAGATCTTTTCCATCTCTGAGATCCCGAATTCTCTGACCTAATGTTTTCATAGAATCACGATGTCCATGTTTTATGTAAGCTTAGCATGCTTACGCTGTCTAGTCAAGGGTCAATCGCCTTAGAGGCCCTATCCTTTGAGTCTGTTATATTTCTTGCGCTCCCAAGTTATCCATAGGCTTCCCCGCAGCGCTTTCGAGGGATTGAAAAAAAGAGTTAAAGGAAGCCCTATGTTGTTAGCTATAGGTTAGCAATAGACAAAAATAGGTTACAGAAAATAATCTGTAACCTATTGATTTCACTTGGTGCCCCCTCCGTGATTCGAACACGGGGCACACGGATTAGGAATCCGTTGCT
>CAZURN010000061.1:0-18055 GCA_964623165.1 uncultured Syntrophobacteraceae bacterium
AGGAGAAGCTCGTCTCCATCGGGATGCCATGGCACGAGGCCTACCTGACGACGCGGGGAGCCCGGTTTCAGTGGGAGCGATCGTTTGCGGAGATTGCCCCGGACATCTTTGTGACGGGGGAAGTCCCGCGGGTGACTGAGTTCGAGACGGGCGACCCCAAGTTCGTGGTCCGTCAGAATGGGGACTGGATCGCAGATCCCTTTTTGGACGACTATTCCCTGATCATGAGGACGCCCCGAGGCCTCGTGGTCATCCTTGGCTGTGCACACGCGGGGCTCGTCAACATTCTCGATCATGCCATCGCCAAGACGGGTGAGTCCCGGATCCACGCAATCCTCGGTGGGACTCACCTGGGTTTTTCTCCGGAAGCTCAGCTGGAGAGAACCATGGAAGCACTCAAAAAGTATGAATTGAGACTCATCGCCACAAGCCACTGCACTGGACAGCGGCCCATCGCCCGGCTTGCAGCCGAATTCGGCGACAGGTTTGCCTTCGGGCACGCGGGCTTCGTGCTCTCCTCGTCCGGTTCCCGGCAAACCGGCCTGTAGGAGACTCGATGGGCGGTGCCTCGGGATTCTGCTCACCTCCCGACTGGTTGGCCTCCCGTCAACCATGGTGGGCTCGAATATCACCGAAAGGCGCGCGTTGGAATCCAAATCTGACTGTGGATTCCGGCACAAGGCCGGAATGAGGCCCGTTGTATCGGCTGCATGATCGCTTGGAACGGTGCTTGGGAAGTGCCATGGTCCAGTGCGTGAGCACACTCACGCATTTCTCGGTTGCCGATTTGTCCAGTTGATTTAGAATGAATCATGTCCCTCTGCTATCGGGATTTCGCTATTCTCTCATCCGTGGTTGAAACAAGGAGGGTTCTATGAACGAACTCCTGGCTCCGGGCGGCAGCCTGGCAATGGTGGAAGCGGTGTTCGCCAGTGGTGCCGATGCCGTATATGTGGGATCCAAGGGATTCAGCCGGCGCAAGTGTGCGTGGGAATTAGAGGATTCTCAGATTCGGGAAGCCCTGGAGATCGCTGAGCCTTACAGAGGCAAGGTGCGCATCGCCATCAACGCCGAAGTCCCTCCCGACAAGTTCATGGTGGTCATGGGCAAGATTGCCAAATATGCCGCATGGGGTGCCGAGGGCGTCATCGTGAAGACACCCGCCGTCATGCAGATGGTGAGTGACAATTTTCCCCAGTTGGTGATTCACGCCAGCGTTGGATGCAATATCCAGACACCCGGCCAAATGGCCCAATACAAAGAATACGGCGCCAGTCAGATCGTGGCGAGTACCGAAATCGACACTGTCGAAAAGCTCCGTGCATTCAAGTCAGGTGCGGATGCAGTGGGCGTGGCAGTGGAAGTTTTGATCCACGGCAACCGTTGTGTGGGCGGAGTGGGCAACTGCCTCTTCCACGAATTGATCAGCGACTCGTACATCAAACGAACCTATACCGATGAAGATGGGAACGAGATCGTTGAATACGAAGGATGGCCCGACAGAAGTGGGAGCTGTTTCAGGTTTTGCCTTCTGACCGACGAGCAGAGGAGAAAGGTGTTGAGACAGCGAGGACACGGGGACACGGAGATCAGGGCCATCAACGACCGCATCGCCCGGCACCCCAATGTGGCTTTCGTGATCAACGGCAGGGAGCTTTGGGACACCATGGACCTGGGTCTCCACACCCTGAAGGTGCAAGGGAGGGAATACGCCGTGCCCATGATCGCCCGCATGGTCTTTATCTATCGATCACTCATCGAGGCCCACAGATCGGGCTTCTCCCATGGCCATCCGGATTTGGCGGCCCTACAGCAAGAACTCGATGAAATCGCTGCGGATCGCGATCGGGCGCGGATGGAAAAGACTCTTGAACTCCACGCGAACATCAAGGGACTTCATGCATAACACCATGGAACGACCCGAAGGTCAGAGTCCGGAATCGACCGGACCCTGGACTTGCGGTCTCCATGGTGCCTTCCCCGGCTCGGTCTCCTCCCGCGGCCCCGCTTAGCAACCGCCTCCGCCGGAGGACTTTCGAAAAGCCCATGACGCCTGCCCACCCCTCCGAACATCTCCTTCTTCTGGAAGACATTTCCGTCTCCTTTGAGACTGTGTCGGTGGTGGACAGAATCTCCCTGACCATCGAAAGAGAGGAAATTTGCGCCCTGGTGGGTCCCAACGGTGCTGGCAAGACCACTCTCCTGAAGACCATTGCTGGGCTTCTTCAACCTTCTAGGGGACATGTCGTTTTCAATGGGTGTCCTCTTGACAGTCTTCCTGTCTGGGAGATCGTCGCGAGAGGGGTCGTCTACATTCCCGAAGGAATGCGGGTGTTTCGGGACATGAGTGTTCTGGAAAACCTGGAGCTTGGGGCTTACCTCAACAGGCAGGCCATTTCCCAACGGCTGGAAATGATATTTCAGCTTCTCCCTGAGCTTAAAGAGAAGCGGCAGGTTCGGGCGGGCATTCTCAGCGGTGGGCAACAGCGGATGGTCACATTGGGGAGGGGGCTCATGAGCGGAGCCCGATTGCTGCTGCTCGACGATCCTTTCCAGGGATTGAGTCCCAAGGTCTTTCAACGTTTCTCCAGGACGTTCAGATCCCTCAAGGAAAATGGCATGACCCTCTTCATCGCAGGGCAGCACGTTCAAGAAATCCTGTCCCTGGCCGAAAGAGCCTTTCTCATGGAGAGCGGACGGGTCACCCTGTCAGGAACAGGGACCCATCTGTTGCATCATCCCCACCTGAGGAAGACTCTTTTCGGAACGGCGGGCATATCAGGATCCGTTTTCCACCTGCCTGGAAACTGACTGCAATTACCGCACAGCGAAGTCATGGAAGGTCACGCCGAATTCATGCGAAGTTGCAGTCAGCCTGTTGTAGCAGTGGGCCTTACGCCCGTCGCATTCACCACTTCCACAAGGGGTCATGTTGCATTTTGACTCTCTTCGATTCGATCTTAAGCGCAAGTCCGTAACAACTGGTTCCATGATGTGTAGCAGCACTGCACTTCAAGGGGACGCAACTTCAGGGTCTGTCATCTCTTGCCTGCATGCGGCCCCCCTGTTCAACCCACTGCCTCACTATCCCCTTGACTCGTTCGATTTCCATGGACTGGCAGGCACCCGCGGGCCACTCGAACACCTCGGACTCCAGCCAGTTGTCATGAACCACGCGGACATGAGGGCCGAGGGGGCTCCACACCCGATGATCGGAATTGCCGAACACGACGACCGTGGGGGTCCCGACGGCCGCAGCAAGGTGGCTTACTCCTGAATCGCTGCCCACGAAGACCTTCGCAAGGGAGAGGAGTGCAGCCAGCTCCGGCAAGCGAAGTCCTTCAGCCACTCTAGCTCCCAGCGCCATCGCCTCTTGTGCGAGCACCCTGATTCTGTCATCCGCAGGCCCGAGGGTTAAGACCACAGGCACGGCCAATTCCAGCCGGAGCCATTTGATCACGGCGTACCACCTGGGAAGTGGCCATACCTTCCGCCTTCCTCCGCTGCCCGGGTGGATGAAGACCGGTCCGGGCTCCTCACCGCCGAATTCCGCCGAAAGCCAAGACCGCATTGACTTGATCTGCTCAGGGGATGGAAGGATCCTTTGGAATCCCTCCTTGAGTGGTCCGAGAATGCGCCAAACCTGCCTGTGAAGGAACTCCGTGACGTGGACCGGATTCTCCGGCCCGGGAAAGGATTGAATCCAGTGGACAGGTGTTGAAAGGCGCCGAGAGAGTCTATCCCGCATGAGGCGGGCGCTATGCTGGCCGAAGATGAACACACGGTCCGCGTCTGTGAAACCAGCCGGAGGAACAGCGGATTGCCAGAGATCGTCGTGGTGGAAGGGGGTCAGTTCACGGCTGTGGGGCGAGGCGACCTTTCCCAGGTAGGGTCTGGACATCAATAGGTCGGCATGGTCTTCCCTGGTCCAGAGGTCCATGACAACCTCTGGAAATGTGCCGTGCATTGCCTCGAGCAGGGGGCAGGCAAGAAGGAAATCGCCCAGTGCCCCCTGGTGCAGCACTGCGAATGTTTGAGCATGGGGCGGTTGGGTGATGATCTTCAAGGCGCATTTGAATTCGTGAATTGGTGAATTCTGTCAGGGTTGACCGCGGGAAAGTTTTTGATCAGACCAACGTCTGAAGAAATGGGTCAAGCGCGTCCCCAACGGAGCATGAGCAAGTTTTTCCGAGATCAGTCCCCGGCCTTCCAGGGCCTGTTGCAGACATGGTCTCACGTGCCCGCAGGCAAGACACTCAGCTTGGGGTTGCATGACCCCCTCCTCGTCCCTCGGGCAGACGAGATCCTCGATTCCAAAGCAACAGGGTCGATTGTCGGCCAGGGAGGGCACCGGATGTCGGGTTGTTGGCATATCACTCATGGCATTCGCCTCGACCCTCGAAGACTTTATTCGAGAATCTCCAGGACCGCTCTCTTGCGAAGCTTCGTGGCGGCGGCATTGACAATCGTCCTCAGGGCATGGGCGTTGCGCCCTTCCTTGCCGATGATCTTTCCGAGGTCCTCCTTCGCGGCCTTGAGTTCGATGACTGATATCTGATGTCCGATGATCTCTTTGACTTCAATTTGGTCCGGATGTTCCGCCAATGAGCGAGCAATCACTTCCACCAGTTCCTTGATCTGAATGTCATCCATGAATTCACCCCATCATGTCAGATTGAACCGAAATTCAAGAAGCTCCTGAACGCAAGCTGACTGGCACACACTTGGCTGTGCATCACAAGGCTGTCGTTAGACTTGTCCAAGGCGATGACAGGTCAACAAGAGACGGAGCCGTCCGAGAAGCCGCCTTGCACCATGATTATGGCAATATCCTTCGCGAACCTGTGGTACCGGAGGTCGAGGTAAGGGGAAAAAGAGCGAAAGTACAGTATAATCAAAAGAATTCTTCTCTACTCGGCCATGGGGACACTACAAAAAAGTCGATGTCATGTCAAGGCCTAAACCCTCCCGCAGTATGAGGCACACAACGCGATGCAGCCTCGGTCATGGGGCGGAAGAGTTCACAGCCCCGAGAATGTGCTTTTCCTTGCTGCCGCACAAGACAGAAAGGCCTTTCTTTTCGCTCTTCCTTTGTCTAACGTGAGACAAGTGGAAAGGATCTCCCATGAACGTGCCGGGAAATGCCGGTTCGGCAACCGACGGGACCATGCCCGAAACCTTCGCCCTTCTTGATGAAGGTGACCGGAGTATCATCGCAGGCTACCAGCGGAAGATCGCCGGCTATATTC
The DNA here is from genome assembly GCA_964623165.1 of uncultured Syntrophobacteraceae bacterium. Taxonomy (GTDB): domain Bacteria; phylum Desulfobacterota; class Syntrophobacteria; order Syntrophobacterales; family Syntrophobacteraceae; genus JAAYUJ01. Next base: position 5,250 of record CAZURN010000061.1, read on the forward strand.
ACGACATGAGCCGTCTGGAAGGACTTGGGCAACTGCGATCGAGACACTCTCTCCCCTTGCGGCTCTTGAAAACCTTTCAGAAGGTGATGGATCTTTACGACGCTTCGACCCGGTATTTTTTGGGAAGGCTTCATCACCGGGGCATTACCGTTCAATGCCGGTCGCACTGCATCTACTGCTGTTTCAACATGCCATCCGGGCTCAGCACCATGGAGCTCATCTACATCTATCACGGATCTTCTCTATCCGGCTTCGGGCCTCGCCTTTTCCGTCGCTGCCTTGAGGCGCAGGAACGCTGGTCGGAATTGTGCCGCGCGAATTGTCAAAGCAACCCCTCTGAGAACACCCCTCCTCTCTCAAAGGAGGCGATCCTCAAATCCTACCAGGGCCTTGCAGCCCCCTGCCCGTTCCTGCAGGGCACATCCTGCGTGATTTATCGTTACCGGCCCTTGGCCTGCCGGATGCACTTCAGCCTCTCACCGCCCTCCTGGTGCAATCCTTCTCATTTTCAGAATGATTATGCGATACGGTTCAACGCGGAACCGGGTGAGTGTGTTCAGGATGCCCTCGACGTGTTGGATGATTGTTTTCACTTGAATATTTCGGATATTATGGTATGCGGTCTACTTGAGTTGACTGTAAATGTCATGGAATTCGAACCCATTCAGTGGAAATGATAAAGTCTCGATGTCAATTGCCTATGAGCGAGTAAGCTCTAAGGGGACTGAATGGCTCTGTATTTCCCGACCGGGTTCAAGTTGCAGCCCATGGTCCGGAGTGTTTGCCTGGACCTGAGCCCCCCTCATCTGAATGATAACACGGCCGATTTGGATCGTCTGGTGCGTTCAATCAGAAGAAAGGGATTTGAGCCCCTGTGGATTCCCCCGCTGCAGATCCCCAGGTGGATCAGGGCCATTCGGGCTGGCGATTTCAGGGTCCGTGTTCACATGGGCTTCAATGGGGTTCACTGGGAGATCCTCGATGTGTCTCCCCACTGCACCCCCGAGCCGCTCCTAGGTTTTGCGGTGGACCTGGGAACCACCCGGCTTTCTTTTCTGCTTCTGAACCTGGAGAACGGAGAAGCACTCGGGATCGAATCCACCCAAAACCCCCAGGTCCCTCTCGGGGAGGACATTCTCACCCGCATCCTCTTTGCTCGGGAGCCCGGCAACCTGGACCGGCTGCAGAGCCTTTTGATCGAGGCTTTCAATGTAACGATGCGGAAGATGTTGGAGCGCCAAAACTGGTCTCCTTCCCAGGTCTTTGGGGTTGCGGTCGGAGGCAACACCACGATGTCCCATCTGTTCCTGGGCCTGGACCCAAGCACCATCTGCAGGGAGCCTTACATTCCCGCAGTGAACCAATTCCCTCTTTACCACGGCGAGGAGCTTGGCCTTGCCGTGCACCCTCGGGCGCTCGTTTACGTGTTCCCCAATGTGGGATCCTACTTCGGAGGGGATCTGTTGGCGGGCATCATCGCATCAGGGATCCACAAGTCAGAGGAGACTTGCATCCTGGTGGATGTCGGCACCAATGCTGAGGTGGTTCTTGGAAACCGCGACTGGCTAATGGCCTGCGCAGGGGCCGCAGGTCCCGCCCTCGAAGGGGGTGTCATCGAGCGAGGAATGATGGCCGGACCTGGTGCCATCGACCGCGTCCGTATCGACCCGGAAACCTGGGAGGTTCGCTACCACGTCATTGGAGGTTCTAGACCACAGGGGATCTGCGGATCCGGGGTCATCGATCTCATTGCGGAGATGTTTCAGGCCGGAGTTCTCAGCATCCAGGGAAAGATCAACACCGAAAGGAGTTCTCCCCGGGTGGTTCTCTGTGGTGACGTGCCGCAATACATCATCGCCTTTGCACAGGAAACGGAGGATGGCAGGGATCTTGCCGTCTCTGAAATTGATGTCGGAATCTTCCTCAAGTCCAAGGCCGCCATGTACACCATCCTCTCGGTGATCAGCAGCAAAGTCGGTCTGGATTTCGGGGATGTTGCCCGTTTTTGCGTAGCGGGCACCTTCGGCAACACCATCGATCCCGCCATGGCCATCCGCATCGGGATGCTCCCCGATTTGCCTCTCGAGGTCTACCAGGGGTTGGAGGACACAGTGCTGACCGGTGCGGCGATGATCCTCCTGGACTGCTCCCTGCTTGCGGAAGTGGTCGATGTGCGCGACCGAATCACCTATATCGAGCTGAATGTCAACATGGAGCTCATGAACGAATTCAGGGGCGCCTTGTTCATACCTCACACGAATCCGAAGCTGTTTCCTTCGGTACAAATCCCGATGAGGGCGATTGGGCGATGAGCCGGGCAAGGAGAGCAAGGTGTTGAGACGAAACGAATACGTCGCGAAGGGACGCAAACTCCTCATGAAGGGGTCCCACGTGCTGATTTCCCTCTGTGGTGCCTTATTGGTACTCAACACCCTCCTGGTCTATTGCATCCTCTTCTCCAACCAGGGGATCCCAGGATTCCGCCAGCAGAAAAGCCAGGTGGGTGAAGTCGAGCAGAAGATCACCAAGCTCAGGGAAGAGAACCAGAGGCTTTTCGAACATATTCAGAGTTTCAAGCAGAACGCCCATGCCCAGGAACGATTCGTGAGACAGCAACTGGGGTGGGCAAAAGAAAACGAGCTTGTCTTCGAATTCACTCAACCACGCCGTGCTGCCTCCCCAGGCAAATAGTGGTGGCATTGACCCCATGGAGTGCCTGCCGATTCTCCATTCTCCAGGAGAATTCCCTTGACCCAATTTGCCCAGCCATGTTAGCTAGAGCATTTCGCGAGCAATAGGCTCCTTGCTCCAATCCGCAGGACGGATAGGGGCTATTAACCCGAGAGGAGGAATCTGCAATGAGAAAGTACGAGACGTTTTTCATCCTTGACCCCGATCTGCCGGATGAAGCCAATGCCGCCGTGGATGAGAAGTTCCAGTCCGTCATTTCATCCAACGGGGGCACTCTTCTGAGCAGCGTGCCGTGGGGGAAAAGGAAGCTTGCCTACCCCGTCAAGAAGAGGACTCGGGGTAACTATGTCCTCATCGAGTTTGCCGGCGGACCCGAACTGGTTTCGGAGCTTGAGCGCAACATGCGACTCGATGAACGTGTCCTTAAGTTCATCACGGTGAAACTGGACGATCGTTTCGACCCGGACAAGGAGCAGTCCCTCAGGGCTTCTTCTACCTCCGCTGCCGATGAAAGCGAGGAGAGTTCACTGGCTGCAGTCGCTGCCAGCAAAGATCTGGATGAAGATGAGGATGAGGATGAATCCCAAATCTCGACCGAGGACGCTGCTGGTGAGGCTGACGAGGAAGAGGAATAAGAGTATCCTTCTCTGTTTGGACCTCGACCAGGCGATCCAATATTTTTAGAAGGGGGAATCCATCATGGCAATCAGGAACAAACGCCGCACATTTCATCGTCGCAAGGTTTGCCGTTTCTGTGTCGACGCTGAACTCAAGATAGATTACAAGGATTCGAAAACTCTGCGTTACTTTGTCACGGAAAGGGGCAAGATTGTGCCGCGGAGGATCTCCGGCAATTGTGCCAAGCATCAACGGGTGCTGACTCTGGCAGTAAAGCGGGCGAGACAGATCGCACTGTTGCCGTTCACCACCATACACAATGTATAACAAATTCACCGGCGCTGGTTTTCCCCCGGGGCAAGACCCATGGACCTGCAAGACAGCAATCAGGCATCGATGCGAGACGCCTCGTTAGGAAAAGAGGTTTCGTTGAATGTCACGGCGACGCTTCTTTTTTTCTGTACGGTGCTCTTCGTCCCCATGATGGGTTTTCTCGCCGGGGTATTCACACCGTTCCCCAGTACACTCTTTTTCTCCCGATGGGGAATCCCGAAGGGGTTCTGGGTGCCTGGGGCATCGGCAGTCCTTGGCTCGGCCTTGTTTCTTGCCATGGGGGTATCCCATAGCATCCCCTATTTCCTCTCCATGGTGCTCATGGGGTTGGTCCTCGGCTACGGCACGCGATGCCGATGGTCCGTCGAGAGAACCGTGGCCGCAGCAAGTCTGCTGATCTATGTGGTGGTGGTTTTTCTGTTCCTTTCCACTCAAATGTCCGGGGGCCAGAATCCCATCCAAGCCATCGAGGAGGATCTCCACCGATCCTTCGCTGCTGCCATTGAAGAGGCCGGAGGGATGTCCAAGGAGGCGCCGCTCCTTGAGGAGGCCCTCCAGCGCATTGTGCCGCTCATGGCGAAACTCGCACCGGGAGGTGTCCTGTCTTCCCTTCTGATCATTTGCTGGCTGAATCTCCTCATTCTCAGGAGATACCGTCGGCTGCAGAGAAGCCCAGCCGTCCTGTGGGATGAATGGTCCCGGTGGAAAGCACCTGAGCACCTGGTCTGGGGAGTCATCGCAAGCGGATTCGCGCTGTTCCTTCCGGGCGCCCCCGCACTGAAGACGGTGAGCCTCAACGTGCTGGTCGTGCTGGGCACCGTTTACCTGCTCCAGGGCATGGCGGTGCTCGGGTTTTATTTTGACCGATGGAGGGTCCCAAGGTTCCTCAGGGCCGTGTTATACGGTTTGGTTCTCCTTCAGCAGATTGCCACCCTGCTTGCAGTTTTCATGGGGCTCTTCGACATGTGGTTCGACTTTCGACGGATTTCCCGAAAGTCAAATTCGACTGCTTAGAGCGAACCGCCATGAAAGCATCACCACGTCACACAGCGTTGAGCGAGCGATCCTCATGCACCCGGAGACTCCCCCGGATGCGGGATCGAGCCCGGCGCCACGACTGCCCTGTCGGGCACCAAATTGCGGGGGCCCTCTCTTGCCCTTCGCTACCATCAATACGAGGAGGTTGTTGTGAAAATCATTTTGACTGAGAGCATTCCCTCGCTGGGACAGATCGGAGACATTGTCAACGTGGCTCCCGGTTATGCACGAAACTACCTTTTCCCCAAACGGCTCGCCATGGAAGCCATTGAGAAGAATGTCCGAGACCTTGAGCACAAGAAGAAGATCCTTGCCGAAAAGCGTGATAAGGTCCGTCAGGAGATGCTGTCCCTCGCCGAGAAACTGAGCCAGGTGAAGATCGCCCTGAAGCGGAAGGTGTCCGAGGAAGACAAGCTTTACGGATCCGTGAGCGCCACGGACATTCTCGCTGTCCTTGAGTCTCAGGGATTCGAACTGCCCCGCCGCAGCATCCTGATGGAACAGCCCATCAAGCAACTGGGCGAGTACACCGTTCCCGTCCGCATCGATGCACAGATCTCGGCCCAGGTGACCGTCTTGGTGGCGAAGGAAGACTAGGGGGGCCACCAGCCTTCTTCTGCAGCATGTATCCATGCCCCGCCCGCACTCTCCTCCATCCTGGGAGAGAGTGCGGTTGAAGGGGGTAGGGCAATGTCAACTCGACGGAGGTCCAGGCTGTGGAGAATGTCTCCGATGAACTGAGGAAGGTGCCTCCCCAGCAGATTGAAGCAGAGCAATCCCTCCTGGGGGGTATCCTCATTGACAACGGTGGACTTCCCTCCGCCCTGGAAATACTCAGAGGTGACGAGTTTTACCGAGACACCCACCGGATCATTTTTCGCGCCGTTCTTGATCTCTTCGAACGCAATGAGCCCGCCGACCTTGTCACCGTCGTTGATCTCCTCAATCAGAAGGATCAACTGGAGGCCGTGGGGGGAGCGAGCTATCTGGCTTCTCTTTTGGAAGCGGTTCCTTCGGCCAGCAATGTCCCCGTCTATGCCAGGATTGTCAACGAGAAGGCCCTTTTGCGTCGGCTCATCCAAGCGTCCAATGAGGTGATTTCATGGTGTTACGGGGGCGGCAAGAGCATCGAGGAAATCCTGGATCTGGCCGAATCGGCCATCTTCTCCGTAACCCAGAACCGCATCCGGTCGAGTTATTATCCCCTCAAGGAGATCATCAAGAAGAGCATCGAATCCATTGAACGGTTTCAGGAATACAGGGAGATGGTCACCGGGGTCTCCTGCCACTTCAAGGACCTGGACAAGCTTACGGCGGGCTTCCAGCCTTCGGACCTCATCATCATCGCAGCCCGCCCAAGCATGGGAAAGACCGCGTTTGCCTTGAACATCGCCCGCAATGCCGCAGTAGACAGTGGTGTTCCCGTCGGGATCTTTTCCCTCGAAATGAGCAAGGAACAACTCGTGATGCGCATGCTGTGCAGCGAGGCCCGGGTGGACTCCCACAAAATTCGAAGCGGATTCCTGAGCCAGCAGGAATGCGCCAAGCTCCTCAAGGCGGCCGGCAGCTTTTCGGAAGTGCCCATGTACATCGACGACACTCCCGCCATTTCCGCTTTGGAACTGAGGGCCAAGGCGCGCCGCATGATGGCGGACAAAGGCCTCGGGCTCATCATTGTGGACTACTTGCAACTCATGCGCGGACGGGAGGGGGCTGAAAGGCGCGAACAGGAAATATCGGAGATTTCCCGATCCCTCAAAGCCCTGGCGAAGGAATTGAACATCCCGGTCATCGCCCTTTCCCAGCTCAACCGCAAGGTGGAAGAACGTCACAACAAGAGGCCGGTTCTGAGTGACCTTAGAGAGTCTGGAGCCATAGAGCAGGACGCGGATGTCATCATGTTCATATACAGGGATGAGGTGTATAACCCGGGAACCACCGACAAGGGGATCGCCGAAATCAGTATCGGCAAGCAGCGCAACGGGCCGACCGGAGAAGTGAAGCTGGCATACATCAGCGCTTACACACGCTTCGAGAATCTGGCATACACCGAATGAGCCGGTGTAGATCCGTGTTGCGTCATCGATGGGTGCTGAGGGCTTCACCGGGGTTGAACGAATCCATGAGCGTGTCATGATCTCCAGTGTCGCCCCGATAAACTCCCGTGATCCTGCAGGTGGCATAAACAAGAGTGGAAGTCTTCCATCTGTTATTCCAGCGTAAGCCGGAACCATTGTTTTCGAACTTGTCCAGACCCAGGCGTTCGCTGGCATGACGGGTCAGAACGTGGACATCCTGTGCTGTGGATCTTTATCTGGCCACTTGTGGGCCACCTCCGTCGAAGGCAGATCATGAACACCACTGACCAATACTGGGACGCCAGGGCTGAGTCGCTTTCCGTCGACGAATTGAAGAGTTTACAGGTCCGCCGGCTGAATGACACGTTCCGGCACACCTTGAAATCACCCTTTTACCGCGCAAAATTCAAGGAATGTGGGCTGGACCTCGCCCCGTCGCAAAGCCTTACCCTGGATGACGTTGGGAGACTTCCGCTGACCACCAAGCAGGATCTCCGCCAGGGTTATCCATATGGGTTCTTGTGCGTGGAAAAAAACGAACTCCTGCGGCTCCACGTGTCCTCAGGCACAACGGGCCAGGCGACGGCCATATTTTACACTCGAGCGGACCTTGATGCGTGGGCGGACCTGATGGCTCGCTGCATGTACATGACAGGTGCGAGACCGGGGGATACTTTCCAAAATCTCACGGGCTATGGTCTGTTCACCGGGGGCCTAGGATTCCATTACGGGGCCGAGCGATTGGGACTTCTGACCATTCCGGCGGGAGCGGGCAACAGCAAACGCCAGATCCAGCTCATGCAGGACTTTTCCACCAACATTATCCACATCATCCCCAGTTTTGCATTGCGTCTCATGGACGTCATGGCGGAGATGGGACTCGACCCCAAGCGGGACCTGCGTCTCAAGATCGCCTATCTCGGGGCCGAACCCTACTCGGAGGAGGTGCGGAGTCGCGTAGAGGACTTTTACGGCATCCATGTGTACAACAGCTATGGACTCTCGGAAATGAACGGACCGGGTGTGGCCTTCGAATGCCCCAACCAGTCGGGCATGCACATCTGGGAGGACGCTTATTTCGTAGAGATCATCGATCCCGAAACTTTGGCCCCCGTGCCCAGGGGAAACCTCGGGGAACTTGTCCTGACCACCCTCAATCGAGAGGCCATGCCCATCATTCGCTATCGCACCAAGGATCTCACCCGAATCCTTCCAGGGGATTGCCCCTGCGGACGGCCTCATGTGCGCCTGGACCGGATCCAGGGCCGCTCGGATGACATGTTCATCATCAAAGGAGTGAACATCTTTCCGGTTCAGGTGGAACAAGTTCTAATGAACATACCTGAGGTGGGAAACAACTATGTCATCATCCTGCGCCGGGAGAACAACGTAGACACCATGACCGTGAAGGTGGAAGTGACCGACCGGATTTTCGTCGAGGACATGCGTCATCTTCAGCGTATTCAGAAGAAGATCGCACGGGACCTCAAAGGGGAACTGCTAGTCACTCCACAACTGGAACTGGTGGAACCGAAATCCCTGCCCCAGTCCGAAGGCAAAGCGGTGCGCCTCATCGATGAACGGAACATTTATACTGAGTAAGGAGGCTCTCCAATCAGCAGGGTTTTCGGCAACACTCACGGCCTCAAGAGCAGCATTCGCCAACGCGTCGAGAAGCTCTATCGCCGAAGGGTTCCCCAGGGCCAAATAGTCTCTCCAGAGCTTTCCCGGGAATTGGCGAGAATCTCCACCGATTCGGGGCGTCAGATCGGCCTGCTCCTTGGCCGTAACGGGGCCGTGGAGATGGTTCTTGTGGGCGGTCCCCGGTCTCTCTTCATTCCCGACCTTCCCAAGAGCCGCGGTGGACGGTGGCGCTTGAGGGGCCTTCGGCTCGTGCATACCCACCTCCAGGAAGAGCCGCTCACCCAGGACGATCTCATGGATCTGGTCTTCCTGCGGCTCGACTGTGTCGCCGCAGTTCTCGTGGATGCCCACGGAGGAGCGACGAATCTCGAAGTTGCCCACATCCTTCCGGCCGCAAAACAGCATGTCAACGGTTGGGAGATTCTCCCGCCCATTCCCTGTCACGATCCTTATGTGGACTTTCAGGAACTCGTGATGTCTCTCGAAGGTGAGCTCGAAAGGAATCGCCAGTCGCTTCCGGCATCCAGAGAGGGAGATCGGGCAATCCTCGTGAGCGTAACGGCCGCAGACAGGGAGACGGCCAGGGCGTCCATGGATGAACTGGTGGAACTCGCAGATGCGAGCGGCATCATGGCAGTGGATACGATTCTCCAGAGACAGAGAGAAGTCAATCCCAAGTATTTGATCGGTAAAGGGAAGTTGAGCGAAATCGTGCTTCGGGCGCTCCAGTGGGGCGTAGATCTCCTCATCTTCGATCAGGAACTGAACCCTTCGCAGGTGAAAGCGATCACGGACACGACCGAATTGAGGGTCATCGACAGGAATCAGCTCATCCTGGACATCTTTGCGCAACGGGCTCACAGCCGGGAAGGCAAGATCCAGGTGGAGATGGCCCAGCTCAAGTACCTGCTGCCTCGGCTCGGCATGAAGGATGACGCCCTCTCCCGCCTGACAGGAGGAATCGGGGCAAGGGGTCCTGGCGAGACGACCCTCGAGGTCAATCGGCGTCGCATCAAGGACAGAATTGCTCAACTGGCCCAGGAACTCGACACGGTTCGAAAAAACCGCGGGCAGCGACGCGCGCGGCGCCTGAGGAAAACCCTGCCCATCATTTCCATCGTGGGCTATACCAATGCGGGGAAATCCACCCTCCTCAACACCCTCACCCACAGTGCCGTATTCGTCGAGGACAAGCTCTTCGCAACTCTGGATCCAACCAGCCGAAGGCTCAGGTTCCCCAGAGATTTTGAGGTCATCGTCAGCGATACGGTGGGATTTATCAGAGACCTTCCCAAGGATCTGCTCGAAGCCTTCGCAGCCACCCTGGAGGAACTGGGCGACGCCGATCTCCTGCTTCACGTGGTGGACATCGCCAACCCGCGCTTCGAGGAACAGATGGCCGCCGTGCAGCACATTCTGGAGAAGCTGGATCTGCACCTGAAACCCGTCATCCTGGTCTTCAACAAGATGGATCTCGTGGAACCCGAGTTCCTTGAATTCCAGCGAAAACGGCACGGAGCGGTGCCAATCTCCGCCCTCGACACCAGGACTCTCCCTCCACTCATCCTGCGGCTTCAGGACCAGGTCGAGGAACTCCTGGAACAGGGATTCAACGGGAACGGTTCCACGGCTCCCGAGGAAGCCGCCGACCTGTCCACCGCCTGAGTGAGGCACTCCGATCGGGGGATTTCTTTCATGAGCTTGCGTGGATCTTGATGATCAGGGCATGATTGTGCCTGAGTGGGGCTAAGGGGCGGTGTACCGGGGCAGCGCTCCGGTTCGGTGAATTCACCGGTCATGGATGGGGTTGCATCACCAGACAGTCCCCCGATTCACAGCCTGTTCGCGTGTGGCCAGGATTTGCCGGGCTTTTTCCACGTCTTTTCGGATCTGCTGGACCAACTCCTCCACTCCCGAAAAACGCACCTCGTCTCGCAACCGGTCGATGAATCTCACGGAAATGGGGTAACCGTAAATGTCCTTGTCAAAATCCAGAATGTGCACTTCCAGAGAGAGCTCATCATCTCCAAAGGTAGGGTTATAGCCGAGATTCGCGGCACCTCCGTACCTGGACCCATTCACCTCCGCCTCCACGGCGTAGACACCGGGTCTGGGACATGCCTGACCTGTGAGTCGGATGTTGGCCGTGGGAAATCCAAGTAACCGCCCTCCCCGCCTTCTGCCGGACACCACCGTTCCACTCACCTCATACGGTCGTCCAAGAAGCCTCCCCGCCTCTTTCAAATCTCCGTCCAGGATGAGCTGTCGGATGAGGGTGCTGCTCACCACCGTATCTTCCACCTGAACCCCGGAAACGATATCCACAATGAAACCGTGCTCGTCTCCCATCTGGCGGAGAAACTCGATGTCCCCCTGTCTGCCGTGACCGAAACGATAGTCGTAGCCGACGATGATTGCCTTGACCCCGATCTTGTCGACTAGAATGTCTTTCACAAAGCTAGGCGCCGTGATCTTGGAGAACTTACGATCGAACGGAATGACAATGGTGACATCGATGCCGCAGGACGCGATCAGCTCGATCTTTCTCTCATGGAGGGTGATGAGAGGTGGTCCGGTTTCTGGAGCCAGAACCTGGAGGGGCTGAGGGTGGAACGTCATGACCACCGATTCGCCGTTCAGCCTTCGGGCCCATTCCTTGACCCTCTGAAACAAAGCCTGATGGCCCCGATGGACACCGTCAAAGTTTCCGATGGTGAGAACCGGGTTCCGAATAGTTCGAGTGATGTCTTCAACTCCGACGAACACTTCCATTTGAGGATCTGTGACCTCCAACCTCTGCAAATATGGTTCTTCCGGCAAATGAGTACCTGCCTTAAGTGATTGTTATTGAATGACTTGTGTCCATTCCCCTCCGGGGTCAAATTTTACCCTTCGCCTGAACAGCCCCAGCTCTGGGTGAGCGGGCTGTTCGATCGAAGGGAAAATTTGAATTGTGTTAATCGGCGATGAGCTCGTATGCACTGTCATTCCAGTGCATCACGGGCACTGGGTACTCATTACCCGGATGACCCGCAAATATGGCTTGACACCTTAAGAGAACTAAAATACGTTACGCCCACATTGATTGCAACGCTTTTTGTTCATGTGCCGAAGTGGCGGAACTGGTAGACGCGCTAGGTTCAGGGTCTAGTGGGCGTACGCCTGTCGGGGTTCGAGTCCCCGCTTCGGCACCAGGAAAATCAAGGGGTTAGGCGAGGCGCCTGACCCCTTTTTGCTTCCCCTAGACTCCTTGGTCAACGTTTTGGTCAACACTCTGCAAGAAGGTCCTCATGCGCTCAATGGCTTGCCGTTTATCGTCATGGTCAACTGTGTTGTACCTGTCGAACATCTGTCTCGTTGAGTGTCCCGTGATCTCCATGATGACGGATTCCGCGACTCCTGCCTTCCTCATATAGGTGTTGAAGGTATGCCTCAGGTCGTGGAAGACAAACCCACCCTTTACAGAACGACCGTATTCGATGCCTGCAGCTTCACATGCCTTGGTTAAGCCCGTTCTGATGTCCCGAATAGGTTTTCCCTTGAAGAGAAAGACATGGCTGTCATGGAGTCCCCGCGGCAGGCTCTTCAACATATCGTAAAGTTCCGGGCAAATGGGGATCTTCCTAGCTTCCCTGTCCTTAGTGTCTCCCGCCTCAAGCCTGATAACCCGATAGTCCATATCGACTTTGTCCCAAGTGAGGGATAGGATTTCTCCCCGCCTCATGCCGGTGTAGAACGCCGTGACAAGAATTGCCTTGGTGTGGAAGGGCAGGTGCTCCATCAGTCTCTGCATTTCATCCAGACTGAGTATCCTGTCCCTCGCATTGGCATTGCGCTTCAGCAACTTCTTCACCCGCTTGAACACCTTGACTGTTTCACCACTAACCAAGTCGTTGTCAAAGGCCTTGTTGACCATCGAACGCGCCGCGCCAATTTCAGAATCAATATACGAATCGGACTTCCCAGCCGCCCTGCGCCTCGCCTGGTAGTTCTCGAGATCCATTGACCTCAACTGACCGACTATTACGTCGCCAAACACTCTATTGAAGCTCGCAAGGTTGATCTTGAGGGTGGGGAAATATGCGAGGGATTTCACCTTTTCGAGGCCAAGATACCATTCCGCGAGTTCCTGGAAGGTCATCTTCTCTTCAGGCACTTTCTGGAGGATGCGAGGGTTCTCATACTTCTGCGTTTTTCGCTTGCCTTCGGCGGTCCTGGCCTCTTCCACCGAGAATCCAACAGCCTCGCGTCGCTGCTTTCCCCCAGGGAGACGGTATGTGATCCAGAATCGCACCGGCTTCGCGCGCTTTGCCTTGTCGAGGTTCTCCCCGCAATCACAGACCTTGTTCGGGTGGTGTAAGAACTTTTGTGTAAATTCTGAAAAGGTGGCAAAAAAGGCGCTTT
>CAZURN010000062.1:0-17803 GCA_964623165.1 uncultured Syntrophobacteraceae bacterium
GGATGGGCATCCGTCACGGCTTTGGTCCCTCTGCTCCCCCACCTGTTCGAAGCCTTTGGCCGCCTGTCCTTTGCCTTCTGGATCATCTTTCTCATGGTCTTGGTTCGAACGGCCCTCATGGATTTTCTGGCTGTGAGGGGAGACCGCCTGGTGGGCAAGGAGACTCTCGTGGTGCTGGTGGGTGAAGGCAAGGCCGCCCGTTACGTCTCGGGCATACTCATGATCCTTGCCTTGAGCCTGATGTCAGGTCCTGGCTTAGGATTGAGCACAGGCTTTTCCTATGTGGCCATTCCGTTCATCATGGTCTACGGGTGGTTTCTCGCCATTTGCGTGGAGAACCGTTTCAAGGAGGCATCCATGTTCGAGGGGACCATTGAGTCGGTGCTCATCGCGCTTGGCTTCATCGCCTTAATCCGAAATCTTCTGATGTGATGCGAAGTATTTGGATCTGAAATTCACCACAACGGGAACAGTGTGAGTTCGCGTTGTGGAGATGAAGTGCCGGGTCGAGAACTGGATGGAGAGTTCTACTTCTGTTGACCAGGTATGGCCAGGAATTTGGCATAACCCTTCAGACCCTCCCTCAGGGAAAGGTCGGGGTTTGGCACATTGATCTCAAGCTCGTAGTATGAGGGCTGATCAACACCGGGTGTTACCGGAGTCCACGAAAGCCTGGAGACAATGCCCTTGAACGTCCGGTTGGGCAAGGACTCAAGACTGACCTCGGCCTCGTCACCGAAACCGACCTGAACGGCTTCAATCTCGTGGACCTGGGTCCGCATCAACATGGGGTCCAGGATGCCCAACACAACAGCGGAAGTTCCAGGAGCCAGTTCAGCCCCCTCCCTAAGCTCAGAAAACATGCCGATGACATGTCCGGAGATGGGAGCGAGGAGGGATGCCTCTTCCGGCACACTATCGGGCTTGACATCCTTGCCCAATTGCTCTCTCAAGAGGGCCATGTCGTCCTTGGCGATCTTCATCTCGGACTGAAGACGTTCCTGCACGGTTGCCCGCTGCCTGACTGCCAAACGATGTTCCATCTCAAGATTCTCGACACTCTGCGGAGAGGCCATCTGCTCCTGAGCCAGCTGCCTCGCCTCCTTCAACTTGAGACTGATGGCGGCGATGCCCTTGTCGATTTCGGAGATTCGCAACTGCAGGTCACGGATTTGGGGTGGATCCAGCCTTCTTCTGACCAGCTGAATCATGTCCGGGGGCAGACGATAGCGGAGCAGGACATCTCCCTCCTTCACCTGCTGCCCCGGGTAAACCTTCACAGTGGTGACGATCCCACGGAAGGGGATGGCCACGTTGCGCTTGAGAGAGCAGAACAGTTTCCCTGCGATGACGATGTCCGCTGGTCGCTGCCTGGCCAGGTTTTCGAGTTTGGGTGGCTCCGCTGGCGGAGAGACCGGGATTGGCTTGCGCGGGGGCGCCTTGGAAGCGGAATGGCCTGAAGTGAAGCCCGCAGCCAGGAACACCAGGATCATTATGGTGACCCCTAGGACTGACTTGCCCTGAACGCGCATGAATGAACCAATTCCATCCAGGAGATGAGAAGCAGGATTGACTCTAATACTTTTCCGATTTGTCATACCCGTTGGCGTCCACATAGCTGGTGATGAGGTCACCCGTGAGGGCCCTGAGTGCAAGGGTGGCCTTGTCCAATTCAAGTTCCTTCAGGGCTGTGTTCTTCCTCGCTTCAATTTCTCTGCGTTGTTCGGCCAGCAACAGTGCCATGGGCTCCCGACCGGCCAGGTAAGCAATATCCACTTGTCTGACCCTCAGCGCAGCCAGTTCACCTTGGGACCGGGCCAACTTGAGCTGAACGCCGCTGTCTCTCAGTTTTTCCTGTGCGGCCTTCCATTTGGTTTCGAGGTCGGTTTCCTTGACTGTTTCTTCAGAGTTGTACTGCCGAAGGACAGTCTTTTGGCGAGTGATGTTGTGGAGGCGTTTCAACCCGTCCCAGATGGGAAGCTCGAAGCCGATGGAGAAAAAGAGTCCCCGGTCAGTCTGTGTGCCGAGGGGGTCTGTGGTGCTTATACCCAGAAGCAAGTTGGGTGCGAATCTCGCATAGGACACAGTGACATGTTTCTTTTGAAGCTCCACTTTCAGGTGCTGTATCCTGAGATCGATGGACTGTGTTCTGGCCTTCTCCAGAGTGGCTGTCGCGGGATCAAACCCATTGATCACCTGGTCCCTTACATTCCTGAGATCCAGGTCCAGAACCTGATCGGTGCCGAGGCCCATAAGGGACGACATTCCCTCCATAATGGTCGCTCGGGAATTCAACATCCTCTCCTGCTCCGCCCTTCCCATCTCCAACTCATGCTCCGCCAACTTCAATTCGACAGGTGTGGCCCCGCCGGTTGCCACGCGGCTTCTGTAAAAGGCAACGCTCTCCTCAGCAAGGCTAATCCAGTCTCGAGCATATTCCTGAAGCTTGTCCATCTTCTCGAGTTCAAGATAGCCAAGCCCGAGGCGCAGAATGGAATCGCTCATGACCTGCAGATGCGCTAAAATGGCCATCTGAGTGATCACTTTCCTTGCCTGAAGGTTGAAGTAGGTCTCTATCGGGTTGTAGGAATCCACGGCAAACTCGATGGAATATGGATCAGTCGTGGATTCGGAGGGCTGCTGGGGGTAGTAGCGGGTTCTAAGGGTCACGCCAGGAATGAAGGCAAGGCGGCTGTCGGATTCATCCAGGCGTCTGAGTTTGATCTCCAGACCGCTACTCCTTACAGCCGGCGAATTCTGCAAGAGTGCACCTATGGCTCTCTGAAAGTTCATGGTGCCAGCGGTACGCTCGGACACTGGTGAGAGATCCGCGCCGGAAGATTCCGCAGCTCTTGGACCGTGGAGCTGAGCGACTGAGAGAACGAGGAGCAGGATAATGATGGGGAGCCTCTTCATTCACTTCACCTTTGAGTCGAGTTTCTCAAGAATTTCAGCCGGATTCTAGTTGGCACGAATTACACCGTCTTCCAGGAAGTAGGTTCTGTGACACCGTTCAGCCACGGCAGGGTCATGGGTGACAATGATAACGGCCATGTTACCGTCCATGACCAGCTCCTCAAACTGGGTCATGATGAGCTGGCTGTTCTCGCGATCGAGCTGTCCCGTGGGTTCATCGGCCAAGATGATCTTAGGGTTGTTCACAAGGGACCTCGCGACCGCCACTCTCTGCTGTTCTCCTCCCGAGAGAAGGTTGGAGGGATGTCTCAAACGGTGAAGCAGGTTCACCCTCTTGAGCGTTTCCTTGATCATGTGCTGACGTTCACTGCGCTTGACCCCCGCATAGATGAGGGGGAATTCAAGGTTTTCATACACGGTGGTGTTTTCGATGAGATTACAGCTCTGAAAAACGAATCCGATGAACTTGCGCCGGAATTCCGATTGCTCGGACCGGTTGAGGAGCAGCAAGTTCCGACCCAGCGCAGTGTAGCTGCCCGAAGTCGGCGTCAGGAAGAGCCCCAGTATGGTGAGGAGCGTGGATTTTCCGCACCCGGAGGGCCCCATCACGGCAACCATCTCATTGCGGCCGACCGAGAGGTTCACTCCGCGAAGCACCGAAATCACCCCCGCCCCGTTGTGATAGTCATGGGATATGTTGGATAGTTCTATCAGCGGAATGCTGCTGTCCTGTCCATCGGGTGTACTACTCATACCGAATCGCCTTCACAACCTCCATCCGACTGGCGCGCAAGGCCGGATAAAACCCTGCCCCGATCCCCAGAATGAGCGCGCAGACGAGACCCAAGATCATGAAGCGGATGAAAAGGTGTTCCGGGGGTTGACTGGCAAGAAATGAGCTGATCACTTGCACAATGGTCCTTCCGAAGCCAATCCCCAATACAGCGGACCCAAGGCTGAGACACAGAGCCTCAGTGAGAAACTGTGCAAGGATGTCGGAGTCCTCCGCGCCCATGGCCTTCTTCAGTCCAATTTCACGAGTCCTGGCCTGCACCGCCGACATCATTCCATTCCATATGCCAAAGCCACCCAGCACAAAAGTTGCCAAAACCGAGAGGTAGATGAACCATTCAACCCACCAGACGATCCTCTTCACACGCTTGAGTTGCTCACCCGCGTAGACCACCCGCAGTCTGTCAGTGGTCTGACGAGTGTTCACAATCGAAGGAACCGCATCCGCCACGCGTTCCACATCATCCCATGTGGCACAGCGGATGTAAAGCCGATCCCTGCGCAGGTTGTGGATCCTGTCGGAGGCAGTGGTCAAAGGGATGAATGCGTATTGAGTGCGATCCCCAACGCCGAGCCCCCCCAGTATACCCAATACTCGGTAAATGTCGCGGTCTATGGCAATGATGGATCCTACTGCAGGATGATCGCCGAAAATCCTCCTGGCAAGCTCTGCGCCAAGGACACAGACCTTTTGCCTCCCGTTGACCTCGTTTTTACCGAAGAGTGTCCCTGTGGAGGCATAGAAGTCATTCACATCCCAAAAGTACTCGTCCACGCCGAAAAGAGTGAAGTGTTCCGTTCGGCTGCGCCACACCGTAGTCGCCGACCCCGGTTTGACGCCGGCCACGCTGACCAGGGATACCCCTGGGTGCTTACGCAGAGCGCCCACGGTGTCTGTTTCAAACCATTGGGGAAGTGTCGTCCGGTGGCGGGTTGGCAGGTAGTCCTCGAAGTATGCTTTAATAAGAGTGCATCCCCCGAGGAGTTCGAGATCTTGATTGAGGTTCTTCTTGACATCCCTGCTCATGGTGCTCACTGCAATCATTCCAGCGGTTCCCAGCGCAATGGCGAGGATTACGCCAAGATACCTCCTTCGCTGGCGGACCACTTGCCGCAAGCTGACGCTGAGGATGTCAAGGAGCTTGATCATGGATTCATTTGACTAAGGTGAGATCCGACCTGAATCCCCCAAATAGCTAGACCACGCAGTCCGTGCAGTGATCTGCCTGTTCCGACGGAAATGGTACATCATCCCAGACCGGGAGAGGTTCCGCCATCTCCGTTTCGCGGATCTGATACTTCCTCGCCATCTTATCGAGGACCTGAAGGACAAAGTCGATGTGGTGGGGTTCATGGGTGCTCATGTAAGCCGTGCGAATGATTGCGTGCCCTTTGGGTACGGCTGGATAGACCGCAGGCAAGGCAAACACGCCTTCTTCGAAAAGTTCCAGCGAGAGGCGGTATGCTTTTTCTTCCGCGCCCACTTCGATTGGAATGATAGGGGTCAGCGAGTCTCTTGTCTTGAGCCCGATTTGCCTGTACCCCGTGCGCGCCCTGAGCGTGTTTTGGCGCAACCGTTCAAGGCGCTCTGGTTCTGATTCGAGAATGTCAAGGCATGCCAGAACCGTTGCCACGTTGCTTGCCGGAAGGGCTGCGGAGAAGATGAGCGTCTTGGAATGGTGCTTGATGTATTCAAGAACATCCTCGTCGTCGGAGGCGATGAATCCTCCAATGGATGCCAAGGCTTTGCTGAAGGTCCCCATGATGAAATCCACGGAACCGTTTGCCGTGTGGTGATCCGGGGTTCCGGCCCCACGGGTGCCCATGACTCCCAATCCATGAGCGTCATCCACATAGATGACCAGATCGGGAAATTCCTCCTTGAGCTTGATGATCTCGGGGAGCGGTGAAACGTCACCGGACATGCTGAACACCCCCTCGGTGATGAGGAGGATACAGCCTTCGGGAAACTTATCGCGGGCCCAGCGTATCTTTCTCCGGGCCGCCTCCACATTGTTGTGCCTGAATGGAACGATTCTCGCCTGTGAGAGCCGACAGCCTGCATAGATGCTGGCGTGGATCTCCTTGTCACAAAGGATCACATCCTTGGAATTGACCAGGCAGCCGATGGCCCCAAGGTTGGCACTGAACCCCGTGGTGTGAACGATCGCTCTCTTCTTGCCGACGAATGCCGCCAACCGTTCTTCCAGGGTCTCGTGCAGCGTCATGTTTCCACACAGGAATCTGGATCCCCCTGGGCCCGTCCCCCAACGATCAAGGGATTTCGCCGTGGCTTCAATGACTCGAGGGTCATGGGTGAAACCGAGATAATCGTTTGATCCGACCATGACAAGCCGACGGTTTCCTACCTCCACCTCTGGTCCCCAGGACTGTGAGATCGGGTGAAAGTATGGATAGAACCCATTTTGTTTCGCAGACCGCACATAGTCTGCAAATGGCTTATAACGTGTCTTGAGGATCATACGGGTGTCTCCCCTATTCTGGCCGTGTTGGGAATTCTCAATTCGGAAAACATTAAACCCTAATATACCGCCTCGGTGGCAATGTCAAACTGAATTCCTATGGATTGCAGCAGGAGAATCGCTAATCTTTGACAGGGCGTTTGGCTAATCCATTGACATGTGTATGGGGCTCCAATATATTCGCGGCACCATGAATACAGGACTCATGCCTTCAAGGACTCCTTCCGGAACTTGCACTCGAGAACACGCTGCATTCCCTGTGCCTCGCGAAAGGCAATTCGTCGCGGGGTTTAGGCGTTGCTCAGTGGGTGCGGGGCAGGTGGGATGGGCAGCAGGGCAGTTCAATCAGGAGCCGATCTTCTCCTCCAGCGATGTGAGGCTTTCAGGGACAGCCTGTCCACAACCGTGTTTTCATTCAAGACACATGAGATCAATTCCCCACCTGTGATCAAACGGTCCCATGATGGCATACGCCAAAGAGTCTGAAATCACCAAGCTGCCCAAGCGCTTCGCTGCATGGTTCGTGCTCCTGGCAGGGCTTGCCGTATATGTTGCCGCTCAGGGTGCCCTGGTCCTGGTGCCCCTGTGGGCAAGGGACCTACCCCCTGAAGTTGACGACAGCCTGGCTTTCCTTGTGAGAACTCAGGTGATGGAGGAATGCTTCTTTCAGGACTGCCCTGCCCTGGATGACCTCAAAGCCCAATTCCTTCAACCGACAGGCGACATTCAAGTCGCCAGGCAGCGGATCCTGGCCAGCTTTCCCTTTCCGCTCTATCATCCACTGTTCTCGGCTGTACTGCTCGGTTTGAAATACGCAGGACTCGACCTCATCACGGCATACAAGGTGCTCTGGAGCTTTGCGCCCTTGGCTTTTGGGGCCGCCTTCGGCTGGCTGCTCGCATCTTTGTGGGGAATGCTGCCAGCCGGAGCCGCCCTCTTTCTTATTGCTTTCAAAGTCTATCCAAGCAATGGTCTGCACTACCTGACTCCCTCCAATTTCGCCATGGGTATGGCGGTCATCATGTGGGCGCGGCTCGTTGAAAGGAGGGGCAACGCTCCATGGACACTCGTCGTGGGTTCTCTGCTGCTCATATGCACTCATCCCATCGGGGGCGTTTACGCCTTGCTCTCCTTCGCGCTCGCGGTCTTCGCGTCGGAACGTGAAAGCAGACGCAGGGTGTGGATTGCGGCATCTGTAGTGCTTGGAACCTTAGTCCTGGGCACGTTTCTCGCCTCTCTCATGAAGCACCCCAGCCTGGTGACGGTGTTGGATGCAATGAAAGAAATCCCTGGTGTTGTAGTCATCATCCAAGGGTTCACCTCGAACCTTTTCGGAGCACTGGCATCAGTGGTCAATCTCAAAGCGGGTTTGTTCGGTTCCTTGACTGTGTTCATCCCTGCGGTTGCGGTTGGCATTCTGCTGACACCAAGCGGAAAGCGCACACTGCTTCTGCGTTTCACCATGTTTTACGCTGTGATTCTTTTCGCTGCCATGCATCATACCCATGTGATATCCCCCGATGGGGACCTGTTCTTCAGGCTGTGGATTCCTTTGGTAGTGATTCTTTTCGGCGCAGTGGGGAATGTGTTCGTCATGGCCGCTACAGCTGCCGTGGGCAGTCTGAGAAACTGGGCCGGCACATCTTTCCAAAACTCCCCCTTTGCCATCGAGAGGCTTTGGCCCATCATTGTCTTCACCGTTCTCGTCGGGTATGGTACCGAATCGATCCTTTCGGGTGCAGAGATCCTCCGTGCCACTCAGGATTACATGCGGGACAGGCAACCGGTGAGCTTTGATCGAGCCCAGGTTCAGGCGATGCTCTCTCGTTCCCTGCCTGGAGAGAGAGTCCTTTACACGAGCACCATGTGCATGGCCTTCTATTTCATTCATGGCGGCCTGCGACAGGGTGCTGTTTACTACCATCCGTCCTTCGCCGGGGACAGGCAGTTTGAATCTGAGTGGCTGCTACGGCCCGACCTGCGTTTTGCCGTGACATACAATCCCACCGTGTACCATCCGTCCTATGCAACCCTGGATGAAAAGGATCGGTGCATCTCGATTCCTGAGTACCGCTATTCACCACTGGGAAAACGGCGAAAGGACCAGCCCATTGATCGAGAAGGTTTCATCCCTGTTTCGGAATTCCAGTGGATTGAGATCGATCCAGCAGAGGCGGGATCAGGGACTCTGCCAAGGCTCTTTGTGAGGAATTTGGGAGAGGAATCGTCCATCCTTGTGGTACCAATTGACAAGGCCGGTAATCCATTGAAGACTGGGCAAACGAAGCTATTGGCCGCGCCGCGGTGGACGGGGTGGCTTCCGTTGGAGATCAGTCGGGTGGCAAATGAATCCTGGGACGGTGGCTTTAGACTCCATTTCCCACTCAGGGACTCCAAGGTTTATCTGGGGGGAATTGCGCTTGATGGCAGACCAAACCACTGGCCTTGGTCACGGAAGGCGACTCTTCGGTTTGCTCCGAAGGGATCCGAAAACGCTGACATGAAGGTTCGTTTCGACTGGGAGGGACTGTTGCCCTCGGCGGTCATGGGCGCCGAGAGGACAATTGAAGTGCTCCATGACCGGGGCTCCTCCGTGCTCTTTGAGCTTCGTCAATAACGAACACCATTGCTGCAAAACCTCTCCCTGCCATAGAATCCGCCGCTTTTGCGCAGGGACCCTTGGGGATGGGGCGCGTGTTTCACCCTGTCCCACCCCTCTTCAATGCGGTTTCCACTCCAGAGCATCGAGGACGCCATGGCATCGGCAGCTAGTGGCGACGAGGTTGCGCCCGGGTGCCGC
Organism: uncultured Syntrophobacteraceae bacterium; assembly: GCA_964623165.1. Taxonomy (GTDB): domain Bacteria; phylum Desulfobacterota; class Syntrophobacteria; order Syntrophobacterales; family Syntrophobacteraceae; genus JAAYUJ01. The sequence continues at coordinate 8,992 of CAZURN010000062.1, forward strand.
CTTGAGCTCGGCCAGTTTTTCCCTCAAGTATCCTACCGTTAGTCCACCGACACCTGGAGCCAGTTGCCAGCTTCGCACCACAACCACCGAGTATGCGGGAACCTGAATCCCCTTCAGAACATCAAAAAGGTTTCCCAATCGCGGCTCCTTGGTGAAGGTGCAAATATCCTCGGGTTCGCTGCAGGCGTCGGGGCAGATGAAGGTTGCAAAGCTGGCATAGAGGGTGCCGGATTCGACTCTGAATGGATTGGGCACCTGAGTGTCGACCACATGGGGCACGGGCACCCTGTCTGCCCGGCCGACCTTTCCCAGTTCCGAGAGCATCCACTCATACGCGACATGTGCAGGTACGGCAGGGACAATCCAAAGGTCATCAGGTGCCTGGGCCTTGGAAAAAAAAGAAAGCGCATCTTCCAGATGAACGGGCAGTCCCAGTTCATTGGAAATGCGCTCCAGTCTTTCAGAGTTGCTGTCCACCACCAGGAAATGAGCTGACGAGTAACGCTTCTTGAGGCGTCTAGCCGCGATGGCTCCGAACTTTCCAGCTCCGAAAACCCAAATCGTCGTCGGTGGAAAGGGTTGGGGAAACACCGTCGGCCCTTGGTCCATCAGTCCAGCCTGCATGCTCTTCCACAAGCCACAGCGTGGCCGAAAAGCTGTCTTCCATCCCGGCTACTGGCTGTGATCCGGTGGTCTGCTCTCACCCGTGTGAGGGGCCCCCGGAAGCAGCGGTGCAAAGCGACGGTCCCTTCGCTGTGTTTCGGCCTTGATCCGCTCCTGCAAGAGGGAATACGCGCCCTCGAGGGACGGATCCATAACCACGATTTGACCCTGGGTCATGATGTGGCGCTTGAGTTCAGGGATCTTCAGTTGCGTGGATGACTTAAGGTAGACGGGCTGTATGTATATGATGGTTTTCCCCACAGGCAGGATGATCATCTTGCCCCGTGCCACCTCGGATCCCGCCAGGTCCCAAAGTGTGAACTGCTCGGAGATCCTGGTGTCCTGGTTGATGAGGGAGTATATCTGTGAAGGTCCTAGAACCAATTCACCCTTGGGGAAATCATATACGATGATCTTTCCGTAATGTGGCTTGTCGCACCCTGCGATCACCAGGGCCCGAAGGTTATTCTTCCCCTTGGGGCTCATGGGGTCGAGAAGCAGGAAGTCGAAGCGCCCCCGCTGAACGAGATCCAGGGTCAGATAGTTGGGCTTGATTTCAAGTGCCTCTTCCTTCCGGTACCCTCTTGAGGACTCCCAGATGTCCTCCTGCTGATAGAACACCTCGGGGTCCGTTTGATGGTAATTAGCGTAAATAGCCATCTGAACCTCGAATATGTCCCTGGGGTAGCGGACATGGGAAACGAGGTCGGAGGGCATTTCATCACCTTTCTTGAAAAGGCCGGGATAAACGCGGCTGTACGCCTGGATAATGGGGTCTTTGTCCTCGAAGATGTAATAGTTGACCGATCCGTCGTAAGCATCGACCACGATCTTCACCGAATTGCGGATGTAGTTGACGGGTCCGGCCTCCGAATTGAAAGGTGTGGCATTGGGGTAGAGACTCGATGTGGTGTATGCATCCTGAATCCAGAACAGCCTCTTGGGTGTTACGACCAGATAGGGGTCCTTGTCGAGCTTCAAGAATGGTGTGATGGTCTGGATACGTTCCAGAATGTTCCTGCGGAACAGAATCTGGCTGCGGGCATTGGTCTTCGTGGTAAAAAGCAGATCTATATCTTTATAATAGTATGCGAAAATAGCTCTACGAAATAGCGAGGCGATGGGGACTCCCCCTTTCCCCTCGTAGTTGATCATGACGTTGCTGTCCCCCTTGGGGTAATGAATCTCACCGGCATCGTTGGGCGCGATGACATACGTGTACTTCCCCTCACCAAAATAGATGCTGGGCTGTTCGACGGAGAACCCGAATTCGGACGTGGGGGGGATTCCCCGCATGAACCAGGTCATGGGTTCGTCGCCGTCCTGGCTTGCCGGGGTCATTACCGTACCGTATCCATGAGTGTAGGAAAGATGCTCGTTGACCCAATTGCGGGCCCCTGAGGGAAGCTGTTCAGTGTTGATCTCGCGTGCCGCAAGAAACACCTGCTGGTAAATGTTGTTCACCGTGTACCGGTCGACGTCCACGTTTGGAAAATCGTAATAAGTGCGAAGAATTTCGAGTTGCTTGTACGCAATCTCCAGGAGTTCCGCGTCCCAAACCGGGATGTTGCGCAGAATTGCGCTGAGGTCTGGGCTCGGCAGGTCCACGGACCACCTCTCGGGGCTGACGGCCCGAATTTCAACGTCTGCCAAATTGTATGCGGCCAAGGTGGCCTCGATGTTGTTTTCGATGAAGGCCTTTTCCCTGGAGATCTCGTTGGGCTTCACGATGTACTTCTGCACGGCATTGGGAAGGAAGTCCGAGTAGCGCACTGTGAGGGCCACGGCGAAGAGCAGGGCGAAGAGCACGACTCCTTTCAGTCCTCTCTGATTCTGAAGGAGATACACAAGAGAAAAACTCGTTGCCAGGAGAAGGGCGAGGGATATCCAGATGAGTGGGAGAATGACGCGCATCTCCGTGAACCCGGGCCCGAAAAACAGGGGCATATGGCTGGTCGTGTAGAGCAGGCCGTGGCGCTGCAACACGAAATCACCGATCTCGATGAGGAAGATCAACATGATGAGAATGGAAAGATGCACCCTGGCTCCTCGGGGCAGTCGCTGTTCTTGCGAGGAGAGGACCCGACGTTCAAGCCAATACAGGATGACCATGGCCACCAGGAGCAAGGTGAAGGCGATGAAAAGCCTCCTTTGGAGAAGGGTGTAAATGGGGTAGGAGAAGAGAAAATAGCTGATGTCCTTTCCGTACACGGGTTCCGTCAGCCCCATCTGAGGAGCGAACAGGTAGAGGAGAAACGATTCCCACTGCCTGAACAGAGGCAGGGCAATGGGTACGGACAGGAGAAGCGACAAGGGGGTGTAGACCCACATGGAACCCGTTCGGAATGCTCGCAACAGATCCTTGGTGCTCTGTATGGTGGACTTCTTATCCGTTGCGGTGGACGGTATGGAGGTGGTTCCGAGATAACGGGAGGCCACCCAGAAATTCAGAAAGAATACCAGGAAAAAGAAGAGGGCAACGGCGCCAAACACCAGATAGCGATAGAGGAGCCGTTGAAAGAAGTAGAAAAGGTAGCCCAGGGAGTCAAACCACCAGACATCCACAAGGAAATTCGTTCCAACGAAGCTGAGTGGGAAGACGAGCAACAGTAAGAATGCAACCGCAATGAACAACCTGAGGAATCGTCGCTTCCAGCCGTTCATGAGCTACTCCTTGTGCTTGAACCGCAGTCTTGGCTGAAGGTGGTGATCGTGAATAGAGAATCCCAAAGTTTTGGAATGATAGCGCAAAGAGAAACCTCGCAAAAGACTTTTGTTGCGCATTTTTGAGGACCCGATTCGAGTGTTCCAATAGGTGGAACTTTCAAGGACGAATGCATGATCACCCCAGATGCGGTTCGTCTTCATTGCCATCACCCAGTGGAGCGGAAAGTGAGAGGGGGTATGAAAAAATGAGACGGTTTTCCATGTGAGGGACTATAATGTCGGTCGGTATCAGTCTCCCTGTGGTTGCACAGCGTCACCACGCGTCACGTTGTGCGATGGGTTTACCGCTTCATTTGAATCCCTCGTTGGGCTCCACGGCGGTTTTTCCTACCGAAAGCGCAATCCATTCGACACAGTGCGTGACCAGGCAGGCGTCGTTAGAGCTGATATCTCCACAGCCGAGGGTCTGAGTGAAGACGGCCGTCCGGAAGGGAATGCTTCCGATGCGCTGGGCGTGGGGAGAGATGATTCATATGGGTCGACGCTTTTGGGGAATTCAATGGTGAAGTCGGGATCCGCGAAAAGCCGCAAATGGGAGGAACGGAGCAAGCGGCGGCTGCGCAAGGGATTCAGCACGGGTACGGCCATCACTGCCGCAGCTCGGGCAGCCCTCAGGTTCCTGATGACCGGAGAGGCCCCCAAAGTAGTCGCCGTGCGTCTGCCATTGGGCTATTACCTTCCCATCGACATACTTGGAACACAGCCGACCGGCAACGGTGCATGCGCCAGAGTGATCAAGGATGGTGGGGACGACCCAGATGTGACGCACAAGGCGGAACTCCGAGCGTTGGTCCATTGCTTTTGCCCGGATGGGGCGGCTCACGAGAACAGGCGGGAGCGATGCCTCCTCTCGCTTCGCACAGGCGTGGAACCTGGGATTTGCGTGGTCGCTGGAGAGGGTGTGGGTATTGTCACCAAAGCCGGTCTTCCCGTGGGAATTGGTGAACCGGCAATCAATCCTGTTCCCAGGCAGATGCTGTCCGAAAATCTCACGGAGGAGCTCCTTAGCGCGCACCGAGCGGGAATGCCCATAGCACCGTTGAGCGTCCTGTGCCTGTCCGGCGAAACACCCCGAGTCCTGATCCCTTTTCGGGAAGGGTTTCCCCAGCGGCACACAATTGCGCTTCTGGTCGAGGTCAGTGTTCCGGACGGGGAGACTCTTGCGCGAAAAACCCTGAACCCTCGGCTGGGTATTTTGGGTGGAATTTCCATCCTGGGTACCACCGGACTTGTGAAGCCGTTCTCTCACGAAGCCTACGAGGAGACTATCCATGCCGCTCTTTCTGTGGCTGCAGCCACCGGGTGTCGGGAGGTGGTCCTGAGCACCGGAGGGAAGAGTGAGCAGTTTGCACGGAGATTGCTGGGTGGACTCGCCGAGGAGGCCTTTGTGCAGATCGCCGACTTCTTTGCATACGCCGTGGAAGAAGCACGCAGGATGGGTTTCAAGACCATTGTGCACAGTGTCTTTTTCGGCAAGGTGCTCAAGATGGGGCAGGGACATCCTTACACGCACGCCCATCGAGTTTCCCTCGACCTTCATCCTCTGGCTGAATGCGCACGCGAAAAGGGATATGCTCCTGGATTCTGTGAAAAGCTCTCCGCGGCAAACACTGCCAGGCACGCTCTTGATCTCATGATGGCTGAGGGATGCATGGATGTGGTGAGAGATGCAGCCGAATGGGCGCTGCGCTCCTCAATGCGACTTGCAGGGGAAGGAGTGTCGATTCGGGTCCTGCTTTTTGACTATGACGGAAACCTATTGGCGGATGTGAGGAATTGAATCCAGGGCAAACCTTCAACCGAGCTGACCAATGGGAGCCTCCCCTAGTTCTTCTGGTGGGCATGGGCATGTCGCGGGAGGATTTGAGTCTTGCGGCACTTCGCGCCATTGAACGGGCGGAAGTCCTCGCGGGGGGAGAAAGACATCTCTCGGCATTTGACAGCCTGCGGGCGAGCAAAGTCCCCATTCAGTCTGATCTGGACGGTTTCCTTTCGCGCATCGTGGATGTCTCACGTAAGAAGCGCACAGCCGTACTGGCTTCGGGAGACCCCCTTTTTTACGGGATTGGCAGTCGGCTGATAAGTGTACTGGGACGTGACAGGGTTCTGGTCCTTCCCAACATCACCACCGTGCAGGCGCTCTTCGCGAGGCTGGGGGAGCCGTGGGAAAATGTCCGGGTGATTAGCCTTCACGGTCGTGACGAGCGCATCTCGGCCTCCAGGCTCCTCCAAGCGGTGGGACGGCATTCGCGGGTGACCGTCTTCACCGATCCGAGGCATGCTCCTGGATGGATCGCCCGAACGATCCTTGAGGCTGGAGTCACTGATCGGTCCATGGTGGTTGCCGAAGATCTTGGCCTCCCAACGGAGATGTTGAGGTGCTTTCGTCTGGAGGAGGTTCCCAACCAAGGTTTTTCACCCCTCAACATCGTCACGGTGCTTTCGCCCATAGGAGGATCCACATCAGGAAGCCTGGATGGCCGCAGCCCGGTATTCGGATTTCCGGAGGAGGATTTCCAGCATCAGGGAGGCCTCATCACCAAGATGGAGGTCCGGGCGGTGGTGCTTGCCCAACTGAGGTTGTGCAAGGGTCAAATTCTCTGGGACTTGGGAGCGGGAAGCGGTTCGGTGTCCATCGAGGCGGCCAGGATCGCGCCTCATGGCCATGTGTTCGCCGTAGAGAGAGACGAAGCCCGGTTCAGGGATCTGACCATCAATGCAAGACGATTCGGATGCTTCGAGGTGTCTCCTGTGTGTGGGCGTGCCTCCCTGGTCATCGATGGGCTTCCTGACCCGGACCGCGTGTTCATAGGGGGCAGCGGAAACGAGCTCGAGGCGATCCTGGAAAAGGTTGCCCTGCGTCTTCGCTTGGGCGGAAGGGTCGTTCAGACCGCGGTCGCCCTGGATACCCTTGATAGGGCTAGGGATTTCTGGCGAAACTCACCGTTCGATATGTGCATCACGCAGCTACAGATCAGTCGTTCCGCTCCCATAGCCGATTCCATCCGGCTGCATGCCTTGAACCCGGTGTTTGTCATCACTGCGTGGCGAAAAGGCGATGGCTGAGGGTCGAAGCATGAAAGCATGGGTGCATCTTTTCGTTCGCCTCCAAGCAAGCGTGGTGCGAGTGTGCGCCCAGAAATGCAGTAATCATAGAGGGCTTCATGAGTCATCCCGTTTATTTCGTAGGTGCGGGTCCCGGTGACCCCGAACTGATCACGGTCAAAGGCAAACGGCTCATTCAGGAGGCGGACAGAATCGTCTATGCGGGATCTCTCGTTCCTGAGTCGCTCCTTGCCGATCGGAAGCCGGAAGCAAGTATCTTCAACAGCGCTTCCATGAACCTGCAGGAAACCCATTTACTCTTGAAGGAAGGCCATGCAGCAGGTGAGCTTGTGGTGCGCCTGCATACCGGCGACCCAAGTCTCTACGGAGCGATTCAGGAACAGATGAGTCTACTCGATCAAGAGGGTGTTCCATACGTTGTGGTGCCGGGAGTCTCGGCGGTGTTTGCCGCTGCCGCCGAACTCAGGCAGGAACTGACCTTGCCGGAGATTTCCCAAACGGTGATCGTGACGCGCATGGCGGGCCGCACCCCTGTGCCTGAGAGGGAGGCGATCCGTTCTCTCGCTGTTCATCAGGCAACCTTGGTGATCTATCTCAGTGTGGACCAGGTGGATAAGCTGGTCGATGAGATCTCTCCCTTCTATCCTCCCGAGACCCCGGTGGTGGTGGCTTACCGGGTGAGCTGGCCGGACCAGTGCGTTATCGAGGGAACCCTGTCGGACATTGCATCCAAGGTGAAAGATGCCAAAATCACGAGGCAAGCGCTCATCATGGTTGGGGCGGTTTTCGGGGCCAGAGCCGGTGGGGGACTGAAACGTTCGAAGCTCTATGACGAAATGTTCGAACATGGATTTCGAAAAGCGCACCCAACTCGATGATTCTCCCGTGGGCATCGTGGCGGTTACCCGAAACGGGGTGCGTGTCGCCATGCGGATCCAGGGAAAGCTTCCCGGCAGCGTCGTATACGTCCCCGAGCGTCATGGCTTCGCCCTTGCCATGGGAGCGGTGAGCTTTCATCGCATCGGCAGCCTTTTCCCTGAAATATGGCGGCGTCACAGGGCATTGGTCTGCATCATGGCCACTGGGATCGTGGTCCGGCTCATTGCTCCACTCCTGCGGCACAAGGCCTCTGACCCTGCGGTGGTGGTCCTGGATGAACGGGCTCAATATGTGATCAGCCTGGTCTCCGGCCATCTTGGAGGGGCCAATGACCTGGCCCGGAAGATCGCGGCGGTCACGGGAGGTCAGGCGGTGATCACGACGGCTTCCGATGTGGATTGTAAGCCCGCTCTCGATCATATTGCCCTTGAACTGGGCCTTCATGTGGAAAATCCGGGTATGCTCGCCAGGCTGGCGCGGGCGATTCTGGAGGAGGAGCCCTTGTGGGTCTTTGATCCCCAAAGGCGCCTAAAGCCTTATTTGGTGACCGTAAATAACGTGGTGTGGATCGAATGCGCCCCGGCGGGTGAGGGATTCCAGGAGTGGACCACCATCGAGGCGAGGCCTGGAGTCTGGGTTTCGGAACTGATCCCACCCCCTCGCCTGGAGTGTCTCATGCTGCGCCCGAGAAATCTGGTTCTGGGCATTGGCTGCAACCGTGGAACGGAAGCTGCGGAGATCCTTGGTCTCATCGAAAGCACCCTCAGCGAGGCTGGTCTGTCTGTCCATTCCATAAGAAATCTTGCAACCATTGACCTGAAATCGGATGAGGCGGGACTCCTCGAAGCGGCGCGAACCTTGAGCCGGCCCATCCATTTTTGTTCCCGCGAGGAGCTGGAAGGTGTGGCTGTGCCAACCCCATCGCCTCTGGTGGAATCCCATGTTGGAGTGCAAAGCGTATGCGAAGCGACAGCTCTTTTGAGTGCCAAGAACACGACTCTCCTGATGGCAAAGCGGAAGACAGCCAACGTGACCCTGGCCATCGCCCTGGCCGCCTCTCGGTTGTGAGCCTGGGACCCGGTGCACGATCATTTCTCGTCCCCGAGGCTCTGAAGGCCCTGCAGTCGGCTGAAATCGTCATCGGATACAAGACCTATCTGGATTTGATCTCGGATCTGCTCAAGGGAAAGAAAGTTGTTTCCAGCGGCATGCGCAAGGAAATCGATCGATGCCGGACCGCCATTGAATGGGCCATGCAGGGACACCGGGTCGCTCTTGTGTCCAGTGGCGATGCAGGGATCTACGGCATGGCAGGTCTCGTGCTGGATCTGGTCTGCCGTCAGGATCTGAGGGTTGGGCGCCCCGGCGAAGAGTCTAAGCCGGGTGTGAAGCTCATTCTGGAAATCATCCCTGGAGTGGCAGCCTTCAACTCGGCCGCGTCGATCGTCGGTGCTCCCCTGATGCACGACTTTGCCTC
>CAZURN010000063.1:0-17724 GCA_964623165.1 uncultured Syntrophobacteraceae bacterium
CCTTTGATTGTGCGTTTGTGGATCTCAAACTGCCCGACACCGACGGCATACAGCTTCTGGAATTCATCAAGGGCCATGATCCGTGCCTGCCGGTTGTGATGATGAGTGGATATCCCACCATGGAGTATACCATCGAGGCAATGAGGAAAGGTGCCTCGGATTTCCTCACCAAGCCATTCACGTTGCAGGATGTGGCTCTTGCATTGGAACGGGTCACCAAGGAACGGAGGCTGCTCCTCGAAAATCTCAGTCTGCAGTTGGAAATTCAGGCACGGAGAGAACTTGAACTGGTCAATCACGAGCTTGAGGAAAAGGTTAAGGAGCAGACCAAGCTCTTTGAGATTTCCAGAGAAATTGATGAGATTCGTTCCAGCGATGAGCTCTACCCGTGCATTGTGCGGCTTGCTTCAAGGCTCACCAATCTTAAGAGGGCGAGTCTTTTTGCTTTTCCGCCTGAGAGGGAGAACCTCATCCTGATCGAGGATTACGGAAAAGATGTGGAGGGTTTCCCATCCCGGCTGTTCACCCTCAAGGACTTGCACCTGAAGGAGATGCTGGAGGGAGGGGAAAGCCATGTTCTGGTCAAGCCTGGTGACTTGAATGTGGATGGCTCATCGTCGGGGGATTGGCTTTCTGAGGAAATCTCCCTGTCCTGCTGGCCTCTGCGGATTCGGGGCGAGCTGTTCGGGTTCCTCATGGGATACCACAATGGGGGTGGATCATTCCTGTCTCAAATGGAGACGAAGCTCCTCGATTTTCTCATGAAGAAGGCTTCCCTTGCCGTGGAGAACATGGCCCTTTATGAGAGTCTCATCGGTAACTTCTATGGCATTCTGAGATCCCTCGTCAACGCACTGGAAGCAAAGGATCCATATACGGGAAAACATTCCGAAAGAGTGACCCGGTATGCGGTGATGATTGCCCGCGAAATGGGTTGCACAGACGGTGAACTGGAAGTCCTTGAGACGGTCGGCTACCTCCATGACATCGGGAAGATCGGAATCAGTGACAGCATTCTGAACAAACCAGCCTCACTCACATGGGAGGAGTACGAAATCGTTAAGAGACATCCGGTCATTGGAGCCTCTATCGTGCAGGACTTGATCTTTTCCGTAGAGGAACGCTCCATTATCCGACATCACCATGAGCGATGGGATGGAAGCGGTTATCCGGACGGACTCGTCGGCGAGGAAATACCGATCTTTGCCCGCATCGTGGCCGTCGCGGACGCCTTCGATGCCATGACATCCATACGGGCATATCGCGGGGCCATTGGCAAGGCGGATGCAATCAGGGAACTCAAGGAAAACAGGAGCAGGCAGTTCGATCCCCAAGCCTTGGATGCCTTCCTGCAGACCCTGGAGAGAGAACCAGAGAACCATGTCTACGAAACATCAAGAGCAGTTGGATATTGAGGTGCTGGGTCTCGAGAGCGCTGAGTTGGTGGAGAAATGCATCGACGCGCTGCTGCAAAAGGACAGGTGGAACCACCTCGGTGGCTTCGTCCAAGGGCTCATTCACAACATCAACGGCCCGCTCCAGAACATGTCCATGCTTGTGGAAGTCCTGATCAAAGGCCACGAGCAGATCGCTTTACGCTGTCTTGACGGTTCTCCTGTTTCGATTGAGGTGAATGCGCTGCAGGAAAAACAGGGTAAGCGCTTACACCAGTTGGGAGTGCAGATCACGACCCTTACGGACATGCTGCGAAGCTTCATGATTCTGCATGAGATCGAACGAAACGAATCCGAAGTGGATGTCAACCTGATCCTGACAAAGCTCGCCGAAACCTTCAGATCGGACCTGTTTTACAAACACCAGATCAACGTTGAACTCCGATTGGCCAAGAACCTTCCACTCGTCCGAATTCTTGGGAGGCACCTAATCCCTGCATTGGTTCACCTGCTTCAGAATGCCGTCCTGGCCATGAAGGACTCACCTCAGAAGCAACTCACGATTGAGTCCAGCCTGGAGAACGCAACGATCAGGCTCTCGGTCTCTGATACGGGGTGTGGGATCGACTCGGCTCAAGACGTGAAGGGATGGTTCGACCTGTTTTATTCCGGCTGGCGAAAGCCCGACTTCCCCCAGAATAGCGATGAGCGGCACTTGGGGTTTGGCCTCTACGCGGTGAAGCGGCTTCTCGACCCCTATGGTGTTGATGTGACCGTGAGTCCCTCAGGGACCGGTACGACTGTCGCCCTCAGCATCCCTTCCTCCTCCAGGGAAACATGAACCATCCCGCAAACGCAATGATTGCCGATTCACACGGCAAATCTTGCCGTTTCCTGCTGATTGTCAAGAGCGATCCTCTTCAATAAGCCCGGCTGCCCGTAGGATAATCCTTTGTGTCATGACCACTTGCAGTCTTTGGGAGAGGTTCATCCGCTTTGGCAAAAGATTTGCTCCATGAATGGCAGACAAGATGAAGAAGGTGTCTCATGGTGGGTGAGGGGTTGGCCTCGGGAGCAAAGCACCCTGGGGTGGCTGACAGAGGCAAATCATGAACACAAGGGAACCTGGCGTCTTCCCTGATGGAAGCGCTCGGCTTGGCTCCGGTGTGCCTGTAGAAGGGTAAAGAGATGAAAATCGACCATGTGGGAAGAGCGGAGAACATTCAATCCGCGACGAATGGATCCAAAGGCACCAATCCCTCTGAAGGGTGTTCTTTCAAGGATCTTCTGGCCCGGGAAATGGATGCGGATTCCGTTGGTACGTCGGGGATGGATCAATCATCGGGCATCGAGCCCTCAAGACTCAATGAAATCCTGCTTCACAGATCATCGTCTGACGGAGCGGCGAGCAGCAAACAGGCCCATGAGTCCCTGGAGGCAGGGATAGGAGAGATGGAAGTCCTCGTGCAAGCCCTGGGTGAGGAGGCAATCAGCCCCAGGGCTGTGGATCGGATTGTGCAAGACATGCCTGCTAAACTGGCGGGCATGCAAGAGGCGCTCTCCAGTTTGCAGGCAGATCACCCACTGCGATTGATTGCGGATGAATTGAATGTCCTCTCCTACGTGGAATCCATCAAGTGGAAGAGAGGGGACTATGTGTAACGTCACAGCAGAACCGGTTTTAGCGAGCGGCAGTCTGGATGATTCTTGAACAGGCGGTGTAGGGAGTGCCGTCTGATCCATTCGCTCGCCCTCGCCCCATCTCTTCTGAAGAAAGTGCAATATCCCTGGGAATACTCCTCCCATGGTGTAAGGGACGCGGGGGGCTGGAGCAGGATCGCTAAATTTGACCGAGCGGTCATTCATCGACTGAAATTACCTCCAGCTCTCATGTTGTGACTGGCTCCCGTGTCTGTCCAATAACACTTCCGGACAAAACGTCTCAAAGTCGAGACGTCATCACTGGTTGAAGTCTTACTCCAAGCCAAGGCTCCAAACTCCTCCGAACTTTCTTTCCCTAAAGTAAGCTCCTGGCAGGGCCGATTAATAGGTGAACTCGAAGTCTGGAAGACGCTTGAGTTCAACAATCCCAGCATGAAATTCCCGAAGCAGGAAAGCTATCCTTTGAGAGGACAGGAGGATATGGAAAAATCATTGGACCCACGCCTCTTCGAACAGTTCAGCCAATTGGTCTATGCTCAGTGCGGGATTCGCCTACATGACGGGAAGAAGGCTCTTCTGCAGGCGAGACTCAACAAGCGCCTCAGGGCGACGGGAATCATGTCTTACAAGGACTACTATCAGCATATCACCTCGGATGACCATTCATCCGAGATGATCCACTTTCTGGACTCCGTCTCGACGAACCTCACATATTTCTTTAGAGAGTCCCAACACTTCGATTACCTCGAAGAGGTTGCTCTTCCTGAGCTCCTCGAAAGAAAAAGAAAGAGTGGAAACCACCGATTGAGAGTATGGAGCGCTGGGTGTTCCACCGGGGAGGAACCCTACGGATTGGCCATGTGTATCTTATCCAGCCTGGATGACCCTCGAAAATGGGATTTCCGGATCCTTGCCACGGACATCTCCACTCGAGTCCTGGAAATTGCGGCTCGAGGGATTTACCCATCCGAGAAAGTCAAGAAGGTTCCACCGCAACTTCGACAACTTTATTTCAACAAACGTGGCAATCGCGATTCGGAAACTGAATATGAGGTGACCGACCACCTCAAGAGCACCATCTCTTTCCGGCGACTGAACCTGAATGATAGCTATCCCTTCAAGGGACCATTTGATTGCATATTCTGTCGCAACGTTATGATCTATTTCGATAAGAAGACTCAAGAGGTGTTGGTTGGCAGATTGGCAACCTACTTGAGTCCTGGGGGGTATCTTTTTGTGGGGCATTCGGAAAGCCTGACTGGACTAAAACACCCCCTCTCCTATGTCAGACCAGCCGTTTATCAGAACAGGTAAAGAGTGCATCTTGCCGGTTCCAAAGGCTTGAGACCTCAGAATTTGATCTTTGCTGAGAGAGTTGGCAGTTCTTTTGCTTATCGAGCAAGTTGACGATTCCATGGACTATCGCGAACAGCTGCAAAGACATCGACATCGGAATGTTGGAACTGGGAATTCGCGGCTGTCTTTTGCTTTCTAGGAAGAGATCGAAACGGCATGAAGAGAGTCATAGGCGTTGCAGACCTGGCAATCAGCAGCAGTCCTGAAGAAGTTCTCATAACCTACTCCCTCGGGTCGTGCATCGCCATAGTGATCTACGACAGCAGGGCGAAAGTGGGGGGGATGCTGCACTACATGCTTCCTGAATCGTCCATGGACAAGGAAAAGGCCATGAGGAACCCGGCCATGTTTGCTGATTCCGGCATTTCGCAGCTTTTCAGGCAAAGTTATCAGTTTGGCGCAAAGAAGGAGAGTCTCGTTGTGAAGGCCGTAGGGGGGGCGCAGATTCTTGACGAGAACGGGGTTTTTAATATTGGCAAACGCAACTATCTGGCCATGAGAAAGATCTTTTGGCGGAACAACGTGATGGTGAGCGCCGAGCATGTGGGGGGCAGCGTCAACCGGACGGTGCGCCTTGAAATGAACACGGGTCGGGTCTTTGTGAAAGTATCGGGATTGGGCGAATTGGAGCTGTAGGATGGCGCAGTATGAAACGCGTCCTGAGGGGCAGATATGTCGTACAATGTTTTGATTGTTGACGATTCGAGATCGATGCGCAGGGTCATCCGCAAAGTCCTTGATCTGTCAGGATTTCAAGTGGGGGAATGCCTTGAGGCAGGCGACGGCAAAGAGGCCCTGGATTTGCTTGAGAGTCACTGGGTCGATCTGATCCTCTCGGACATCCATATGCCTGTCATGGACGGTTTCGGGCTGATTCGCGCCCTTCGCAGCAACGGTTCCTGGTCGGACCTACCCGTAGTCTTCATCACGACTGAGTCCAATGAGGACCGCCTCCAGGAGGCGATGGCGCTGGGAGCAAGGGGGTACATCCGCAAGCCGTTCCAACCCGAAGAGATTCGATCTCTTTTGTGTCATGTGATGGGAGAAGCAAATGGAGATGCAAGATCGATCAGCGATGATGGATGCGATTTCTGAGGTTCTGGAGACGATGTTCTTCGTTTTTGTCGACTTCGATGACGGCCTCGCTGTTCGCCAGTTGGGCGAATGTGAATCCAGGGTATCCCTGGTCAACGGTGAGGGCACGGTTGATATTTCCCTCATGACAAGTCGCGAATTTGCCAGGATGATCTCCGCGAATATGCTGGGCGTCGAGGAACAAGAGGTCACTTGCGAGGATCTCGAAGACACCATGAAAGAATTCGCCAACATGGTGGGCGGCAATTACAAGGCGCGCGTCGATATCGACAACAAGTGGGAACTCGGGATTCCCCGCTTCAGGCAGCTTGACACCGCGGAGGGATCTTCGGGGTCCGGGCTTGTGTTCTCGTGTCATGGAAGGCCCATGGGGGAAGTGAGCTGGAATTGCGCATAAGAGCCTGGGGGTAACGGGTTTGGCAAAGGATTCCACGAACCCGTTTTCACAGTGCCGGGGAGCGGTATGAGTCTACCAAAGGAAACCCAGAGTATCCAGAGTACAAGAAGAATTAAGGTTCTTATTGTGGACGACTCTGCCATCGTCCGCAAGATATTCTCCAATGAACTATCCCGGCATGAGGACATCGAAGTCATTGGAACGGCCCCTGACCCATATGTGGCGAGGGACAAGATCGTCAAGCTAAGGCCTGATGTGATCACGCTCGACATCGAAATGCCGCGAATGGATGGGTTGAGTTTCCTGCGAAAACTCATGAAATACTTCCCGGTTCCCACCGTGATTGTGAGTTCCCTGACACCAGCCAACAGTGAAATGGCCCTCGAAGCCATCGAAAGTGGCGCGTTGGAAGTCCTTGCCAAGCCGGGTGGATCGTACTCCGTGGGAGACATGAGTGTGCAGTTGGTCGAAAAGATAAGGGCTGTGGCCCAAGCGCGCCTTCTGGCCCCAACACAGCAAGCGAGATCACCACTACAGGCTGACCCGCCCAGGGAGTGGAGTAAAGCGCTCAAGAACACCACACACAAGGTCATCGCGATGGGAGCCTCTACAGGAGGTACCGAGGCGCTAAAGAATGTGCTCGTTCAAATGCCTCCATCCTCACCGGGCATTGTTATCGTCCAGCACATGCCGCCCCGGTTCACCACGGCTTTTGCGGAGCGCCTCAACGGCCTTTGTCAGATCGAGGTGCGAGAGGCGAAAAGTGGTGACACGGTGCTGCCCGGCCTGGCGTTGATCGCCCCGGGAAACTACCACATGCTGTTGAGGCGGAGTGGCGGCCGGTACCATGTGGAGATCAAGACCGGTCCCCTCGTCTGTCATCAACGCCCATCGGTGGACGTGCTGTTCCATTCCGTGGCGCAGCATGCCGGTTCGAATGCTTTGGGAGTGATACTGACGGGCATGGGAAAGGATGGTGCAAGAGGTCTTCTTGAGATGCGAAAGACCGGGGCTCGAACCATCGCGCAGGATGAAGCAAGCTGCGTGGTCTATGGCATGCCCAAGGAAGCGGTCCGCTATGGGGCCGTTGAGGAAATAGTCTCCCTGATGGAAATACCAAAAGCGGTCATGAGACTCCTTGCGTCCTGATCGTCAAGAAATTGACTCGGGAAGCAATGGTCAACTCAGTGGATCCATCGCTTATTGTGTCCAGAGAAAAAGAAAAGGAGTTGATTCGTGGCGTACAAGGATCTTACCGTTCTGATCGTGGACGATTTCTCTACCATGAGACGAATCATGCGGAACATTCTGCGTGACCTCGAATTCAAGAACATTCTCGAAGCAGAGGACGGCACCGCAGCCGTTGGAATCTTGGAGAAACAACCTGTTGACCTGGTCATATCGGATTGGAACATGCCCAAGATGACCGGTCTGGATCTATTGAAGCATGTGCGTAATGACGCGAAGATCAAAGATCTCCCGTTCCTGATGGTCACTGCGGAGGCACAGAAGGAAAATGTGGTTGAGGCTGTGAAGGCAAGAGTGAGCAATTATATCGTCAAGCCGTTCACTGCTGCCACGCTGGGGGAGAAATTGGCCAAGATACTGCCCCCGGAGTGAGGTGATTTCGGGCCGCGGGAGGCATTCACCCCCAAAGAAGCCTTTGGGTCGGGGTGAAGGACTCACTCTGGCTCGCAGGGTCTTGCGGGTTCGCCCCGGACCTGAAACAAGGTCGTTCAATCTTCTCTGTGCATCGGTGTCGTTCCGAAGACTCTTCGCCGCGACGGACTGTAAGGTGACTGGTCGAGTTCTCCGGCATAGTTCGGAGTGACCAATGATGGGATGAAGGCTGTCAAAATGATGAAGGACATTCTCGATCAATTGGTTAACGGTGTGATTGAAGGACCTGAGGATTTGATGGGGATGGGGGAATGCCTCAACCTCCTGGATCAACTCGAAGGATGCGATGACTATCCCGACCGCTGGTCGTCAAATGTCAAGGATCTGCGAAGACTCTTTAACGGCCTCATCTTGGAGGAATCCAAGGACCCCGATGGAGACTGGGAGAGTATTCGCAAGCTCATTGCCAAGTTGTGTGCCAATGGCGGCAGTCAGGGGTCTTCTCCAATCATTGAGGAGGGCGAACATCCTGACGACCGGGAGATCCCCCTGAACGACGCATTCCAGGTTTGCGAAGAATATCCCGGGGTGGATGAGGTGCCACCGCTCCCTGCGGATGCTCCCGTTGTCGAAGACGAGCTTGATTTGACCCAAGAACCGGCAGAAACCGTGCTCGAAGGGGTGAGTGAAATACAGGATCCGGAGCTGATCAAGGATTTTATCGAGGAATCCAGGGAACACCTGGCGAGCATCGAATTGAACATGCTGTCCCTCGAAGCGAATCCGGAGGATAAGGAAGCCATCAACGCCGTTTTCAGGCCCTTTCACAGCCTCAAAGGGGTAGCAGGTTTTCTGAATCTCAAGGATATACATCATCTGAGCCATGAGGTGGAAAACCTCCTCGATGCTGCTCGCTCCGGTAACCTCTCCATTTCTGATGCTGTCATCGACATAGTGCTCCAGGCAACGGACATTCTCAAGGTGCTCTTGGACGAGCTTGAGAAAGTTCAGAACCAGGAATCAGCCATTGTTCCCGCTTCCCCCGTCGTACACAAGTTCTTGGAGCGAGTCAGGAACTTCAATGAAACGGGATCAGACGGTGCGGGAACTCCGGTGCGGAAGGTGGGGGAGATACTGGTGGAACAGGGGGTTCTCGATGAACCTGCCGTGGTGAGTGCTGTTGAGCGTAGCAAGATCACTGGAAAGAAGCTTGGCGAAGCGCTGATAGAGGATGGTCTGGCTTCGGCAACCGAGGTTTCCTGCGCACTGCGTGAACAGCGGCAAGCCAAGGACAGCGCAGCATCGGTCCGTATTGACACCCAAAAACTGGACAATCTTGTCGACATGGTTGGAGAGCTTGTCATCGCTCAATCGATGGTCCTGCAAAACCCAGAGGTGTTGAGCATCAAAGACCAGAAACTCCAGAAGGACACGGTGCAACTCAACCGGATTACGGCGGAGCTCCAACGAATCAGCATGGCCATGCGGATGGTTCCCATCAAGAGCACCTTCCAGAAGATGATCCGTCTTGTCCGGGATCTGGCAAAGAAATCCGGAAAAGAAGTCAATCTTCTCATGCGGGGAGAGGAAACCGAAATCGATCGCAACATGGTCGAGGAGATCTATGAGCCACTGGTTCACATGATTCGCAACGCGGTGGACCATGGCATCGAAACGCCTGAGGAGAGAGCGCAGCAGGGGAAGGACCCTGCAGGCACAGTCCTCCTCGCTGCTGAACAAAAGGGAGGCAACATCGTCATCGATGTGCAGGATGACGGAAAGGGACTTGATGCTGCCAAGATCCGATCCAAGGGGATAGAGAGGGGGATAATTGCCGCCGACGACCAACTGGATGAAAAAGGCATCTATGAATTGATTCTCCACCCCGGGTTCTCCACCAAGGATCAAGTGACCGACGTTTCAGGACGAGGCGTCGGCATGGATGTGGTGAAGAAGAACGTGGAGGCCCTCCGCGGGAAAATTGAAATAATGAGTACCTTCGGCAAGGGTACCCATTTTCAAGTCAAACTGCCCCTGACCATGGCAATCATCGACGGCATGGTGATTCGCATCGGAGAGGAGCGCTATGTGGTTCCGACAATCGCCATGAAGGAGTCCCTGCGCCCTGCGAGAGATGCCTACGTGACGGTGCAAAAGAAAGGAGAGATGATCAAGGTCAGGGACTCGCTCCTTCCCCTGATCCGTCTTCATCGGATTTTCGGGATTACTCCAAAGCACCAGGACCCCTGGGATGCCTTGCTGTTGGTGGTTACCGAAGGCAAATACTCCTATTGTCTGCTTGCTGATGAAATCGTCGGAAGACAGGAAGTGGTCATCAAGAGTCTTGGTGGAGCCTTGAGGAGCCTTATGGGTGTTGCCGGAGGGGCTATCCTGGGCGATGGCAAGGTGGCCCTCATCATTGATGTGAAAGGTGTCGTGAGTATCTACGAGGAAAACGGGAAATGATCACACTCGCCGCAAAAGAAGAATGGAAGGAACTCATCAACATCCTCAAGGACGTGGAAAAGAAGATCCTGCTGCCCCAGACCAACGGCAACGGACCCGGTTCGGCACTTGGACCATGCATTGAAGGCCTCGAAATGTTTCAGTGCAAGGCCGCCGATCTGGGTATCCCTGAATTGCAGCAGGCAGCCAGCTTTCTGAAGCAATATGCGGAAGAGCAGAACGAGACGGCACCCAACGCAGAATCGCTCGGGGTGTTCAGTTTCGGGGTGAACGCACTCCTCGAACAGATGGACAAGGTGCAAAGCGGCAGTGGTGCTTCCAAGATACGGATCGACGAAATGATGGAAATTCTTGGGATGAGTGATCCCTATGGTGCTGTCGATTCCATCGGTTTCGAGGATCTTCCTCTTGATTCTCCTGCACCGGAGCATCCTGAAGAGGCCACCCAAGAGAAGGAAACGGATTGGGTTGTTTTGCCTTCTCCCGAAGTCGGTTCCGAGGTTTCCGGACTGGAACGCCTCGGACTCACGGTCCAGCACCTGGGAGGAGGGCTTTCACTCACGACAGAAAGCGGGGGACTCGAACAGATCGTGTTACGATTTCCTGCATCACCGGAAACCATCGATCAAATCGAGACGCTTCTCTCCGTGGGAGCTCCCCAGGCCTGTTTTGCTCCCCAGTTCTCTCAGCAGGGGGCCCGTTTTGACAGAGTCATTGGAACCATCAAGGAGTTCATGGTGGCTCTCTCCAAGGGAGACTGCATCAATGCCCAGGAAGTGCTGCTCAAACTTGCAGAGCAGCAACAACAGGCAGGTCTTTACAATGAGATCGGGGGACTGGCTCGCGATCTGCACAACTCTCTTCGTGACTTCATGGAAACGGTGGATCCCCATCTGAAAGAGATGGTGGAGGAGAAGATCCCCGATACAGGAAACCGTCTGGAGCACATCCTCGAGTTGACCGAGAATGCTGCGAATACCACCATTGATCATGTGGAGGCCATGCAGAGAAGGAATGAATTGGAGCAGAAGCAACTCGAAGAGCTCGAGCGGGTCGTTGGCAAGCTGATGGCAATCGGTGATAAGGCCCAAGAAAATGTTTCGAAGGGGCGGGAAATCCTTAAGGAAATTCGCAAATCAGTGGACAAGAACCACAATGACCTGATTGTTGTATTGACTGCCCAGGATTATCAGGATCTGACGGGTCAGATCATTCTTAAGATCATTCAATTGCTCAATGATCTGGAGTTGAAGCTGGTCAACGTGATCCGCACCTTTGGTGTGAAGTCCGAGGAGAGGCGGGAGGCCAAAACGGAAGAGCTGTACGGGCCTGCGCACAAGGCCAAGACTGAAGCCCTGCACTCACAGGATGATGTGGACTCGCTTCTGGCTGAATTCGGCTTTTGATTGTTTCGATCTCTGGATACTCTGTGGATTCCTGCGGTGTCGCCTTTCAAGGTGGCGCCGTTGTTTTGGTTAATCCTTTTTAATCCACGGTTTGCAAAAACTTTACTCGGGTCGGGTTCTCCTCTGATTACAGCTGTGCGGGCTTGCGTTAGGCTCTTCTGGATCTATCATGCTACGACAACTTGGTTTCGCCCCGCCCGCTTCGCCTGATACATGGCGGCATCCACCCGACTGAACAAGATCTGCTGGTTAGCATCCGACGGCTCGACCTGAGCAACTCCAACACTTATCGTGAGCGGGATCTTCTGCCCCTGAAACAAAAAGTGGGTCTTCTCGATCATTACCCGGAGTCTTTCGGCGACGGCTTTGGCGCTCTCCTGGTCCGTTCCGGGAAGAATGATGACGAATTCCTCTCCTCCGTATCGAGCAAGAAAATCTGATTCACGCATTACCGGCTTGATTCGCTTAATCGCCTCCTTAAGACATTTATCCCCCGCCCAGTGACCAAAATTGTCATTGACCTTCTTAAAATGGTCCACATCGAAGAGCAACAGTGAAAAGGAATGCTGATATCGGTGGTATCGTTGGAGTTCCTCCTTGATTCTTAAGTCGTATGCGCGTCGATTGGGAATCCGAGTGAGGGGGTCCAGGAAAGTCTCTCTTTCAAGGTGCGTGCGTTGCTGCTGGACGTGCTCAATCTCTTTCCTGACGCTCTTCAGGCTCTGTTGGAGGTTTCCCATCTCATTGTTGATTTCCTCCATGCGACGCTGATCTTCCTGGCGTTTGTTCTCAAGGGCGGCCTTGATTGAACTGAGTCTGGAGGACACCAAATCCCTGATCTCTGACAAAGTCTTGCCAATATGGGTGGATCTCCTGACTTCCTCCATCTGTCCCTCCAAGAGGTTGCCAAAGTCGACATTCGACCTGTGCGTTTGGGACGCATGGCTCATGGAGGCCACGAAGCTGGTTTCCATTTCAATGAGGCCCTTGCCGATCTCTGCAATGAAGTCGGTAACTTGGCTCCTTTCCTCGTTCATGAGCCTCACATAATCCTGGATCAGGGACACAACGGATTCGTTGAGAGCGAGGAGTTCAACGGTACTGCGTGTCTCCCTGATGTGACTCTGGAGGCTTGAAAACCGCTCCAGGTATTCCTTTCCCAGGTCAAGATGGAATTCGGCGATGATGGTGAGATACGCGCTCTGAAGTTGGGTGAGTTCCGAGTCTGCGGGGTTGGTTTTCCTTGCATGCCCCGGTTTCTTATTCAGCAGCTTGTCCAGGAAACCGGCATCGGAATTCTCCGAAGCCCTGTCCGTTGCGTGATCCCTCAGCACGCTAGTCTTTATGTTGCTCAAGCAATGTTCAAGTTCCTCGCGCTTGGCATTTTGAAGAATGAGTTTTCTCAATGTTCCCAGAGTCCCCCCATGATTACCCTTTGCCGGTGGACTGGCAACGCTTAGCACGGTCAGGAGGGAATTCCTGCAAAAGGCTTCCCCTCTTGAATTTTCCTCCTCCAGCCGAGATATTTGTTTGAGGAGTCTTTCCTTTTGCTCCTGGAGGATCTTGAGTTTCGCTGCCGCAGGGGTCGTCTCTTTGTTCTCTTCGTCGGCACCATCGGTTGGGTGCCCCGGATCTGTTCGTGGAACCTGGAAGAAGTCCACGACATCTTGCCTCTTGGCCAGCGCTTTGGAGAGAAATGCCGGCGAGAGGGGACTACGGTTTGCAGACATCTCCCTTATCGTTTCTATGATGATCCTGGAAAAGGTCTCCAGATGTTCACCGAGATTGGGATTTACCGCAAATTGTGCCATCATTAGGGCCCTTTGAGCATTTTGAATGGGATGGGAAAATTTTTCCGCTTCCAGCAAACTCAGTCGGGGCAAGCGTGTAGGCTCGACTTCAACTGGGCATCGGCCAATAGCAAGCACTGATGAGGAGAGAGTTCATGGCAGTCAGCTCGCTTGTCAATCGACGATGAAGCATGTCAAGCTGAGTGAATGCAAGTAATGAGCCATGAGCATTGACTGGGTGGCTGATTTCGCGTTTTTAAGGTGGCGGAGAAATCGGCCCCACTCCAATCTTTTTGCTTGTTGCGGGGCTGACACGTCACTTCCCACTAGGTATTTTTCCCTCAAGTATTATACTGTGAAGGCCGATTCAGAAACCAAGGAGAGACGTTGATGGTTATTACGGATTATAGGGTTCGAAGTGTGCTTCGAACTTACAGCAGGCAACTGCAGCGTTCCAGGTTTTCTGACGAACTGGAGGCTCTCTCCAAAGGCCAAGCCGCACCGGCGGAAAGAGTGACCATTTCTGAAGATGCTAGGCACCATTTCGTGATGGAACGCATGACGTCTCAGGTCATGGAGAAAGCGTATCCCAAACAAGGGGATTCTTGAGGCATTCCAGGTTCCAATGTATGTTGGCTGCTCGGGTCCCTGGGATGATGGGGCCTGGGAAATCATTACCCCATGCAGTCAAGACCTTCGAAAGGGAAAGTAATGGAAGTAAAAAAGGTTGCGACCTATACCAATGAGTCGCTGCAAAAGACCAAGGAAACTCCTCCGCGCCCGAACGGAGATGGCAAGACGGTCTCCGGGAAGGATACGCAATCCCCCCCCGACCGGGTGGAGCTATCCAAAGGGTATCAAGAAATGGCCCAGGCCAAGAAGGTGATGATGGAACGCGGTGATCTTCGAATGGAAAAAGTGGACCAGATTCGCAGCATGATAGAGAACAATGCGTATCAGATCGACCCGGAAAAGATTGCCGAGAAAATGCTGGAAGAGCTGATTTAGACGGCCGCAATGATTTGGCAGGCTCGACACATTCAGTTCACTGGCGCAACATCCCCAGCATTTCTGGTTTGGGAGGCAAGTGTTGAATGGCCGGGTCCGGTGCTTTGAGTTGAAAAAGCGCACTGGAAATGAGTACCATGAGGGCCCCCAGAGTCTCTGGGGGCTCATTCATTTTCGGGGCTTGCCTGGTTGCAGCGCAATCAGTCCTGTGACGCGGGGAGGACTGTCCGCAATGCGAAATTACAGTCAAGCTGGTTTAGAACAGGGCCTTGCGGTCATCGCATTTGCCACGCCCACAAGGGGCTATGCCATGCTTGCAGCTCTGCTACGTGCGATCTTGAAAGCAATCTTCGTGTTGGCAGGCGACACCCGCGAACCACGAAAAGGCTATTTTCCAGGTAACTCCGTATGAGTCCCTGGAATCTTCAACATTCCTGAATCAAAGGGTCTGAGATGTCGAAGGTGTCGATTGTCCTGGTTACTGCGGGGACCGCCGAGGAGGCAGCGCTCATCGGCAGAACGCTTGTGGAGGAACGGCTCGTGGCGTGCGTCGCTATTGTGCCACGCATTCGCTCGATTTATCGGTGGAAAGGGGAGATCTGCAACGAAGAGGAACATCTGCTGGTCATGAAGACCCAATCAGGACTCTTCCCTGACGTCCAGAGCCGCGTTCGCCAGATTCACAGTTACGAGGTGCCGGAGATCATCATGTGTTCAGTGGAGGCTGGGATGCCCGAGTACCTGGAATGGATCCTGGAAAACACGGGGGGCGTTTCCTAGTTTGGGCGTCAGAGTCCTGACTACTTGGAAGCGTCAAGGGACTCGTCCAAGCGTCAATCTTCCCCCCGATTGAGTCTTATCCGCACTGAAGCGGCATGCGCTTCAAGCCCTTCCATTTCCGCTAGGCGGATGATTGCCCCCGCATCCCGTTCGATTGCATCCTTGGAACAAGCGATGACACTCGTGCGCTTCAAGAAGTTGTCCACTCCAAGGGCGGAAGCAAACCGGGCGGACCCGGCCGTCGGAAGCACATGGTTAGGGCCCGCAAAGTAATCACCGACAGCTTCCGGAGTCCAGTTGCCGAGAAACACAGCGCCTGCATTCTGGACCTTCCCAAGAAGTGCCCACGGGTCCCTGACCTGGAGTTCCAGGTGTTCGGGAGCGATGCGATTGGCGAGATCGAGGGCGACATTTAGATTCTCGACCAGAAAGATGGCCCCAAAAGCATTCAAAGCCTCTGCAGCGATAGCGCGCCTGGGCAGCTTCGACAGTTGTTCGTCCAAGCTGCTCAGGGTCTCCAGGGCGACCTTGGCGTCGGTTGTGATCAGGATGGCGCTTGCCATCGCGTCGTGTTCCGCCTGGCTCAAAAGGTCTGCAGCAACGCAGTCGCTCAAGGCCCCATCGTCCGCGATCACGAGAATCTCACTGGGTCCGGCGATCAGATCAATGGAGACTTCACTGGAAACCATCTTCTTGGCCAGTGCGA
Source organism: uncultured Syntrophobacteraceae bacterium (assembly GCA_964623165.1). Classification (GTDB taxonomy): domain Bacteria; phylum Desulfobacterota; class Syntrophobacteria; order Syntrophobacterales; family Syntrophobacteraceae; genus JAAYUJ01. Next base: position 15,681 of record CAZURN010000063.1, read on the forward strand.
CATAGATGTTCCCCGGACCGACGATGACATCAACGTGAGGAATCAGGGCCGTTCCGAAGGCGAGGGCCCCAATGGCCCATGCGCTACCCAGCTTGTGGATCCTCGTGACCCCCACTTCCCTGGCTGCCACGAGAAGGTGGGGATTCAAGGTTCCATCCTGCCTCGGGGGGCTCACCATGGCCACATCGGGAACACCGGCGAGGCGGGCGGGTATGCCATTCATGAGGACGGAGGAGATGAGAGGAGTCTCGCCACCCTTGCCGCCAGGGATGTAAAGACCGGCAGAAGCCATAGGCCTTACGATCTGACCAAGAAAAGTCCCGTCCGGCTTGGTGACGAAAAAGGACGTGCGGAGCTGTTGTCTGTGGAATGCTTCAATGTTCTCGACGGCACGCCGGAGGACATCCAGAAAGGCGCCATCCACAAAACGGTACGCCGAGTCGATTTCATGGTCAGTGACGTTGAGTTGATCGGCGGTTATCCCTGGAGCGTCGAAACTCCTCGAATACTCCAAGAGAGCTGCGTCTCCGTCTCGCTTCACTTTGTCGAGGATTTCCCTGACGGTCCGTTCAAGGGATGGATCGGCCCCTGGCTTACGGGCAGCGATCTGTTTGAGTCTCTCCTCCGCACCCCTGGACGGGTATGGAATCGGTGTCAGCATGTCACCGTCCTTCCATGGCTACAACAAAGGCGTCTCCGAATCCCATGCCGCGCAGTTTCTCCATTTCCCGCTGCGCCAGTTGGATGTCATTGTAGGTCCCAACCTGCACCCGATAGAGCTGCAAGCCCTTGTCCAAATAAGGCAGGACCTGAGTGGAGTTGAAATCCGTCGCCATTTTCTGTTTGAGCCGAGTGGCGTTGGTCTGTTCCCGAAAGGCTCCGATCTGTATGGTGAATTGTCCGTATCGGAAAGACGGGATCGGATCGACCTTCCAGTAAGTGTCCTTCCCGATGTGCTGTTCTGTCGCAACCTGTACCGCCTCGACTCTCACCCGCGCCAGACCCTTTTGGTACGATTTCAATTCCTGGGCGGCCCTACAGGAGAGATCTATGATTCGACCGGAAACGAACGGTCCCCGGTCGTTGACTCTCAGGATGGTGGACACTCCATTTTCCAGGTTGGTCACCTTCACGTGGGTGCCCAGTGGAAGGGTCTTGTGAGCCGCCGTCATGCCATACATGTCATACGGTTCACCGCATGAAGTGGGTTTGCCGTGGAAGTCGGTCCCATACCAGCTGGCGTAACCCTCTTCCACGTACCCCTCTGCAGTCGGGAGTGGATAGTACCACACTCCATTGATCTGGTAGGGCCTTTGGCTCCTGAGCTTGGGGTAGGGATAACCGGGGGGGAGGGGTGGAGGAGCCGTGGAGCAGCCGATGACGGCAACCAGAGTGATCATGGCGACGAAGCTGGATTTGGCCAGAGTGACTCTCATGGACAGTCTCGCTCATGGACGATTCTACATACAGCCGAAAGGATTTCGTCCTCAGAAGTCTCCGGTCTCTTCCATCTTTGCCAAGTCTTCGAAGCGGATGTCGATGCCCAGCACGCCGACAATTTCCTCGGACTCATCGCGAATCGGTGCGGAGACGGTGATGCAGAGTGCTCCAGTGTATCGCGAGGAGTAGAAATCTGTGATGTGGACCTTGCCGTTGCGGACGGGTTCAATGAACCATGGCCGGTCTGACAGGTCTTCTCCGACCTTGGCACTTTCATACTTGGCCTTGTCCACGATGTGGGTGATGTTTCGAGTGATTTTCCGACCTTGATGGTCAGTGATGTAGATGTACTGGATGAAAGGGTTCAGATCCAGGAGAGTTTGCAGTATGGGCTCCTGTCGGACGGTATCCATGCTCTTGATGGATTCACTCTCGACAACCTCCTCCACAAGGTGGGCAGCCAGGGCATAGGCTCTCCTCTTGAGCTTGTCAAACTCGCTGACAAAATACTCGGGAAGATACCGCCGGGCCCAACGTTCGAGTTCCTCCGTGGAAATCGAGGTGTTCCTGCCCTGCTCATATTCGTGCATGACACGTTTGTGAA
>CAZURN010000064.1:0-17566 GCA_964623165.1 uncultured Syntrophobacteraceae bacterium
GAGGCACCACGGTAAAGGTCTTGCCGAGTTTGGCCGAGAGGTATTCCGCAGTGGCTTGCCATTCCTTTGCTGCTTCTGCCGCCCCCCGATTGGCGAGGACCCCTATTTTGAATTCCTGGGTAGCGAAGACAGTCGATGTGCAGATCAATGCAGGGATCATGAAAAACAGGGATGCCAGACAAAACGCTTTTCTTGAGCGGGTCATACGGTGCTCCTTCCATTGTGCCTTGTGAACATGGGTTTCCAGAACAGGAGGCATGAGTTCATGGCGGCTCTGCTTCTCGTTCCGGGATGCCGGGTCGATGGGAATTCGGATTCAGTGCTCAGATCGGTTTTGAGCGCGCCGATCTTTACCAGTTCATGCAACAATCGCGGTCCACAGAGAAAAGTGACTGATTCCGTGCTTGTGTAGTGCGAGCGATTCGTCCTCCATCATTTTCGGATGCCATGAATTGCGTCACAAGGAGGGATTCCATGTCAGCGGCTTATCTGAAGGCATACGAGGACGGAAGGCTCCAGCAGCGCATCAAGAGGGCCCAGCAGTGGATGCGCAGGTGCACCCTCTGCCCGAGGTTCTGCAGGGTTGACAGACTCGCTGGGGAAACAGGCTATTGCCGCACCGGTCGGCATGCCCTGGTTGCGAGTTACGGTCCTCATTTTGGTGAAGAAAAACCTCTGGTTGGGAAGAGAGGGTCCGGGACCATCTTCTTTTCCCACTGCAATCTCTTCTGCATCTTCTGCCAGAACTACGACATCAGCCACGGCGGGGAGGGCACCAGAGTAGAGGCGGGGCAGATTGCCGCGATCATGTTGAGTCTACAGCAAGGCGGCTGTCACAATATCAATTTCGTCACACCCTCCCATGTGATTCCCCAGATTCTGGAAGCCCTGCCTGGGGCCATAGAGGGGGGGCTGACGGTGCCGCTGGTCTACAACACCGGGGGATATGATCGCGTCTCCGCTCTGAGGCTTCTCGATGGTATCGTCGACATTTACATGCCCGACTTCAAGTTCTGGGATCCATCAGTGGCCAAGGATCTCTGTGGGGCTCCCGATTACCCGGAGCGTGCGAGGGAAGCCATCAAGGAAATGCACAGGCAGGTTGGGGACCTTGCCTGGGATGCACGGGGTGTTGCCCTGAGGGGCCTCCTTATTCGTCATTTGGTCATGCCCGAGCAACTTTCCGGGACTCCGTCGATTCTTCGCTTTATTGCCCAGGCTATTTCGCCGAATAGTTACGTGAACGTCATGGACCAGTACCATCCATGCGGTGAGGCCTTTCGGCATCCCAAACTCGGAAGACGGATCAACCCCGACGAATTCCTGGAAGCCCTGAAGGTGGCCAGGGATGCGGGATTGACTCGATTAGACGAGAGACACAAGCACTGGCTTCTCTTGGATTGGTGAGCCAGGCTGGTGGAGCGAGTCGTATGGAAGAGGGCATTTCTTGGTCATGATGAGTCTCTTGCGGGAACTGATTCATGCCATTCGGGCGAAGACCGAAATCCAGGTCCCGAAGGCCTTCGTGGCCTCCAACTTTCACCGGGGTGACGACATCAGGGAGTCCTGCAGGAGCTTACAATGAAAACAATTCAACGTTAATGTTTGTGGAGGGAATGGAAGGCGATCTATGGCGCGAATCGATGCATTTTTTAAGCTGTTGAACGACCAGAAGGGATCGGACCTTCACCTCATATCCGGTCAACAACCCGTGTTGCGAATCAGAGGTGATTTGGAGCGAGTGAAATTCAAGACACTCGATGACGATGAACTCCGCTCCATGCTCTATGAGATTACTCCGGAAGACAAGATCAAGACGTTCGAAGAGACGGGTGACCTGGATTTTTCTTACGAAATCCCTGGACTCGCCAGGTACCGGTCCAACTTCTTCATGCAAAAGAACGGCATCGGTGCCGTCTTCCGCGAAATTCCGAGTGAAATCCTTTCGGTGGAGGAACTGGGCCTTCCTCCGGTCATCAGCAGGCTGGCAATGCTCCCTCGGGGATTGGTCCTGGTGACCGGGCCCACGGGAAGTGGAAAGACCACGACTCTTGCCGCCATCATCGATGAAGCCAACCGTAAGCGCAAAGACCACATCATCACCATCGAAGATCCCATAGAGTTTGTGCACACGAGCAAGAACTGTGTCGTCAACCATAGGGAGCTGAATACCCACACCCGTTCCTTTTCGGCGGCGCTTCGGGCCGCTCTCCGGGAGGACCCGGATATCATCCTGGTGGGTGAGATGCGGGACCTGGACACCATGCGCCTGGCCCTGGAAGCTGCCGCCACCGGGCATCTCGTCTTGTCGACGGTCCACACGACGGGGGCCGCCAAGACCGTGGACCGCATCATCGAGGTGTTTCCCACAGGCGAACAGGGCCAGGTCCGTTCAACCCTCGCCGACGGATTGAGGGCGGTCATCTCCCAGGCCCTCTTCAAGCGGGCGGACATCAAGGGCAGGATGGCCGTCCTTGAGATCATGATCGCGACCCACGCGGTTCGGGCCATGATACGGGAATCGAAGACCCACCAGATCATATCGGCCATGCAGACCGGAAAGAAATACGGAATGCAGACCCTGGACGACGGTATCATGGCAGCCTTGCAGTCCGGCAAGATCAGCCCTGACGAGGCCTACAACAAGTGCGTGGACAAGGAGAAATTCAAGCCGTATTTGACCGAGGCTCCCCTGGATTTCACCGAGGTCTGATCAGTTACGGGAGCAAGGGCGGACGCTGGCCTCATCCCGAACAGATCATGAAGATACTGGCTTTGGGTGACCGCATAGTTGCTCCAGCCAGCCTCGATGATGGAAGGCGATGTGGACTCCGGGTGCTGACGGAGGGCGGGAAACGAGAAATACAGACCAGTACCCAATTGAGCGATTTCGACACTGACCCTTCGTCATGCTGACGAAAGCCGGCATCCAGTTGGTGGCTCCCATCTCTCGGATTCCTGTGTTCGCAGGAATGACAGGCAAGGATCGAAAGATGAGGATTGCTCAAATGGGGAACAAGAAAGGGCACAGCCAGTGAGAAAGAAAGAGTTGGATTTCTTCCTGACCCGGATCCTTAATGAATATCCCCACCTGTCGGACATCAATTTCACGGTGGGGAAGCCCCCGCAGGCGGAAGTGGACGGAGTGCTGCGGCCGGTTTGCCAGGATCTGGGAATTCACAAAATCACTCCCTACCACACCGAAATGCTCATGATCAACCTGGCCGGAGGCGACAGGCGCTGCGTGCAGTTCCTCCTGAACCACGGATCCTGCGACCTTTCGTACCATCTCCCTGGAAGGGCCCGATTCCGCGTCAATATCTTCTCGCAGCGCGGAACCTATTCCGTCGTCATGCGGCAGCTTCCCACCAAGGTCGCTTCCATTGAAGAGTTGAAGCTTCCCGAAGTGTTCAAGCAGGTCGCCCAGGAAAAGAACGGCATCGTGTATGTGACTGGCGCCACGGGGAGCGGCAAGACAACGACTCTGGCAGCCATGCTCAATGAGATCAACAAGACAAAGGCGGTCCATGTGATCACCCTCGAGGACCCCGTGGAGTACGTCCATCCCCAGTTGAAGGCGACCTTCAATCAGAGGGAGCTGGGCCTGGATTTCGACGTGTTTGCCAATGGGTTGAGAGCCGCGCTGCGCCAGGCGCCGAAAGTGATTCTGGTGGGCGAAATGCGGGACCGGGAAACCGTGGAAATCGGTCTGAGCGCGGCGGAGACCGGCCACCTAGTTTTCACCACCCTTCATACCAACGATGCGGGGTCCACCGTTAACCGCATCGTCGGCATGTTCGAACTCGAGGAAGAGCGTCTCATTCGATTGCGGCTTGCCGAGTCAACCCGGTGGATCATCTCTCAGCGCCTTCTTCCCAAGGTGGGTGGAGGCAGACAGGCGGTTTTCGAGATTATGGGCAACAACCTGCGGGTGCAGGAAGCCATGATCCACGGGGAAACCGATGGCAAGAGCTTCTATGAAATGATGCATCAATCGAGGCATTTCGGATGGACGACCTTTGACGATTGCATCATCCAGCACTACGAGGAAGGAAGCATCACGGCCGAGACTGCACTCGGCTATGCGTCCAAGCGGGCCGTGGTCAAACGGGGGATCGACCAGATCATGGCGGCCAGAGGCGAAAGGACAACAGATATTGACGGACTCAAGATCGACCGGGAGTACGCCAAGCGAGTTGACTGAGATGGCGCCGAAAGGGCTTTGGAGGGGTAACGAATCCAGTGGCTGATGTCCAGCGATTCATGATGCACGCTCTTTTCTGAACAACCATGAAATGCATCAAGAGAATGCCGTGGCGGAGGGACTCGTCGTCTCTCGGCCTATATTCGGAGATCGTTCGCTTTGGGTCATGGGACTGCCGTGCAGTTTCCTGCCAATGATCTTTTCGAATCCTCGTCATACGGGATCATAGTCCCAGATGGTGACAAACCCCACCTGAGATCATTCAAACCAGGCTGTTTTCCCTGTCTTAGCCGTGTCTGCCGGTATTACGTACATGGGTGCGATTGGGAATAGAAACCCAACGAGTTGCCCTTGACACCTGCCCGAATCCTGTCCATCAAGGCTTGCTTCCCCTAGGCTGCCAATGGTCGCAAACACAGAGAAGAGACGTCTGGATTTCTCGCGGCCACGAACAAAGATGCTTTGGGACGTTGCGCCTCATCTCCATCGGTGGTATCAGGTTCCCTGAATCACCTGGCGAGTGACCTGGTGAACGAAGATTATGAGGAAGGGTCGGCGCACGAAGATGAAGATAAAGGACATCGGTGAATTCGGACTCATCCAGCGCATTGCGCGACTCATCCCTTTCCCAGTGCCTGGCGTTGTCGTAGGAATTGGGGACGATGTAGCGGTCCTCGACACAGGGAGGGAGGAATACCTTCTTGCGACCTGCGACATCCAGGTGGAAGGGGTCCATTTCAGAAGGGAAGTGATCAGCCCCGCCCAGCTGGGAAGGCGCGTGGCTGCGATCAATGTGAGCGATATCGCGGCCATGGGAGGACATCCCAGCTGGGCACTGGTCTCTCTCGCCGTTCCTTCGGAAATGGACGTGGATTTCGTGGATGGGCTGTACGAAGGGATGGTGGAGCAGCTAGGGGAGGCTGGAGCCGTGGTGGTTGGGGGAAACCTCAGCAGGATTGCCGGCGGCACCGTGATTGACCTCTGCCTCCTGGGGGCTGTTGCACCATGTGATCTGGTGCTACGAAGCGGCGCGAAAGTGGACGACCTCATCCTCGTCACAGGAACCCTGGGGGATTCGCGAGGTGGCCTGGAACTCCTCATGACCCCTTCCTTGAAGGTTTCGGAGCCGTACCGCGATGAGCTTGTGACCAGGCACTTGACCCCGCAACCCAGGCTGAGGGAAGGTCAGTTGCTGGGCAAATGCGGACGGGTGCATTCCATGGCTGACGTGAGCGACGGCCTCCTGAGCGATGTGCGCCACATTTGCGGAGCAAGCCGCTTGGGAGCGGAAATCTGGGTGGATCAACTTCCCGTGGGTGCTGCCTGCAGGGAGGCTGCCCGGGCTTGTGGCGTGGATCCTCTCGCTTGGGCCATGAGGGGTGGGGAGGACTATGAGCTTGTCTTCACCGTGAACTCCAGCGATGCGCTGGAAGTGAAGGAGATTCTGGAAACTGAAACGGGAACCGGATGCACCGTCATCGGAAGAATGGCTCGTCGAAAGGAAGGCATCCATGCGGTTTTCCCCAACGGAACCAGAGTCGACTGGTCTAAGGATGCGGCCGGTTGGGACCATTTTGCCGCTGAGTCGTTGGATTGACCCACCTGGAGGTGAATTAGAATGGGAAGGATTCCTCGCGCATTGACCATCGCCGGCTCCGACTCGGGGGGCGGGGCTGGGATCCAGGCCGACCTCAAAACTTTCGCTGCCCTTGGGGTCTATGGCATGAGCGCCATCACCGCTCTCACCGCTCAGAACACGATGGGGGTGCGGGGTGTGGTGGAGATCGAGCCTGATTTTGTGTCATCCCAGGTCCGGGCAGTGGTGGAGGACATTGGCGTGGATGCCGTGAAGACAGGGATGCTCGCCAACGCGGCCATTATTCGGCGTGTGGCCGAAGATCTCCGGGATCTCGGTATTGGGAACCTCATCGTCGACCCCGTCATGGTTGCCAAGAGCGGTGATGCCCTCCTGAGGCAGGACGCCGTGCAGAGCATGATTGAGGAACTCCTTCCACTGGCCTTGGTGGTGACCCCCAACCTCCATGAAGCTTCTGCCCTGGTGGGTTGGGAAGTGAAGGATGTGGAGGGGATGCAGGAAGCGGCCAGGTGCATCAAGGCAATGGGTCCCAAGTTCGTGGTGATCAAGGGAGGACATCTCCCGGGCAATCCCATGGATCTCCTGTACGATGGCGAGAAGTACCGGGAATACTCCGACGAGCGTTGCCAGAGCCGACACACTCACGGTACCGGATGCACCTTTGCATCAGCCATCACGGCAGGAGTCGCCAGGGGGCATGGCGTGGAAGCATCCGTAGCGGCTGCCAAGGCATACATCACAGGAGCCATTCGAAGAGGTCTCGTCATCGGCATGGGCCACGGGCCGGTGCACCACTTTCACGAGCTCTACAGGCGTGCTGGCCTGGAATCATTCTGAAGGAGGCGCGTTATGCCTGAGCTGGATGTGACGATCCCCAGCGGGGAGATCCACCTGGAAGCGCGAATTGATGAGGCGCCGGGTCTGGACTGTGCGGTGTTGTGCCACCCGCACCCGCTCTACGGCGGCAACATGGACAACAACGTGGTATGGAACCTCAAGAAGGCACTGAGGGGCTGGGGCTGGCAAACCCTGCGCTACAACTCCCGTGGAGTAGGGGAAAGCGGCGGAGTCTACGGAGGCGGGGAGGGGGAAACGAAGGACCTTCTAGCGGCGGTTGAGTTCGCGGCAGAGCGATGTGAAGGTGGGAGCATCCACCTGGTGGGTTATTCCTATGGGGCTTGGATCGGTCTCAAGGCGATCGCCGGGGGATTCAGGCCGAATTCCGTCATCCTGGTGTCACCCCCTCTCGATTTCATTGGTTTCGACGGGCTTTCCATCCCCGAAATCCCGTGTCTCATCACACTGGGGACCAAGGATTCCTTTTGCACCACCAAATCCCTGGAGGAATGGCTCACAATGCTGAATCCGCCCGCCGCCCTCACCACGGTGGAGTTGATCCCCGGATGCGACCACTTCTACTGGGGGTGGGAGCCCTCCCTGGTTTCGAAAGTCGAAGTGTTCCTACAAAGGCATTTTGGCTCAAGGGGTCCAGGCATCAGGAGTAAGGAAGGAATGTGCCAAAGAAGTGGTGAATGATTTCGTTGAGCTCATCGCGGCTTTCCACGTGGAGGGCATGACCGGCTCCTGGAATAACCACAACCTCAGCGTGGGGGAGCTTTTCAGACATGAGATAGGTGTTTTCCCTCGGCACCAGGATGTCCCGGCTCCCAGTGATAAGAAGTGTCGGCGCGCGGATGGCTGAGATTCGTTCCGAACAATCGTAGGACTGGATGGCTTTGAGCTGAGCCTGAAAGGCGTGGAGAGGTTGTTCTGGAGCAGAAAGCTGTACCTGCCTGTAGGCGTCGACAGCCTCGGGACTGGATTTCATGAACTCCGGACTGAAAAAGAGGGGGAGATTTTTATCGATGATCTGTTCATACGTGAGCCCTTCATTGTCCATGAGTGTTTGGATGGCATGAGGCTCGGGAGGAATACGAAGTTCGCCTCCGAAATGTGTGCATCCCAGCACGAGGGCCTTCACTCGATGAGGCGCCATGAGAGCGATTTCCTGAGCGATCATTCCCCCCATGGAAAGACCCACTATGAAAACTTCTTCCACATGGAGATTGTCCAAAAGGCAAAGGGAGTCTTCCGCAAATTGTCGAATGCTGTAGGGGCCTTCAGGTGTGTCTGACCTCCCTGCTCCCCGGTTGTCGTATGAAATGGTTCTGTATAAGCGCTCAAAGAAGGGAACCTGGCCATACCACGACCATGTCCCCCCCCCCAGTCCACTCACCAGCAAGAGGTTCGGACCCGTCCCGCTCACTTCCCAATAGATGCGCACCCCTCCGCACGAGCAATATGCCATTGCAGCTCCTGTTGCCCGGATCTCCGAAACCCTTCTCAGTCACGCCCCCAGTGAGAACGAAACCTGTCATCTCGGTCGGACTCAAACGGAAAAAAGATATTCCCGAGGAAACTTGCCCCTTGCCACTTGGCCGGTATAGCCTCTGTCGTCGGGGCCCCAACCCTGACCTCGTGGACGCGTTGCTCACTGTAGTTCCCCGCAGCATCCTTGGCTTTGATTTCCACCCTCACCGTCTCCCATCCGCGGATGCGGGTCGGCATGTGGATGGCGACGTAACCCATGAAGTCGCGGCGGTTCTCACCTCTGAGATAAACGATCTCCGTTTGATTTCGGTTTCCCACCTGAGTGACCTCGAACCAGAGATAGATCATGTCCCCCTTGGGATCGAATCCCTCGACAAAAACCATCCAGGGACCACCCCAGATCGATGAGACGGCAAAACTGTCTGAGATGACCGGTTGATGTCCGCCGATTCCCTGCGGTTCCGGGGGCGCAGACATTACACCCCCAGGGGTCATGAACACTATCAGAAGGGCTAGAGACAGGGAGACACGATGAAGCGCCCTCTGGTGCCATTGGCCATGTTTCATTTCTGCCTCCACGCATCTGAGGATAGGCATGGGAACGGTGATGTTTGAGAAGTCATCGCGACCGATGCCCATCATTTTCTTGGGGTGTTGATGCTCATATACGTCTAATCCTACCAACCGTCCTAAAAGGTATATTAACCACTAAGGCCCTATAGCGAATGGGGTTAGGTGACAAAAAAGAGTCGTTGGTCCCGCAGGAAGCGGACGCCTTGCACAAGGGCAAATCCGCCTCAGGGTGAGAAGAGGTATGGGTGAGCAGGGCGGGCCGATCCATGAAGGGGAATCTCCCGAGTCAGTAGACGCGGCGGGTTCCGTGCCGTTTTCCCAACACCTCCAAAGTGTCGTTGATGACCACAAAGGCATGCGGGTCCACATCGAATATCAGCTCTTTCATCCGTGCCAGCTCCGTGAGGGTGATGATGCTCAGGATTACCTCTTTGTGTTCTCCTGTGTAGCCTCCCGAGCCGTGCAGGAACGTGACTCCCCGGTTGAGGTCGGATATGATTCTCTCGGCGACCATATCAGGATGGTCAGTGATGATGAGAATCGATTTCCGCTGATTGAATCCGGTGAGAACCGAATCGACCACCTTGCCGCTTGTGTATACGAAAACCAGTGAGTAAAGGGTCTTATCCACGTCCAGGAAAAAGGCTCCTGCCGCGAGCACCAGGGCATTGGTCAGAAAGAAGGTGACACCCATGCGGAATTCCCATTTCTTGTTGAGGTACACCGCGACGATGTCCATTCCGCCCCCAGACCCTTGGGATCGCAGGGTGATGCCGGCGCCGAATCCACAGATGACTCCCGAGAGGATGGCGGCGAGGATGGGGTCCTGGATTTGCAGGACTCCAGGTTGGATCAGGCCTGCTGCGAGTGAAAAGGCAGTCATGCCGTATGCCGTGTAGAGGATGAACCTCCTGCTCACGCTGAACCATCCTAGAAGGAGCAGGGGGATGTTGAGAAGGAAATAGAGCAGGCCCGTGTTCAATGCGGGGAACAGGTAGTGGAGAATGAGGGCTACTCCGACAAGTCCGCCGCTCAAAAGTTCCTTGGGTATGAGAACTCCGTTGAGCCCCACGGCGAAAATGCAGCTGCCGGCGGTCATGAGGAATAAATTCCAGCAAATCCGCTTCCATCGATGGGACGGGATCTCTCTGGGTCGTTCTGATATCGAACCGTGCCGGGGCGCCTCTAATGTCATGAATTATTCCGATTGTTGGAATGACGTTGTTGACTGCCCGATGGTAGATAAGCCGCAAGGGTCGGTCAAGATGAAAGAGTTGGAGGGCAGCCCTAAATGCTTGAGATTAGGTGTACAAGGGAGGTGCTGCAAGCTTCACAGATTTTTTGTGTTCGATCGGTGCGATTCTGATATATAAGATCAATTAGCAGAACAATTCTGCAGGAATGGGCATAGTGCCCCTCCCCTATGCGCAGTTCAGGATTTCCCATGCAAAGGAGCGCCATGGAAGAGCGTTTTGAACTGAAAGGAAGTCAGGTTGTTTTTGACCGCGAAACAGGTTTGGCATGGCAGCGGGGCGCGTCGGCGGACCGCATGGTTTGGGGGGAGGGATTCAAATATCTGGAAGACCTGAATAGGGCCAGGTTTGCGGGACACGACGATTGGCGCTATCCAACCAAGGATGAGCTCGCCTCCCTCATTCTGACCGAGGAAGATCGGCACAGCGGGCTTTATCTCAGTTGCCTTTTTGAAAAACAGCGCAACTGCTGGACATCCACTTCCGCAGGTCACCATCGGGCCGTGTATGTCGACTTTTATTACGGTGACGCATACATCATCGAGGAAAACTACGCCAACCATTTCATCCGAGCGGTGCGGACCGAAGCATCCTGATGATCATTTTCAGCGGTTCGGACTTCGAAATCGGCATCCATGACTTCGTCGAGGCAGTCCGTGGTTGATGTCGTGCTATTTGAACCTGAAATCCCCCAGAACACGGGCAACGTGGCCCGGACCTGCGCTGCGACACACACACCTCTTCATCTTGTGGAGCCCCTCGGGTTCCAGATCACCGATCGGCATCTCAAGAGAGCCGGCTTGGACTATTGGCGCCATGTTCAACTGACTGTTCATCCTGATGTTCACGCGCTCCGCGCAAGTCTCTCCGATTCCCGTTGGGTGTGTTTTTCGAGTCAGGCCAGCAGATCATTCCACGACTTTGAGTTTCTTCCGGGAGATTGCCTGATCTTTGGCCCCGAAACCCGGGGTCTTCCCGAAGAGTTGATCCATATCCATCAGGACCGAGTGTTGAATATTCCTATAGACCGATCACGCGTGAGGAGCTTGAACCTGGCCACCACCGTCGGGGTTGCGCTTTTCGAGGCCTTGCGCCAGATTGCCGTTCAGGCCAAAGGAGGGAAGGGGGAGGGCTAGGAGCATTCCCGATCCTCTGTCGCAATCGAAGGCAGGAGTTTTTCCGGGAAGCCGAAGCCTCGCGGGATATCATCAGAGAGTAAGTTACAGCGGAAGTCGACCGGTTCATCAAGTGGCTCATGTTACAGCAGCGGAATTCAATCTTTTCTCATGAGTGCAGGAGAGCGCAGGATGGTGCGACGAGGTGGCGAGGCAGTGACTGAAAGGCTCCATGAATTGTGTCCTGAGATACGAACGTTGGGACTCTATCCTATCGTTCTGAAGAAAGGCCTCCGTTATTGAGTGGTGTTTTTTCAAAGCAGGGACTGCTTTAAAAGGGACCCCCCTCTGAGTTCGTTTGAATTCTGCGAGACAGACGAAGAAATCAGCGCCTCATCCCCCCTCCCTTCATGGGCCAAGGCCATGCGCCGTGCGGTGACAGAAGCGAAGAGGAAAATGGGCTTCGGGTACAAATCGCATGGCTCGGCACGTTAAAGGCTCTCGGTCCAACATGAACCATGACACCGGTAAGGCTACCGTCGAGTGGAAGGGGGCCATCTGGAGGGGTGTGAGGACGGACCTTTCCGTTGCTGAGCTGCTTGCAACCCTGAAGGGGTACGGGCCGATGGAGATCATCGAGTTCGTTAAGCCGGGGTGTTGGCGGGGGAGGATGAATCTGGGCATCACGGAGGAGGGAAAAAGAGAGGTCACGGTTTTTGAGCTGGTGGTTCATGGTGAAAAGGGCAAGGGTAAGGGCCGATCTGCTCTGAAATGGCTCGGCAAGATCTTTGATGCGGAAGTGTACGCACAGGAGTTCGGCGGGGGACACCTGAGGGATTGGCCGGAGACAAGCCTCCCTTTCTGGATACGGATGTTTCGAGAGGGAATCCTTGCTGAAGTTCAGGTGGATGCCTTCTGTCTCTACAGGGGAATGACCGAAGCGGAGATCCAAGGAGTGGAGGAACGGGTGAAGGAGCTCATTGCGGCGTGGGAGAATGGTGCCAAGGCAATATGAAGGCGAGGGAGAAGATCAAGACCGTGGAGGAGCTTGCGGAAATCCGCTGGAAGCTCGCGGAGGAGGGGAGACGGGTGGTCTTCACCAACGGTTGTTTTGATCTCCTTCACATTGGCCATATTCGCTACCTTGAGGCGGCGCGCCTCCTTGGTGACATTCTTGTGGTGGGCGTCAACAGCGATGCGTCCGTCATGACCATCAAGGGCACACTGCGCCCCGTCACGCCCGGGAGCGAGAGACTCGAGCTGGTGGCGGCTCTGCAGTGCGTGGACTTTGTCGTCCCGTTTGAGACGCCAGATCCGCTTCCGGTCATTGAAACGCTGCTTCCTGACGTGCTGGTCAAGGGTGCCGATTGGGCTCCGGAAGAGATCGTGGGTGCCGATGTGGTCACACGCAGGGGTGGGCGGGTCGTTCGCATTCCGCTGGTTCCGGGCAGCTCCACGTCGGCGATCATCCGCAGGATTGTCAGCCGGTTTCATGACTGACCAGAGTTCTGGGTTAGCGAGTGCGCATTTTGGGAGTGTAACCTGCTGAGAATGGAGGAATTGACAGCTTGAGTGCCATAAAGGCGAAGTCGAACAAGAGGATAATTGAAAAACTGGAACTCACCCCAACGACTGCCGAGAAATGGCGTGCCTGGATAGAGGAACACCAGTCTCAGCTCGTCATCGTTGTGCTTGGTCTCTTTCTTGGCTTGGCGGGTGTGTGGGGATTCACCCACTATACCTCGTCCCAAGACATGAAGGCCCAGGCAGACTACGCCAGGATTGTGAACACCTGGCCGAGTGGGGATAATGCAATGCCTCAGGCGTTGGAATCCCTTGCGAGTGATCTCGCGAAGTTTCTTGCCGACTACGGCAGTTCTACGGTTGCCCGAAATGCGAAACTGGATCTCGCCAGGGTCTATTTCCAGATGGGGCGCCACGAGGAGGCGTTGAAGTGGAACCGGCAGGCCATGGAAGGTGCGGGGTCTGATGGAGGTATCGGCAATCTCGCGCGGTACCAGTTGGCACTGACCCTCGACGCTTTGGGGAACGCCGACGAGGCTGTCCGGCACTGGCAGGTGATCCAGGGAGAGCAGGGAAGTGGCTTTGCCCGGGAGGCCAGTTGGCGCGTTGCAGAATTCTACACTCGAAAGGGGGACTTTCCAAGAGCCATGGAGCACTATGAAAAGGCCTTGAAAGCGGAAGGGGCCTATCCGGGGGACCCCATGCTCCAGAACGGGCTTGCCCTTGCTAAGTCCAAGGCCGGTTCTGCTTCAGTGCCCGTGAAAGGCTCCTCTGAAACGAAGTCCCAATGACCACGGTGGGATCTCCCACCATCCACTTTTCTGACGGGACGCTTCCCGGGTGCCCTTTTTTGTTGACAGGCTTCGATAAATTGGCTATCCAGAGCCTCACCGTTGCACGAGTTCAGCTCGAAGAGAGAAACAAATGATCGACCGGTTTTTTTACTTTTGCTGCTTCTATTTTTGGGGTGGTTTCTTTTTTGAGAAGCCTGCCTGTGGGGTGGCTGAGTAAATTCGACCGATCTGAAAGCTGGCCGAGACCATGGGTGGGCGAAAACTTCGGGACCCATGGTTTTCTTGTTTTTTGAAGCCGTGGGATCCTAGGAGATCCGCGGCTTTCTTTTTTGGATTCACAGTCGTTTTCCCCACGAGCAGCAAGTGCCAAACCGGTTCGCAAGCCAATGGCTTCGCCGATGAGAGGGCCGAGGCTTTTGGGAATCCCGTGCGGCTTGGGCCTGTCTTGTGAACAGCCGGGATCGCGGGGATCTGTGCGGTGGAGCAAGTATTCTCAGCATTGCGGCCCCGATGGAGTATGAACGAGTTCCTTGAGGAGAGGAGGAGACCGACGCATGATCTACAACATGGAATTTGAAACGTTGCCTCGGGAAGCGCTGGAGGCGATTCAGTTGCGGCGGTTAAGGGCAACCGTTGAACGGGTGTATGCCACGGTTCCGTTCTATCGCCGAAAGTTCCAGGAGGTAGGGATCGCTCCTGCTGACATCAGGAGCATGAAGGACTTGCAACGCCTCCCGTTCACAACGAAGAACGATTTAAGGGACAATTATCCTTTCGGGATGTTCGCGGTTCCAATGGACAACGTGGTTCGTATTCATGCGTCGTCGGGTACCACGGGGAAGCCCACAGTGGTGGGGTATACGGCGCGGGACATCGAGACATGGTCCGAGCTCATGGCGCGGTCCCTGACCGCCGGCGGGGCGTCCCGCGGGGACATCATCCACAACGCATACGGCTACGGGCTCTTCACCGGCGGCCTCGGCATTCACTATGGCGCGGAACGCCTGGGAGCGTCGGTCATTCCCATTTCAGGCGGTAATACCAAACGCCAGATCCTCATCATGAAGGATTTTGGCCCGACGATTCTCACGTGCACCCCCTCTTACGCTTTGCATCTCGCTGAGGTAGCCGGGGAAATGGGCGTGAGTTTCCAGGATCTTCGATTCAAGGCCGGGGTCTTCGGTGCGGAACCCTGGTCTGAGGGAATGCGCGAGGAAATTGAACGGAAGCTCTGCCTTTCCGCGGTAGACATTTATGGTTTGAGTGAGGTCATCGGTCCCGGGGTCTCTGTCGAGTGCGCCGAGGCTAAGAAGGGCCTTCATATTTTCGAGGATCATTTCATTGCGGAAGTGATCAATCCGGAAACAGGGGAAGTCTTGCCCCATGGTCAGATGGGCGAACTCGTCTTCACCTCCATTACGAAGGAGGCGTTTCCCATCATTCGTTACAGAACCAGGGACGTCACCTCCCTCAATGTGGAACCATGCATCTGCGGGCGCACTCTCGTCAGGATGAACAAAGTGAGTGGACGCACGGATGACATGCTCATCATTCGAGGTGTCAACGTGTTCCCGTCTCAAATAGAGAGCGTTCTCATGGAGATCGAGGGTGTCGAGCCGCACTACCAGTTGGTGGTGGACCGCGTGGACAATTTGGACACCATGACGGTCATGGTGGAGATCGGGGAGCACGCTTTCTCCGATGAGGTGAGAATGCTCCAGACCCTGGAGAAGAGGATCACGAAGAACATTAAGGAATACCTGGGTGTCTCCGTGAAAGTGAAGCTCGTGGAACCGAAGACGATTGCCAGAAGCGAGGGAAAGGCCATACGGGTCATCGACAATCGCAAGTTGTGAGAACTGGACCATGGGGTTTAGATTCATGCCAGGGGAGAGACCAATCCTCCAGGTGGCGAACGGTGGGGATGTCTCTTCTCGGGGTGATGGTGAACGTCTGAGGCAGAGAGAAAGGATGGAGTGGCCATGCGAGTCGAACAGATTTCAGTCTTTCTAGAGAACAAAGCGGGCAGATTGTGTGAGGTGACCCGCATCCTGGCGGAATCCGGCATCAATATCCGGGCGTTGTCCCTGGCGGACACGTCCGATTTCGGCATCCTGCGGCTCATCGTCAATGACAACCACAAAGCGAGAGAAGTGCTCAAGGGAAAGGGGTTCACGGTTGGGAAAACGGACGTCGTGGCGGTGGAGGTTGACGACCGTCCTGGAGGGCTGCACAGGATTCTGGATGTACTGTTCCGTGCCAACGTCAATGTAGAGTACATGTACGCTTTCGTCCAGCAGAGCGGTGACAATGCGGTGATCATTTTCCGGTTCGACAACCCGGACGAAGCCCTCAACATCCTCAAACAGAACAACGTGACGGTCATCGGCGGCGATAAGCTCTATGCCATGTGATCAGGCCATCTGGGAGATGCACTGGAAAATGCCTGCATAGAAACGAATCAAAGGAGAAGATCATGAACCGCGCGGGATTGAAACTGGTAGTCTTGGTGGCACTGTGTGCCTCGGTTTGCCTGGCAATGAGCCCGTCTGCAGCTTGGAGCAAGGAACCGTATAAGATCGGAGGTGTGTTTTCCATAACCGGTGCATCCTCTTTTCTTGGGGACCCCGAGAAGAAGAGCATGGAAATGGCCATTGAGCAGATCAACGCCAAAGGCGGCATAGATGGTCACATGCTGGAGGCGGTCATTTATGACGACGAGGGGGACCCGACCAAGGCCGTCTTGAGTGCGACCAAGCTCATCAGCAAAGACAACGTGATCGCCATAGTCGGCCCAAGCCTTACCCCAACGACCCTCGCCATTGTCCCGCTGATTGAGAAGGAAAAGGTGCCCCTCATCAGCTGTGCGGCGGGCATAAAGATCACAGAGCCCGTCAAGCCTTGGGTCTTCAAGACGGCCCAGAGCGACGTACTTGCGGTGAGTGCAATCTACAGGCACCTACAGAAGAAGGGCCTGAAGAAACTCGGTATTCTCACGGTGGACAATGCTTTTGGGGAAAGCGGAAAAGAGCAGCTCACGGCCCAGGCTGCCAAGTTCGGCATGGATCTGGTTCAATCCGAAACCTTTGGGGCAAAGGATACGGACATGACCGCCCAACTGACCAAGATCCGATCCGCCGAACCCCAGGCTGTCGTCTGCTGGGGGACCAACCCGGGCCCTGCCGTCATTGCCAAGAATGTTCAGCAGATGAACATGAAAATGCCACTCTATCAGAGCCACGGAGTGGCTTCACCCAAATTCATCGAGCTGGCGGGAGATGCTGCGGAGGGCATATTCCTCCCAACAGGCAAGATCCTTGTGACCGACCAACTCCCGGAGAACGACGCGCAGAAAGCCGTGCTGCAGCAGTATATTCAGGAGTTCGAAAAACGTTTCAAGATGCCAGTGTCGGGTTTTGGAGGCTATGCCTATGATGCCGTGAACATCCTTGCGCGGGCCCTCCCGGGCACTGACGGAGACAAGGACAAGCTCCGAGCGGGGCTCGAGAAGGTGAACGGCCTTGTAGGGGTGACGGGCACTTTCAATTTCTCTGATAAGGACCACAACGGCCTGGGTGATGATGCTTTCGTCATGGTACAGATCGAGAAGGGGAACTGGAAGCTGCTCAAGGAATAACTGCCAGAGGAAATCGGCGGACTCATGGCCCAGGAAATCCTGCAGTATTTTTTTTCGGGTGTGACCAACGGAGCGATCTACGCCGTCATTGCCCTCGGCTTCACCATGCTCTTCAGTACGACGGGGCTGATCAATTTCGCTCAGGGGGAGTTTGTGATGCTCGGGGCCTTGGGACTCGTCTCCCTCTGGAAGGGTGCCAAGCTGCCGCTTGCGCTGGCCTTTGTGATCTCCACCGTGGGAGTGGCGATGATGGGACTGGCGCTCGAACGTCTGGCAATCCGGACGGTGCGGAAGCCCCATCCCATCGTGCTGGTCATCATCACCATCGGCGCGTCCATTCTCTTGAGAGGACTCGGCATGCTGGGATGGGGAAAGGATGCCTACAGCGTTCCAAGCTTCTCAAAGCACGCTCCCTTCGACGTGGCGGGAGCGACCCTGCTCCCCCAGAGTCTATGGATCATTTGCATCGTCGTCGCGGTGGTGGTGTGCCTGCAGGCGTTCACAGGGAAATCCCTCACGGGGAAGGCCATGCAGGCGT
>CAZURN010000065.1:0-17467 GCA_964623165.1 uncultured Syntrophobacteraceae bacterium
GCACTCACCCCCTGGTGGACGACAACTCGCCCGGGGGTAAAGCCATGAACCGCCGCGTTGAAATAGTCTTTGAGAGGTAACACCCTCCAGGTTCCTTCCCGAGTGCCGGACCTTTTGAGGGTCCAGAGGCCTCGCCGGGTGGACGGGGATTTCTATAATCGGGCATCACACAGACCACTAAGGACCACATCATGATCGAATCAACTGGCGCAACGTCAACCGTTACAGCCTCCGGAAGCGACGTCCGGCAAAAGCGTCTCAAGGAGAGTTGTCAGGACTTCGAGGCGGTTCTCATCGGGTTTCTGTTCAAGAGTATGAGGGAGAATGTCCTGAAGTCAGACGAAACCGGCAGTGCCTCCGAACTCTATGAGTCCATGATGGACGAGGCGGTTGCCAAACAAATGAGCCGCCAGGAACAACTCGGACTTTCCCAGACCCTCTTCAATGCTCTCGCACCAAGAACGGAGAGCGAACCAGGAAAAGGCTAGCGCAGACAGCCGGGCAGGCTGGTGGTCAATGCCCGCAGAATCCCCGATAGCCGTTCAGGGCATACGACAGCCGGGCGCGGCGTGCCATGGCGCTTCTCTGCGTATTCAAGGTTGAGACGCTTCAAGCCGATATACCCTCTGATGATCCAGGAAAGGCGCGAACCATGACGAAAACCCCTTCAGAAAAAGATGAAGGACACCCCGTGAATCCTCCCCACTCCCAGCTGGATATCCCAGCATCTCCCGGGAGCAGGGAAGCCATGACGATGGAGTGCAAGTCCATCGCCGAAGAACTTCTTCGAGTACTGCAGCGTGAGACTTCTTGCCTCAGGCGATTCGACAGCCAGGAACTTCTCCGGATTCTTCCCGCGAAAGAGCTTTTGCTTCGGGAACTGATGGCAGGACTCAGATGTCTTAAGCTTTGCACGGGCGAACTGACTGAGGAACAAGCCGCACCGCACTTTGAAGGCCTTCGACGCAGCCTTGAGAATGTTCGCAGGGCAAGCCAATTCAACGAGGTTTTCATCAGAGGTTCTCTGGATTACTGGCAAGGATTGATGGCCGTTTTCAGTCCCCAGACCTACGGCCCCGGGCATGGATTGTCCTCGACCCAGCCGAGCCCGGCTGCCAAGGGCTTCACATTCAGCAAGGAGGCGTAGGGATGGCCGGTCTCTCCCTGACTCTACAGACTGCCAAGAGCACCCTTTTGAACACTCAGGTGCAGATCCAGGTCACATCCCAGAATATCGCCAATGCGGAAAACAAGTCCTATGCCCGCCAGACGGCCGTGCTCTCGACAAATCCTCCAACCCTGACCCACGGGGGGTGGCTCGGCACAGGCGCCAGCGTCGAAAGCATCATCCAGAATCGTTCCCAATTCATCGAGCAACGGCTCATGGCGGGGGTGTCCGGACAATCCCACTATGAAACCCTCTCCACGCAACTCGCCATTCTTCAGGCAAACATCTCGGACAATGGAAGCACTGGTATTTCCGGTGCCTTGGGCGCCTTTTGGTCTTCGTGGGATGCGCTGGTCCAGGATCCCCAGGGATTGTCTGAACAGGCGGCAGTCCAAGGAGCTGCGGAAAACCTGAAAGAAACCATCCGGTCCACCTACAGCAACTTGAATGACCAGTTGAGCTCCCTGACGAACTCTATGCCTCCGGGTGAGATCCAAACGGACGTGGATGAAGCGAATGACCTTCTGAAGCGCCTTGCAGACTTCAACCGGCAAATCATGATGAACGAGACCCCAGGGCGGACCGCCAATGATCTGCGTGATGCACGGTATCAGACCCTCAGGGACTTGGCCGAAGTCATGCCCATCCAGTTCCAGGAGGAATCGGACGGGTCCCTGACCATCTCCTATTCCGGGAATGGCAGCACGGTCACCTTGGTCTCAGGTGTTCAGACCGCCGCCAACCCCCTCCAATACAACGCAGGCACAGGGCAGATCACTCTCAATTCTTTCGATGGCGCCATGACCATGTCAACCGATACGGTTTCAGGGGGGACACTCGGAGGCCTCCTTGAGGCCCGGGACGACATTCAAGGCGTCATGGACCGTCTGAATGATTTCACGAGCACTCTCATCGTCCAAGTGAACGCCGCATACAACCCTTCGGGCGCCGGACCCAATATTTTCCAGCCGGGTGGGGATGCCTCGAACATGGAGGTGGTTCCTGACTTCTTCAGTGGCCAGGATCCGGCTGCCCCCGGCCTCGCCGAAAGGGCTCTCACCATCGCGGGCCTTCAGAATCAAACCGTGGGATTCCCTGGAGGGGTGACCACCCGGTTCTCGGTGTTCCTGTCCGACATCCAGAGGCAGGTTGGCTCCGATGTCCAGGACACCAAGATCAGGGCCAGCTTCCAGGAGACCTTGGTCGCGGAACTCGACACTCAGCAGCAGTCGATTTCCGGCGTGTCTCTCGACGAGGAGATGGTGGAGCTCATGAAACACCAGCAGATCTACCAGGCGGCCGCCAAGATCATTCAACTGACGCTTGAAATGTTGAACAGCATCCTGGAAATCAGCTAGGAAGGGTAGTGACGATGCGCATCTCTTTTGCCCTCGCTCAGGAAAGAACAGTCCGGGAGATCAACCGTAAACAGGACGATCTCGACCGGCTTGCCACCATCATCTCTTCAGAGAAGAAGCTCCTGGATCCCTCCGATGACCCCGCCGGTTGGGCCCGGGCCATGAACCTCAGGCAGGGCTTGCAGGAGATGGATGCCTTTGAAAAGAATATCCAGTTCGGCCTTTCCTGGGGAAAGATGACAGATGTGGTCCTTGATCACCTGGAAACACTCGTCAGCGAAGCCAAGGGCATCGCTTCCGATGTCCTCATCGGGGATACGCCTGAGGAGCGCGCAGGCGGCCTCCAAATCCTGGAACGGGCCGTGAAGGATGCCCTGGAGATGGGCAACACGAAGAACGGGGACCGTTACCTTTTCAGTGGCCTGGCGGATCCGTCGCCCAATCCTCCGTTCACCCTCGACGACTCCACTGGCCAAGTCACCTACCACGGTGACGCCACCGGTCGGATTCAGATACGCACCGGGCGTGACGCCGGGAGCCTTTCATCCGTAAGCCTGAATGGCAACGAGGTCATGAACTTCACTCAGAACGGGTCCACCCTCAACGTCATCGAGGAACTCTGGGCATTGCGGGAAGCCGTCGAGACAAACAACACCGGCGGCATTCAGCAGGCCATGGAGAACCTTGGAGGAGCCCTGGAGAATATCCGTTCTCAGCGTGCCGTGCTCGCCTCCCGCCTTTCGAATCTCGAAACGCGCCAAGAGGCACTGAGCGCAGTCAAACTCAACAGTCAGGCCCAACTCGCAGATCTTGAGGACGCCAACATGGCTGAAGCCATCATCAGCCTTCAGCAGAAGCAAACCGCACTGGAAGCAAGCCTGCGGGTCACCGCCATGATGGATGACATCAACCTCCTGGACTACCTGTAGTGCCGATCGGGGCAATCGCCTAAGAGAAGCTCTGGTTGAAGTCAATGACGAGTGCTAACAAGAACAATCCCATTGCTTGCTTGATCCCGCACAACCATAACCCCGCGATTTGAGCATCGACGAACACAGCTCAAGAAACGCCTCTTCCCGCCAACAGTTCAGGCCTTCCCTGCTTTCTCGCCCTTGCTTTCCCTCTTGCCCTTTGATGAGTGAATCGCATCAACTATGGGGTAGAATTCCCAAAGATGACAAGGGAGGTGACCCATCAGGGTTCAACGCTCCCTGTTGCAATATGATACAACTCCCACACCTCGCATTACGCACGCTGGGGAGTTGCGGGTAAGACAGAGCCGGAGAGACCCTGAATCCTGAAAGGAGTCGAGCCATGGCACAGCATTCCAAGGTATCCACACACAAGATCCAGGCAGCGGTTCTGCGCCGCCCCGGTGGGCCTTTGAGCATTGAATCCCTCGACTTGGATGGGCCCCGGGATGACGAGATCCTGGTGCGTATGGTTGCCTCAGGGATTTGCCATACGGATCTGAGCATGTGTGACAGTTGGGAAGAAGACGACCAGCCCCTCGTCCTGGGCCATGAGGGGGCTGGCGTGGTGGAGCAGATCGGCAAGAGCGTTAAAGGGTTCGAAATCGGCGATCATGTGGTGCTCTCATACGAGTCCTGTGGCTGCTGTCGTCGTTGTCGCGAAGAATACCCGGCGCAATGCGAACGTTTCTACGAGGCAAACTTCGGGTTTCGCCGACTCGATGGTAGCAACGCCTTGAAGCGAAGTGGCGTGCAAGGGCATTTTTTTGGGCAGTCTTCCTTCGCGACCCACACTCTGGCGACTCAACGCAACGCCGTTAAGGTGCCCAAGGAATTGCCGCTGGAGGTTCTTGCACCACTGGGTTGTGGGATTCAGACGGGCGCAGGCACGGTGATGAACTCCCTCAAGATCCCTGCACGAGCCAGCATCGCCGTGTTCGGCACGGGGGCAGTCGGCCTTGCGGCAGTCATGGCGGCCCGTCTCATCGGGTGCCACCCGATCATCGGGGTTGATGTCAATCCCATGCGGCTTCACGTCGCCAGCGAATTGGGCGCCACCCATACCATCGACAACCGTCACGAGGATGTCTTCTCGTGTCTCATCGCCATTTCCCGAAAAGGCATTGACTATGTGTTGGAAACCACGGGTGACCAGAGGCTATGCCAGTGTGCCATCGACGTCTTGACGCACAATGGCACGGCCGCCTACATTACGGGGATGAGTGCCCCACGCTCCATGCCCGGAGGACGGAAGGCCCTCAGCATCATCCAGGGAGACGCAGTGCCACAGCGGTTCATTCCAAAGCTCATCGCGTGGCATCAATCGGGGCTTTTTCCATTCGACCGCCTCCTTAAGTTCTATGAGTTCAGCCAGATCAACCTGGCCATTGCCGATGCCAGGAATGGGACGACCATCAAGCCGGTGCTTCGCATTGGCTGGCCATGACGGATCTTAGAAGCCAGGGGACGTCCTCATCAAGTTCGGGAATTTGGACAACCTGCCTGGGAATTTGACATGATCCGCCCACATTCGATGGTATGGATGGCAGGAATGACAGAAATCAAGACCGATTGAGGAGGCAAAGGGCTTTGCCGAAGCAGGTGCGATTGGTGGGAACCTTATTTTACTGTTCCTCCAGGAATCCTTCGGGGCCCTTACTGCGAAGTGTCACCGTCCCAGCGACGCAATGCCAAGACCGCGTTGAGCCCCCCGAAGGCAAACGAATTTGAGAGGGCGTATTCTACGTGCTTTGGGCGAGCTGCATTAGGCACTACATCCAAGTCACATTCCGGGTCCGCTTCGATGAAATTGACAGTTGGTGGAATCAATCCATGACGCAGGGCAAGCAGTGCCACCAGGCATTCAATGGCCCCCGCCGCTCCAAGGGTGTGACCATGCGCCGACTTGGTCGAGCTGACCAAAAGCCTTTCGGCATGGCCGCCAAACGCCTTCCTTATGGCTTTGATCTCGGTTGCGTCGTTTGCCAGAGTGCCCGTACCGTGGGCATTGATGTAGCCGACTTGACAGGGGTGAATCCCCGCATCTTCCATGGCCTGCACCATGGCCCGGGCAGCCCCCAGCGCGCTGGGCTGGGTGAGGTGATGAGCGTCGGCGGACATGCCGAATCCTGTGATTTCGCCATAAATGTGTGCCCCTCGCTCAAGGGCGGCGTCGAGAGGCTCCATGACCATCATGGCCGCCCCTTCTCCAAGTATCGTTCCCATCCGATCCCTGGAAAAAGGCCTGCATGTGTCGGGAGCCAAGACGCGCATGGCTTCCCAAGCCTTGAGATTTCCCAGGCTGAAAGGCGCCTCACTGCCTCCCGCTATGGCCGCATTTGCCACGCCATGGCGAACCATCCAGAATGCGAATCCCACCGCATGAGCCGAAGATGAGCAGGCAGTCGACAGGTTGAACGCCGGTCCACTGACTCCGAATTCCATTGAAATCTGACTTGCCGCAGCACTCGCCATGGACCTCGGAATGATCAGGGGACTGAAACGCTGCTTCCCTTCTGCATAAAGCTGCAAGAACCCCCCGTCCTCGGTGATCTTCCCTCCCAAGGAGCACCCTGTCGCAATCACCGTGCGGTGACTCCGTTCGCCCACTAACTCAAGTCGTGCATCGGCCAGGGCATCTCTTGCGGCAACAAGCCCGAACTGGGCAAACCGGTCGAGGAAGTCCACCCGCTTGCGGTCGAAATATCTCAAAGGATCGAAACCCCTCACTTCGGCCCCATTTTGAAACCGCAGTTTGGAGCAATCCACCGATTGAATGGGGGCAATCCCTGACTTTCCCGACACAAGGGTGTGCCAGAATTCCATTGCCCCCTGACCCAAGGCGCAAACCACCCCCATTCCCGTGACAGCGACACGTCGTCCACGCATGGATCAGAACCGCGCAATCGAGTGGGCGTGAAAGTCCCCGCCCGAGAGGAGTTGTTCCATACCATCCACGATTTCCTGAACGGTGCGCAACTTCTTTCCTTCATCGGGGATCGAAACGTTGAACTCCTCTTCCAGTGCGAAGAGAATGTTCACGGAGTCCAGGGAGTCGACCCCAAGCTCCTCCAGTGAACTCCCCGCCGTGATCATATCGGCGGGGCATTGGTGAACTTTGGCAATGACCGATATGATTCGCTCTGTCAATTCGTCCTGCGTGAACACGGCTTCCTATCGAATCCTGTATGCAAGAAACTGAAAGGGTTGGGCACACGCGCGGCCCGAGAGAATGAGTTCGACTTCATGCACGCCTTTGAGGTACGCGTGGCACTGGATCGTGGAACTCCGCGGCACAACGTCGATATTGGAGAAAGCCTTACTGGTAAGATCCTCCCAGGATTCTGAGAGAAGGCGCTTCTCCGATGCATTCCTGCAACAGGCCTCCCCGTCGATGAGGACTTTGCAGGGACTCGGGGTGTGAACGACCAAACGCCATATCCCTTCGTTAAAGTAAGCCTTGCCGCACCATGAAATGCATCGGGGTGTCGAATCCAGATCCTCCGCAACGGGACTCTGAATCGTCGGTTCATTCACACACAACACCCTGATTTCCTCGGGAGGAATGACACACCGGTTCACCTCGATCCAGACGGGCCTGGCTGCGCT
This sequence comes from uncultured Syntrophobacteraceae bacterium, assembly GCA_964623165.1. Lineage (GTDB taxonomy): Bacteria > Desulfobacterota > Syntrophobacteria > Syntrophobacterales > Syntrophobacteraceae > JAAYUJ01. The sequence continues at coordinate 7,107 of CAZURN010000065.1, forward strand.
GCCGAGGTGCCCCACCAGTTCCACTTCATGAACCCGGGTCGTGCTGAGACCAAGTTTCACCTGGAGCCTATCGCGCAACGCGGTTTCCAGCCGGGTTAGCAGTGGAGAATCCCCATGGACAAGAGCTTCCAGAGTCGTGGGCGTGAAAGTGTGGTTGTCCGAAACATCCCCCTCCGGTGTCTGCCCCGGAGCGGTGGTATAGACCACCCTGACACAGGACAACTGGAGCGCTCCATCTTCTTCGTAACTTTCATAGCGCTGTCCAAGCCGTTCAATGAATGCATGGACATAGTCCAAGGATTCCTTGGGCACGGTCACCCACTCGCAAGCCTGTATGATTCCCGGCCACGAACCAGGGGCGCCGGCTGCCGCCTTGGCGTCTCCCGTGCTCTTGTCGCCCTTGATCTCCTCGGTCACCAATACGGCAATAGGGCGGCGTGTGCGGAATGCCTCTCGCAGGAGCCCCAGCATGGCATGGCCGGTCATGGGATCCGGGCGCTGGAGGTCCAGCACAACCTGTTCGATCGCTCCTCCCTCATCGAGGAGTGTTATGGCGGCTTGGTCCGGCCGATCCAGATAGGGGGAAACACCGGAGCTGGGACCAAATTCAGCGATGGACATGCCGATGACGGTCCCCAGGATGCGCCGGGTTCCTTTTCTCCCCACCATGGATGGTCGATGAAACACCGTCAGGTCTTCCACCACGTGCTGCTTTTCATTCTTCTCGCGATACTCAACCTCGACAGGCAGAACCCGTGCGAGGGCATCCCTCAGAATGCTCAGCTGAGCAAGCCGTTTATGGGCCGTTTCGATCTTGCCGTCCAGATCCTCGATGAAGAAGATCTGCTTCGTGTTCCCGGCATGAACCGCCTGAACGACGAACTCCACCCACCCATCATCCCTCACCTGTATAGACTCGACAAATCCTCGGTATGTGGCCATGGCGGATATACTCCTCGATCAACGCATTGTTGCTCTGATGGATCCACTGAGGTCCGGGTCCGCGGAAACTAACCGCCACCGGCCTGCTCGTAAAACCAGTAAAGGGTTCTCCATAGGGCGGACGCATGCAGAGTGCTGTTCGGAACCAAGGCCAGAGTGCCCTGGACAACGACTCCGGCAGCGAATACCTCCGCCTGTGTTACAGCCAGCTCCAATTGCCCGACGCCGCTGAAATTCCTGGGGAGCGCAATGGGGGAGGATCTTTTCCCCTCAATGAGAGCCGCGATGTCGGATGCAGGAACGTCGTTGCAGCACGGATCATCGGCATCGAATTCGCCTGCGTCCGCAGTGAACACAATCCTTCCTTCCGAGTCCATGCTCGGGACGAGATAGACAGGGCCCCAGAAATCCACGAAAGGATCGTCCCAGCAGTCCACATGGACTTCCACCCCACCCTCTATCCAGATGTGGCCCCTCGCCTGGCTGTTCGCTCCCGGGTCGCAGAGGGTCCCTGTGAGCCATTCGACAGTCACGTCGTACCCATGAATGTGATGATCCCCGATGTTTTCCTGAGTGATGGGCACGAGCATGGAATCCACCTCCACCTTGGCGATGGATACGGCAAATCCCGTGGCCCCGGCAACTACGTCGGGTGTGTCACAGGGGGTTCCGTCAGCGAGTGGGACCAATTGCAGGGCAAGCACTTGCTGGTTGATGGTGGCGGGAACGAAGGTGGTCAGATCGATCTCTCCCGTCGCAGGCGGTGAGGGCGTGAAAACAGGGATCACCAGATCCGAGGATAGATCGACAAGTTGCGATGCAATGAGTCCCCGAACCTCCGCATCTCTGGGGATCGGTTGCACGAGATCCTCTCCCGCGTTGAGACCTCGGATCTTCTGGGCAACCCGTTTTGCGATCTCCGGTTTGATAAACCCGTCGTAAAGGGTTGAGTTGGCGAAAGTGACCGTCACATCGCTCTCCTGAACCGTGGAGATCTTGATACGGATTTCTCCGTCCAGTCTCTCCACGGCCATTTCCACATCGAGGGTCATGTCCGTGTCGACATACGTGGTTCCCAGCCCGAACACTTTGATATGTCCTGGCATCATGACGACAATGCGTGCCGGATCGGGGACCTGAACACTGATGGCACCTCGGAACCCGGGGGCTCCCGGCTCATCGTCGTAAATGTCTGTGGTCACCATCACTCCCGTGGGTTCACCCGGCCACGCAACACCTGTATCCTCGCTGTGGCCAAGTGAAGGATCACTATCGTAGAGCTGGTGGATGGTGGGCTCGATGAGTTCGGCAGAGAGAGGGATTTCACCTCCTGAGATGGCCAGGTTCAAACTGGGTTCGGTGACGGAAGGAAACACCATGTTGAGCCTAGGAGGCGCGCCGTTGTCTCTCTCAAAAACACCCGGGAAATCAAAGGAAATCGTGTAGACGATGGTATCGAGAGCGGCGATTTCATCGATGTCCACTTCGATCCGCATGCTCAAATGAAGCACGAACCCGAGGTCCGTAGCAGTGAGGGTCATGGAGGGGGGGGGCGCATCCAGGTCGGCCGGGCGGACATCGACCGTTGCATGGTAACTCCCGATGGGCACATCCTCCCAGTGCCGCGTGATGCCGATCCCAGCCCCATCGGATTCAGACAACGCTCCACGAAGCATCAAATTCAAGGTATCCACGGGGAGCTGCAAGACATATCGATAACAAGACGTCAGAGACATGAGCAGGTCACCCCCTCTGGTTGACTGCGGTCAAACCTTGAAGCGCACCGACTTGATCCAGCGGTGCCGCCTCGTACCTGACTTGAAGGCTTCATAGATCTCGCGCGTGTGAAAAACGAGCCCTCCTTGTCGTACCCGCTCATATTCCGCCAGCTTGGCGACTAAGGGATGGTGAGAGGCGTAGGCGCGCGTGCGCTTGGTTTCCAGCCGAGACGTGTCTTGAGCGTCTTCCACGAGGGGTTCGAGTTTCAGCACGCGAAACAGGAGTCGTGCACGCACTGTCCCGTTGAGGGGTAGGTCGGAAGGGACATCGAGCCTGGAGAGCTCTTCTTTGAGCTCCATTTCCAGGCGGGCCTTGCGTTCCATGAGCTTCGGAGGAAACCTCAGTGTATCCATGATGTGCTGTTTGACATCCGAGGCGAGCTGCACACCCACATCCTCAAGGGCGAGAATGGGGTTTACCAGCAGGAGGCGTGCCACCTCCGGCTGGTCATTGAACCGCTTGTTGATGGCACGGATGTTATTCCGGAGATCACGCCGGTTGTCTATCCGGATGGGTTCGGATGGAGGCGGTTTCATGGCCGTTCTCCTCGTGACTTGCCATGCCAGTTCCAGATACCCATGGGGAGACGGGTGCTTCTCAATCACACGGCTCCTCGGTGAGTTTGAGGAACTTGACCTTGGAAACCAGTTCCTTGACTTCTGCAAATAGATTTTCATTGTTCAGCAGCGCCAGGATTTCACGCGCATTTTTCCCCTTGGCCTGTTCGCTGGCGAGTTTGAAGAGCTTCTCGCTTGCAGCCACTTCCTCCTTGGTCATGTATTTCTGGGCACGCTTGAGGGCTGATCGAACATCCCGGAGATGGTTCTCCGTAAGGCGCTGTTCAGACTTCTCACCTTGGGCGAAGGCCTGGTGGGCCTGTTCCGCATACTTTTCATAGAGTTTTCGGGCGAAGGCGCGATCGTCGGGATCTATCGGGGTTTTCTGGTACCGTTCCAGGAGCCGGTCCTCGTTCATGAAGAACACGTTCACAGCCCAGCGACCAATATGCGTCTGGCGGAGAAACTTGTCTCGGACGACTTCCGCCATGGCACGGTCCTGCTTCAGGTCCACACCGAGGAGAGTCTCCGCCGCAGAAGTAGTCCCACAACCACACCTGTCCTCGTCACCTCCTGCACCCCCCTCGTAAACGACCGATCCCGAGTCACCGCGGTCACTCATCCAGGCGGTCGTGATCTGGTGGTCGAAGGTTGCATCCCCAAAATCGTAGGGTATGGTGACGGTGGCATCGATTTCCTTGATCGTGGAAGAGGTGTACTCGGTGGTGCGCCCCACTTTCTCCACGTCCATCCCGATGTCTGGACCGGTTATGGCACTGGCGCCGGCACGGAAGGCGATATTGAGCTGGGCCAGCACATCGCCTATGGGATTCATGATCGTGCGGTTGCACCCGCCGGCAAACAGGAGGCCCACAGCACGGTGGTTCTGGTTTGCCACCGGAATGATGTTGCCATGCACCTGGTCGATGACACTGGCCGCCGCGCCTCCGATCACCTGGGCAATGGCCCCGTCCACGGTGTTTCCGCTGGAGTTGATCGTGACAAAGCGCTTCAGGGTTGCGATGTCGTCGGCGGGAGACACGCCACCATCGAAAACGCCCGGCTGCACGATCCTCTCCCCCAAGGCCGCCGCATTCATTCTTGCCATGACATGGTTATTGCTGAGAATACAGGTGCTTCCGTCAGTATTGTCAATGACGACGGATCCGAGGGTTCCGGCTGAAGCTTCGTTGGCGTTGCCGATACTGATTCCAGCCGTGGCAGGACGCTCCCGAGCCGTGAAAGCGAGGGGATAGATGGGACCCGTTTCGACGACATCCACCTCGACACAGTCCCCACCGACGTACATTCTGCGCGGCAGCAGCCTGCTGAGCGGGATGAAGTTTCTGGGCGTCTTTCGCATGACATAGATGACAAGAGCGGGATCATCGGTGGTTTCGTTGTGGACGATTCGACGTCCGAATGCCATGCCCAATACGTTGCGGTCACATCTGAAATTCGGCCAGTGTCTGTCCTTGAGCGCCCGAACCAGCACGCGAGCCTTCAGATACCGCTCCTCCAGAATCCTCATGTCTCCTTTTTCGTCCATTTTTCACCTCTCAAAATTCAGGACTGTGGTTTGAATCGACCAGTGACCTCGAACTTGAGTGGAATTCCCTCCAATATCACAGTCTCTTTTGGTACTGCGTTGCACGACCCCAAATAGACGACAATGACGTAGCTGTCGTCTCTTGGATTCTGCTTTCCAATTCCGGCACCTTCAGCCCCATAGCGCAAGATGATCTCGTGCTTGTGCTTTTGAAAAAACTCCCTGACTTCCTGGAGATTCCTTGCGTTCACCACTTCTGTTTCTGCTCCCTTCTGCGGAACTTCCCGTCCAGCCCCCCCCAGGGGCAGTGCCCGATGTAATCGAGCAGATCGACAAGTCCCATCCGGTAAATGTTCATGGGCATTCGACTCAAGCAGTCCTTTGCCAGAAGCTCATAATGTCTCAGGGTTTCCCATGTGCGAGCCAGGACCTTTCTGCCTGCAAGCTTTCTGTAAAGCGCACTCTGTTCCTCCGCGTCGAGGAGCTCCCCGGCGGCGACTTTACGCAGTGCTCTATCCTTGGGATACAGCGCCCAGGCGTGGATCATGGGAAGCGTTACCGTTCCCTCTGTGAGGTTGTTGCGCAGGGTCTTGCGGGCAATCTCCGCATCACCCATGATGTCCATGAGGTCATCCACCATTTGGAAGGCCAGTCCCATATTCATCCCGAAGTCTCGGTACACCTTCCGCATGGCGACATCCGCACCGGCAAGCGCCGCTCCCCCCTCAGCACACCCCGCAAAAAAGGCAGCGGTCTTCTTGGCGATCACGTCCAAATAGTTCTCGAGAGACATGCGATCCTGAATGGTCGATCCGTGCAGGTACCGATGCAACTGGTCCGCCTCGCCATGGGCGATATTCAGGCCAGTGTTGGCCAACTCCTGTGCGAGGAGGATATCCTCCCGGGACCTGGCGCCGTCCAGGATCAGTTTCAATCCTCTGAACACCATGTAGTCCCCGATGAGCAGGGCAAGCCCATCCCCGTGCATCATGTGCATGGATGGGGATCCTCGCCGGAGGTCACTACGATCCACGAGATCGTCATGGACGAGAGAAGCTTCGTGGAGCAGCTCAATGGCGGCGGCAAACCGAGATTCACGCCCGTCCACATTGATTTTCGTCGTCTTTTCCGCCAGGATGGAAAAGTAGGAAAGCAAAAAGGTGATGGGCCTCAGCCGTTTCCCCGGTATCCAGGGATAGTCGCAAAGGAAACGGATGGATTTGATCTCAGCCAGTTCAGCCTCGGCCTCCCTGAGAACCTCCGAGACCAACGTGAAGCAGAGGCGTGAGTGGAAAGGGGCGTGCACGGTTTTCGTTCTGGACGCCATGATGTCCCTCACCCTCAATAGGCATCATTGCCAATGAGAAAATCACCCGGGACCCAGGAGCATCCCCAAGAACCTCGCGGGGGTCACCGTCGTCGAGCTCACGGAATGGGACTTACGTATGAAGTAGAATGACGCTGAAATGTGATTGAAAGTGGAAAAATCAACATGAAATTTGCGCAATGGCCAACTTCTATCAGAGACCTGACCATGAGTCAAGAAATGAGTGGAACAAGCAAAGGCAACTGGGGAAAGCGAGGCACGAATAGGCCTTCTCTCACCGGTGAACCCAGGATTTGGAACCATCCTTCCTGACCCGAGAACGCTTTTCAGTCCTGGGAATCCCGAGCATGCTCTGGTTTGTCCTTTCACTCCTCACAGCCCTGGCCATGTCCTCGGAAGGAGCCTGGCAGAAGAAGTTCTTTTCACATCTCGGCCCCCACGCGATGGCCATGTACTCACTCGTATACAGCCTACCGTTCTTCCTTCTGGTGTTCGCCTTCATCCCTCATCCGTCGCTGGACAGGGAATTCTGGGGCAGTTTCCTGGGATCGTTTCTTCTCAACGCCGTCGCGTATTTCCTTTATGTGAAAGCCATTCAAGTGTCGCCCCTCTCCCTCACCATCCCTTACCTGGCCCTGACTCCGGGTTTCATGATCATCACCGGGAAGATCCTTCTCGACGAGGAGCCCAACCTCTACGGGATACTGGGGATTTTGCTGAGCCTCGTCGGCGGTTACATCCTCAATGTGGACGCCAGACGCTGGAGCCCCCTGGAACCCCTGCGGGCTGCCTTCAAGGAGAAGGGCTCACGGCTCATGCTGGCGGTAGCCCTCATCTACAGTGCCTCCGCAGTCCTCGACAAGAAAGCCATCATGCACTCTTCTCCTCTGTTCTTCGGCGTGTTCTTCTACATCGTCTTCGGCCCGACTTTGTTCCTTTATTGGGTCCTCAAGGGCAAGCTGAGGTGGGATTTCTGGAAGGGTGATCCTTTGAAGGGAGTCGTGTCCGGATTCCTTGTCTTCCTCCATTCGGTCTTCCACGCGTGGGCCATATCGCTCACCAAGGCGGCTTACATGATCTCAGTGAAGCGCTTGAGCGTGCTTTTCAGCGTCATCTTTGGATGGCTCCTTTTCGACGAGGAAAACATGGCTGCCAGGCTTGGAGGGGCTTTTCTCATGGTGGCGGGAGCAGTGCTCATCGCACTCATGGGGCGGTGACGGGTCGGCATCCGATTGACTTGGACCCATATGGCCCTTCGTGCGGATGATCGCACGTCATAACGGTGTTCATGCATGTTCTTGCAGTTGCATGAACCTGCAGGATCACTTCGACCCGAAACCTGGCTCCAATGGGCGACAAAACGATTGGACCGGCCGACCATGATCCTGGTTTGCCGACAGATTCGACGCCCGTCAAGAACTCTGCCGGCATGCGAGTGTATGGCCTGATCAGGGTCGCTACTTGGGAAAGCCGATGGTGACGGTCTCTTCGTCGTCCACTTTCTCTACCTTCACCTTTAGCTCAAGACTGCTCTCACGAATTCCCAAGGCCAATGGCGACTTCCCTTCCGAACCCTCGATGTGGGTGATCTCCCTCACAGCCTCAAAGATTCTTTCGGCCACGGGACCTCCCGGTGAAGGGAGCTCCGATTTGCGGTACTTCGCCATCACCTTCACCCCCCCGTCGCCGGTCCTTGAAAGAGTTATGGATTTGGCATTGGCATTGACTCCGTGCAGCACGGCAAGGGCCAGCCACTTGAGGGCCCCTTCTTCCTCATCCGCACCCGAGGGGACGATGGACATCTCTCTGAGGGGGTCCGTCGTCGCATAGCAGTCGCACAGTTCTTGAACCTTGAGATGCAAGCTTCGTTTGTCTTTCATGGCTCCACTCCTTTGCATATGATCCATAGCGGACTGCATCCATATATGGAGCTATGGACTGACTCAAATCCGCCTCGTTCGTTGGGGAATACCGCTAAGCAGGAAAATACTCACTGGTCCAGGCCGGTCAAGACAATGCAGTACCGAAGTCTCCCCTTTGGCAAAGAATGGTTGCCAACTCAACCGCCACCCCTCTCATGGCAAGAACCAGCAGCAAGTGCCGGAGGCCCGCTCCTGCCCGAGTGACAGGCTGGTTTCATCATGCAATTCAGCATCCGACCTTATGGTGTTCTTCGCACAAGAAGTTGCAGTCAGGTTGGCGCAGTTCAGGGCCTTGTGTCCGTCCACTTCGCCACGCCCACAAGGAGCTATGCTACGTTGGTGAGTCCTATCGGTATGACCTTGAGCGCAACTTCGTATCAGAGACGATGGGTTATTCCATTGACACCAAATGGAGAGAGGAGGTTCCGCGAATTTAAGGAATCCTTTAACTCACAGGTAACTCACAGGCCGGGGAACGCGGGAAACGTGAACAACCGCGTTCTCCAGGCTTGTGAATTGCATTCGTGAGGAATAGAGCATTCGAGGAGTGACCGCTTCGATCCAGCAGGACGCTTGCGAATTGAACAGGTCGCCGCTAAGGCTATTTCTTGTCCGACTTGTAGCTCGTCTGATAGACTTGGGGGTTGATATTGGGCGATCCGGCTCCCCCACAGTCAGGGATGTAGCACGAAACATCAACGAATTCACATTTTTCCTTGCAGGCTGGACACGTATCGGGGGGGACCGCCACATCGATCGTATTGCCACATTTGTTGCACTTGAAGACTGCCATGACTTTGACTCCTTTGTTGAGAGTGGGATGTGCGATGATTCCTCGCATGTGAACCTAGTCTGTTTATAGCAAGAATCATTGTTGCCAGCACTATAATTTTGCGGACCCGAAAAATCAACCTCGGCCCGGTTCGAAGGTCCGGGCTGAATCCCGCCTCTTTTCCCTTCCTTTTGAATGACCCTTAAACTATGGTTACCGCACCCTGCCTGGACCAAGCCCGGAGAAGCGTCAAGCCTCGCTGGACTGTGGCGACCACTCGGGATTGCCATCAAAGAGAAAGGCTGTCATGGTTGGTACCGTCATCAATGTGGGAAGCATTCTGGCAGGCAGCTGCATCGGTGTTTCCATCGGTTCCCGCTTGCCGGAGAGAATCCGGGAGACCGTCCTTCAGGGGCTAGGGCTCCTCACATTTCTTGTGGGCATGCAGATGGCTCTGGGCACCCGCAACATACTGGTGGTGCTTGGAGCCATTCTCATCGGGGGAATTTTGGGAGAACTCCTGCGAATCCATGACGCTCTGGAATGGCTCGGATGTCTTCTCCAATCGAGTCTCTCGGCCGGCTCACCAGAGGAACGCACAAGCCGGTTCGGAGAAGGGTTTGTGACGGCAAGCCTCGTCTTCTGCGTTGGGCCGATGGCAATCCTCGGGTCCATCCAGGATGGGCTTTCAGGGGATTATCGACTCCTCGCGGTAAAATCCGTCCTAGACGGTTTCGCTTCAGTGGCTTTCTCGGCGAGTCTCGGCTGGGGGGTGGCTTTTTCGGTGTTCAGCATTCTCCTTTACCAGGGTGGATTGACTCTCTTCGCGGGACAATTCTCCAAGCTTCTCACGGAGCCCATGATCGTTGAGATGACAGCATCGGGAGGACTTATCATCCTTGGAATCGCCCTCAAGCTTCTTGCCCTCAAAGAGGTCCGGCTCGCCAACTTCCTGCCAGCCCTTGTCATCGCACCTCTCATCGTCGCCCTGATTCCGTGGATCAAAGCTCTGTTTTGAAACTGGAGGGGCGACTCATGAAGGGTACCTTTGCGGCGATTCTCGCCGTTCTGGTTGGCTGGGATCTTCTTTGGTGGCTCATTGGCATAACCCCTGTCACTCCCTGGGAACTGCGGAAGAGACTCGCGGAACCCCGAACCGCTCCCATTCTTCTGGATGTCAGGACCACCTTGGAGTACAATTGGTTTCACATAGAGGGTGCTGTCAACCGTCCGGACGTTTTGGACCATGTTTCAACACGAAACCTTGCGGGGGTGCATCGCCCCATCGTCGTTGTATGCCTTTCCGGGCACCGTTCTCCAGTCATGGGGTTTGTCATGAGGAGACGAGGCTTTTCGGATGTTTCCTATCTCTCCTGGGGCATGCTTTCCTGGTTCTTGAGCAGTGGATCTGTTGTGCGGGGCCCTGGTTGATTCGGGTCCCGAGTCCCTGCAATTCACGAGACGGAGGGTGCTTCGATGAGTGCTATGCAACCGCAAACGATCCAGCAGTTGT
>CAZURN010000066.1:0-17102 GCA_964623165.1 uncultured Syntrophobacteraceae bacterium
GAATGCCGATGGCACCAGGATGCCCTACAGGATGCATAGTAAATATCTGCGCCGCTTGTTCTTGGACAACGATTTCTTCGAAGGTCGTTACAAGGTTCACGGTCGTGACATCGCCATTCACGATATCCACGTCCCAGTATTTCTTGTCGGCACGGTCATGGATCACGTTGCTCCCTGGCGCTCGGTCTACAAGTTCCACTTGGTGTCCGATGCCGCCACGGTAACCTTCGTTCTGACGAGCGGCGGTCACAACGCCGGCATCGTCAGTGAAGGCCAGAATTCCGAGCGAACATACCAGATGTTGACCCGCCGGGATGACGAAAAATATATCGGTCCGGACCAGTGGCTGGAAGAAGCGCCCCAGTTCAAGGGTTCCTGGTGGATCCCCTGGCAGACTTGGCTGGCGGATTATTCGTCCGACAATTCTTTACCCCCCGGCATGGGAGCCTCGGAAAAGGGGCTACGCATCCTCTGTGATGCCCCGGGAATTTACGTACAGCAAACATGAAGATAGCCAAAGGCGTTACCCTTCAGACAGTGGAACGATCGTAGTGTAGTCGGGTCTTTTTAGGTCGTACCATTCGCACAGTGAGGTGACGTTTGCTTGAGAAGGATATGACCTTGGGGAGCGTCAGAGCGAAACAGGCCGGTTAGGAGCATAAAGAATGCCCTATGGAATTACTGCATGAAAAGAAAGGAATGTTACAGTTCGTCGAGGCTACTGTCTCCAGATGAACTGTGAATATCCTCTATGTGGCTAAGAAAGGCAGTCTCGATGAGCCTGCGAGCGGGGTGCATCTATTCAAGCATAGAAAGTAGCTACCAGCTACAGCATAAGCTTGATTAGTACTGGCGCGCCCGAACCGTGATGAATCTGTGTACTGATGGAGAAGGTTTGGATGCCGTTTACCGTAACCGTAATAAATAAGGTTGCTTACATTTTGGTCGAGTACGAGGGCAGGCTGACGAGGGACGAGCTTGAAGGGGGACAATTGTCCACGGCAGAGCAGTTGAAGGCGTGTGGCTCCGGGAAGCTGCTAATCGATTTCGCTGCAATGCACGGGCGGGGGTCCTCAGAGGACATCTATTTCTTCGCGGAATCTTTCAAGGCGGTCCTTCCCGGGGTGAAGATCGGCCTCGTTGTACCAAAGAAACAGCAATGGTGTGCTGAATTCCTCGAGAGGTTGGCCTCGAACAGGAACTTGCGACTGGCGGTCTTTGCCCGTCATGAAGCGGCCAGGAACTGGCTCCTGGATGAATCCCGGACCGATTGAACGCACGATGTAATGGCAGTGCCTGCACTACCTACGAAACTGATATTCGTCAGAAGGTATGCCTGATGTCTGCATAATTCAAAGACGGGGTATTGCCCGTAGAGACTGTAAAGGATAGTACGTGATGTCATTCATGGTAAAAGCGATCAACGTCGGCGAGTACGTTCTGCTCAGGTATGAGGGCCAGCTTACGACGCCGGAAATCGAGCAGTCCATCAAAAGCGTCAATGAGTTGTTCGATGATCTTCGCTGGAACAAGCTTCTGATCGATCTACGCAACATGATCAACCGCATATTGTTGGCCGATGTCTATACGTCATCATATTTGGCAAGCAGACATTCCCTTTAGTTAAGATCGGCATGCTATTCCCGCCAAGTCGTGATGGGGAGTGCAGATTTGCCGATACCGTTGCCATCAACCGCGGCCTGAAACTGACGTCATTTACAGACTATGAAAAGGCTGTCGCCTGGCTGATAGAGAAACAGTGCTGACTCGATCCTCCGTCGCAGGGACGTTTAACCATTGGGACCCCTCGGCTAACCAGATGAAGAAACGCAGAGACGGAATAGATCTTTTGCGACGCAACATCAAGGACTGGCGGGTGGAGGATGAGGTGCAGTTCACCCTTTTGTATGTTTATCACCTATTTGACGTTTGATTCACTTTCGGACAAGATCTAGAGGAACTATTTCACGGCATACCTACAACGACTTCACTTCAGACGGTTCAGGTGAACCGTCACCGGTACGTTGCGGCAAAGCTGTTATTTGCATCCCCTGATATTCAGCGGATGGTCAGGGATATGGATGGGAAGTACCGGAGCCGTCATTCCATGGCGAAAACCGATGAGCGAATGTACACAATATGCCTACAGAGCACGAAAGGAGTCCCTAATGGGATTCCTCTTGGTTGGCGTGATGAGCGTTATGGTGTCGTTGCCAACAGCCAATGCGGCTGAAGGCTCCAATCATACTGGTTCCATACCGTTCACCGTCGAAGAGCAGCATTGGTCGATGTCTGTGCGCTGGGAAAACGACACGTTCGGCGAAACGGATCGATTTTACACCAACGGGGTTTCGCTCTCACTGGCTCACACCGGACCTAGTTGGTTGGACCCGTTGGCAGATTGGCTGCCTTGGGGTAAGGGGCGTCGTACCGTGGGCTATGACATAGCACATGGCATGGTAACCCCGGCTGACACCCAGCGTGCCGTCCCGGACCCAACGGATCGGCCTTATGCCGGGATTCTCTCCATTGGGCTCACTCTACACGTGGAGCAGTTGAACACCTATCACGGCATCAAGTTCATTACAGGGGTTGTGGGTCCCGCGTCCATGGCCGGAGATACGCAGCGAGAAGTCCATCGTCACATTGGGAGCGCACTCCCTCAGGGTTGGGATTACCAGTTGGAGAACGAGCCCATCCTGAATCTGGCTTACGAGTATAGGCGCAAGTTCCGACTCGCAGGCCGGCGTGACGGATGGGCCATCGAGGCACTACCGACCGCCGGTGGCTGGTTGGGCAACGTCCTCACTCAGGGGCAGATCGGCGGATGCGTGCGAGCGGGCTACAACATCCCGGATGATTTCGGCCCAACATTGATGCGTGGCATGAGTCATTTACCGCCGCCGCGCCGGAGCGAGAATCCTGAATCGAACTCCGATTGGGGCTTTTCTTTCTACGGTGGTGGCTTGGTCAGTCTGGTCTTGAGGGACATTACCCTCGACGGGAACACGTTCAAGGATAGCCCCAGTGCGGACAAGAATTACTTCGTTCCGGTGGCCGGTGTCGGCATGACGATAGGCAACCGGCACTTTCTGGCTTCGTTCACATACGTCTTTTGGGGTGAGGAGTTCAAGAAGCAACAGGAATACTCGAAGTTCGGCGCGATCACATTCAGCTACTTTTTCTAGATGCAACTCCCAGAACAAAGAATCTCAAGCAATAGAACTAAAAGTCGATTTATTTCCTTTGATTCCTCGCAAAATCTAAAGAAGTGGGCGTCTATACGTCGACGGGAACGGATCGAGGATTATGAAAAAGAAACAGAAAGAATGGAGTGGCAACCTTTCGTTTTGGGTCTGATTGAGAGAACAATATTTTGTGTTTACTTGGGATCATATTCATATTCAGCAGCGTTTCAAAATGATCGAATCGACTTGCCGCAAAGGATGTTTCTCGGGGCATTATACTGGATGACGCTAAAGCGTGCGATTGGTTGGAAAAGAATTGTGGGTAATGAAGTATGGAAAAGAATTCTCGCTTTTAGTTCTTTAATTAATAGCATCGCCTCGATAGCAATAGGTCTACTAAGAGGTTGGATTATCAAGGACCGGATATTTTATGGTTTTCATAGAGACTTCAATATATAAGTATGGTGTATTATACGCGTACCCGCTTGTTGTTGTGACCATCATAGGCATTTTAATTGGAGCCTTACTTATCATCCCCTTGACCAATGTTCGGACTATCTCTATCAGCCCTGCACCAAACAATCTTGCCGGGCATACGGTGATCAATGCACGGCAAGTATAATGTGTCGGGGCTCCGCCATGACCTCGTAAGAGTATTTATGAAATACTAGCTATCGAGCTTCGTTCAACTCCATCCCGCCCTTCCTCATCTTCTTGGTGTAGTCCACGAGCACGATAGCGTTCCTTACCACAATTCCCGCGAGCATGATCACCTCCTTCTGACGGCAATTTCGGGGAGTTTCATATTTGACCCTCCGCTTCGTATTCATTGGTTTCGAAAAACCGAAGTTCTCGTTCTAGATCTCGGAGACATTTGTTTTGCTCATGACAACAGATATTGGCCCAAGTAATAACGCTGACCCAGCCCGCTGCGGCAAGGGAAAGGAGGATAGCGCTTCTTCCATAAAAATGGCTTGTAATGGCCCAGATTGCCAGCGCACCTACTATGATCGCGCCAATCAGCCAGACGAATAGATGACAATTGCACGGATCACGCTCAGGGACTGGGGGAGAGAACCACATCTGTTCCCCGATCTCAATGCGATCAAATTGTGAATAGTCTAATTGCTTTTCAATTCTCCGGTCCTTGAACCTGATAATCACAACCCTTCTCTCAGGTTGGTCTCCGGATGGCTTTAGCGTCCTCTTCTCGATAATTTCGCCTTTGAGCTTTAGGGAATGAAGACGATCAATGAGCCCTTTTTCTTGAATCGGGCAGATATTAATTCTCATTTTTCGTCCTCCCCGATACAGGAGCTTGTTGCAACTTTATTGCGACAGCACCCTTCCATTTATCTATAAGCTTCGTCGTAGCTTCCCGGTATCCCTCGTCAATGGCCTCCTGGGCCCGATGAAATTCCAGAAACCGGATATGCCCCAACCGCGGTTGAATCAGCAGATCGGGTGGATCTGTTGCCAACCTTATACCGGTGATCTGGGCTTCCATGATGCTGCTTGAAGTCGTCAATACCTCAAAGATGTTCGGCGTGGGGTCCCTGTGCAGCCACAGGCGTACTTGCGACAATGCGGGCGAACTGAATTCGTTGAGCCTGTTGGTCAATTCCTGCGCGATTCTCCATTTTGGGGAAGGGGGCTGATCAACCACATACTCCGACGATAGATCAACCGGAGCGATGCCATTTGCACTCCTTTTGTCGAATATGTCGTGGTTCAAATCCACGGCAATGACGTAATCCGCTCCCATATTCCTGACCGCGCTCACCGGCACAGGGTTGACCAAACCGCCATCTACCAGAAAGCCGCCGTTCTTCTTTACCGGCGTAAAAATGCCTGGAACCGAGATGCTCGCACGGATTGCCTTTATAAGATTTCCTTCGTTCAACACGACCTCACGACCCGTGGTCAGGCCGGTGGCAACTGCGCAATAGCAGAGAGGTAACTCTTCAATGTTTATCTCTCGAATATAACCACGCAAGAAATCGGTGATTTTTCCCCCATCAATGAGTCCGGACCTCGGGAAAGTTACATCTAGGAAGAAAACAATTTGTTTCCAGTCGAGTTGGCGGGCAAAGGTTTCCAGTACATCTACTTTGTTGAGGGCCAACGCGGCCCCTACCAAAGAACCAATGCTCGTGCCGGCTATACACTTGACTTCTATTCCTGCGTCAGCCAGTGCTCGTATTACACCGATATGAGCCCATCCCCGTGCGGAGCCGCTGCCTAGCGCCAGGCCGATATTTTTCGGAAATCCCGAGTGATTGTCCGGCATACTTATCGCCGATCTTCTTGAGAAGCTGTCCCCTGGGACTTATCCGTTTCATTCTTGTTCTTAAGATCCTGCACGATTATTTCAGTGCCGGTTCGCGATCGACCCGCTCCGCTTGTGACCACCTTTTCTCCTTGAGCCATACCATCACACACTCAGCAAGCTTTTCTTCTATTGCCTCTACCTGAAAATACCATACAAATTCCTTGTTCGTCGTTTCCATCGTCACAAGCCGGATCTCTTCGGAGGTCGGCAGGCTTTTATGTCATGTGTGGATGAATGCCTAGTCCCACCATAAAGATCCACCCCCTTGCCCCGAATTCTCACACGCCTTCATCCACCATTTGTGTAGATAACGCGATCCGACAGGATCATCCAGGCTGCATCCTTTCCGCCCCTGATGCCTGAAGAACGCCAGACCCGGCACGGGTCGCGGGTAAAGAGCAGAATTTCTGTATGTATCATCTGTCCTGAGAAGTTGTGTTCATGAAGTGTGGCAGTCTTGAACTAAACACCCACCACGCACCAGCGTGCCTCATCCCGTTGAAAAATATATCTTGACAGTGTTCATTTGTTAATACATTATACCATAAAACTATATTAATACAATAAGTATAAATATTAATACTATCATATTGTATTAATTAGTTATATTTAGAAATAATGTATTGGAATACGATAATCGTATAAATCATATAACAGGGATCAAGATTATGAAACCGCAAAACGTGGAAGCCATATTGACAACCGCGAAGAAGATGTTCGCTCGCTACGGTCTCAGAAAGACAAACCTTGACGATATAGCTCGGACGGCAAGAGTGGCTAAAGGCACAATCTATAATTATTTCGGAAGCAAAGATCAGGTTTATCTAGGAGTTCTTAGGCGGGAAGCTGAAGAGATTGTAAGAAATATATTGTTATCTATGGACAAAGTAATTTCGCCAGAAGAAAAGCTGGATGCCTTTGTCCGTGCGAAATTCCGATATATGCGTCAGGCAATCAATATTCTTAATCTGGACCGGGAAGGAGTCGAGAAATACTTGCCGGCTGCCGAGGGCATTCGAAACGAGCTTTTTGAACAAGAGGTTAAAATAATAGATTCAATATTGAGACTAGGGTTGGGAAAAGGGATATTCCGACTCAACGACGTCTCCCTCGCCGCCAAGGCTATAGGTTATGCATTGCGAGGTTTTGAGCTGAACTGGCTGATTCAGGAGAGCGAGGAACGAATTGAACATTATCTTGCCCAATTAATGAACCTCATTTTTTTCGGGATCATGGTTGAAAGAAGTTCCGGCGAGCCATCACGGGATCGTTTACAGCCAAACTTCACGAATCTACGTTAACCGTATGAATACCGAGATGTTAAGCATTCTATCTCTCCTTCCTGCGCGATGGAAGCGAGACCAATCTAAGCCAGTCCCTTCTGCAACAAAAGATACCGTCAGAGGCTCGAAAAAGAAAATCATCCTGTTTTATTCGTCTATAGGTCAAGGTCATATCAGTGCGGCTCGATCCATCGAGCAGGAGATTCTCAAGCAAGATCCCTCGGCCATTGTACTGGCGAAGGACATCCGCGAGTTCATGGACCCAGTCAGGCGCATGCTCGACGAAAAGCTCTATTGGTTTGTCGCGAAATACTTGCCGGATTTTTTTAACGGAATTTTTCTCTCCAGGCAAGAGCAGGGGAATCGTGCAGGTTCACTGGCATGGCTGCCGAACGATTACCCCGAAATGAAGGTGCTCGAGTACATCAAGTCTGAGGCCCCAGACGCAATCCTCGCCACCCACTATGGCTCAGCGCAAGTGCTGGGAACTCTCAGAGAGAATGCGCTTATTCCGGGCACCAAGATTGGCTGGCTACACACCGACTATTTCGAGGGCTACTTTCCCCGAATTTCCAAGCGCATAGACCGAACGTTTCTGGCCCATCCCGAACTAGAAAACCGTTGGCTGGCGGCGGGTGTTCCCCCTGAATTGATTGAAACCACTGGCATGCCCGTGAACGTTCCCAATGGAAACTCGAACAACCGAAAAGAATGCCTCACTCGAATCGGCTTCGATTCCAACACAAGAACGATCACAATAGCCAGCGGGAAAGAAGGTGCCGGGGACTATCCCGAGGTCGTCATGAGCATTGCCAGGGAGACTACGGAGCCTCTTCAAATAATTGCCGTCTGCGGCCGCAACGAGAAGCAGCGACGAACTCTGCAAGACATCCAAGATAGAATTCCAACGTTGATGAGACTGAAAATCTTGGGTTTTATTTCTCAGACGGACTTGGTTTCCTTTATTCAGGCCTCTGATTTGTTCATCACTAAGGCAGGTGGTCTGTCCCCGGCGGAAGCATTCACGCTTGGGAAGCCGACCATTTTGTTGAATGTGATAAGTGGGCACGAAAGAGAAAACGCAGAATTATTTTCAAGACTGGGAATGGCAGAATTCAATACGGATGTTAAAAATGTGGGCGCTCAGGTGCTGGCAATTCTATCGGATCAACAAAAACAGGCTATAATGCTGGCAGCTCAAAAAGAGTTTCGAGCTAACATGGACATTGGGAAAATCGCCCGCTTTGTACTCGATCCAAAGATCAAAGCTCGAAGTGCGCAGCCATACTTTGGATTGGAAAACGGCCATGCTGCGAGCAATGTTTATAGTGCTCTGACGCAACTTGAAACCGATGCCCCAGCCGATATGGAAATCCTTCTTTCTTACTCGTCCTCAAAAGAGAACGAGCGCATCGTCATGGAAAATCCATTCGGACACATAGCAATACGTATCGGCAATACGGTTTACAGCTCAAACCATATGTCTCATCCGGTAAAAGAGTCACCTTTGCTTCAGCACATGAGTCTGGCTCAATATTTGTATGGGGTCTTGCCCCCTTCTGACAACCAAGATCACACAAGTACCTACGGAATGTCGTATGGGCGTGATACTCTTGGTTTTCGAATTAAAGGTCTTGCACCGACATCCCTACAACGAATGCATGCAGAGGCAGCAAGGATTGAGGAAGAGTTTCGCTTGGGGATATGCAGCTGGGATAGAAAGGAATCAAATTGTGCAGATTTCGTTGCGCGTATCCTTCGAAGTGGCGGCTACGATATTGAATATATGAAGGGTCCAACCTGTATCTATACAATGCCTCTGGACGTCTTTCAAAAGGTACATGCAGCTTTCGAAAGCGATCCATACTATCAAACGGAACTGGTGGCCTATAGGCGACTGCCAGGGTCCCAAGCATCCTATCGTTTTTCACGATTCCCTCTTTCTCTGGGACAACCAGTCCGAGCCCTGGCGCAAGTATTGACAAACTCTACCCCAGACATGTTCGAGAAAACGATCGGAAAGCAATTGACCGGATACATTGGTGATGACCGAATTTATTACGAGAATTTAAACGCTCGTTTATCAACATCTGCAATCGATGATCTTGATCGTTCCCGAAGTCGCGCCAAAAGCATGGAGCAAATCCTTTTTGAGGAAGCTCGACAATTGATCGCCGAACAGAAAAGCCTGCACGTCGATGTGTATAGACAAAAATTCGAGCAACAGATTATACGAGAGTTTCGCTATCTGATTGAGCAGTGCTACGATGTGGCAAGAATATCAACGGAACATGCGGAAAGTATTCTCAATAGCCAAAATACAAAAATACTACGCGAAGCGTTCACCAATCTAATGGGCGAATACGCGATATTAAATCTCTGGGAACGAAAGTTGGATCATCTGGTCGCATTCATTGAAAAGCTGTCTGAGTTTCAACAAGTCATCGAGCGGGAATTCTCTGACGCGGGTCAAAGGCAGCATGAGTTGGTCGCTGAGGTCAAAGGGGTGTTTGAAAAAATTGAGAAACGATTCAAAAACCGTTTTGATATCGCCACTCAACCCTTGCGAACTTTGGACACACAGAAGCAGATGAGAGAGACTCCTGAAAGTATACTTCTCCGTTCTGATCAACCATCAAATAGTCGGGGCAAAAAGGAGGCGGCTTCAGCTGCCGGCGATGACAATCACGAGATCCTCTGAGCCATGGTTGATTTTTCGCTGATTATGTCGAATTTCGGCACTCTGATCGGTATATTCCTGGCGTGCGCTTTGGGAGTTCCGGTTCCTGAAGAAATTACCCTGCTCTCGGCGGGAGTTTTGGTATCGACAAAACAACTCCAGTTAGATCTCGCAGTCATATCCGGTTTGACTGGAATTCTCATGAGTGATTCGACTCTGTATTTTCTGGGGCGGCACCTTGGCCCGCGGGTATTTCGCTTGCCTCTCTTGCGAACCGTCCTTACCGAGTCTCGAGTCCAATGGGCTGAGTCTTGCATTCACAGGAACGGGCCTCTTGTTTGCTTCTTCGGGCGTTTTATCCCCGGCCTGCGCGTCGTCATATTCACAACATTCGGCGCGCTCGGGATAAAGCCTCGAGTCTTCCTTGTGACTGACGCCCTGGCAGCTGTGATCATCGTTTCACTATGGCTTTCTTTAGGCAACTGGATAGGATCGAATTTCATCGATTCCACTCAGCATGTTCAGGACATCAAGGTGGTCCTCATTTCCATCGCGATTCTGATTCTCGTGATCAACAGCAGTTGGCGGTTCCTGACCCGAAAAAGAACAGAGCATTCTTAAGACACCTCGAATTCAATGTGGAGTCATGATAGTATTTCTTATTCTTATGACCCAATCCAGATAGAAGTTTCCGATGCCTGAACTTATGCCGACTATCTTCTTCGGACATGGAAATCCGATGAACGCATTGATGAATAACGTCTATACCGACGGCTGGGCCTCTATCGGCAATTCTATTCCGCGTCCCAAAGCCATACTTTCCGTATCAGCTCACTGGTACATACCGGCTTGTGCGGTAACGATTAATATCGCTCCGCAAACAATCCATGATTTTGGAGGCTTCCCGAGAGCGCTATATCAGGTGAAATATCAAGCGCCAGGCAGTCCTGAGTTTGTCCGGCATATCAAGGATCTGCTTGCCCCTGTTTCAGTAGGACTTGATGAAAGCTGGGGATTGGATCACGGAACATGGGCAGTGTTACGTCACGTCTTTCCAGATGCGGATATTCCCGTTGTGCAGCTGAGCATCGATGAAAGACAACTTCCGCAATTCCATTATGGATTAGGTGAGAAACTGGCGCCGCTGCGCGAAGAGGGCGTTTTAGTCATCGGTAGTGGCAATATCGTTCATAATTTACACACTTATGCATGGGGCAATCAAAAGACCCATCTTTTTGATTGGGCTGTGCGGTTCGAGAAACACGCCCGAGAATTGCTGCTCAAAGGGGATGATACCCCGCTTATCACTTATGAGAGATTAGGGCGTGACGCCATCCTGTCGATTCCAACGCCGGACCATTACTTGCCACTTCTGTACGTTCTTGGTCTTAGAAAAGAAGGCGAGCAGGTAAGCTTTCCCGTACAGGGAGTCGATGGCGGCTCCGTTTCCATGCATGCTGTCCAGATTGGATAACCACTCAGAAAAATCAATTAAAAGGAGAAAAGGAATGGCTAAGAAGATTGCAGTTTTTGTGGGAAGCCTTCGCAAAGAATCTTTCAACCGCTAGACGGCAAAGGCACTCATAACACTTGCACCTGAATCACTGAAGCTTGAAATCATCGAGATCGGCGGGCTTCCGCTCTACAATCAGGATTATGATGACGAGGGGAAATCCCTTCCGGCATGGGTCGAATTCAGGGAGCGTGTGAAGTCATATGATGGTGTCCTGTTTGTGACCCCTGAGTACAACCGTTCTGTGCCTGGTGTCCTGAAGAATGCCATCGACGTGGGCTCGAGGCCCTACGGTCAGAGTGTCTGGGCAGGAAAGCCCGGTGTCGTGATAAGCGTCTCGCCTGGCACAATCGGAGGCTTCGGCGCAAATCATCATCTAAGGCAATCCCTCGTATTTCTGGATGTTCCCGCAATGCAGCAGCCCGAGGCGTACATCGGTGGAGCTGCGAAGTTGTTCGATGCAAATGGCCAGATTACAAACGGGACTACTCGCGACTTTCTCGTAAAGTTCATGGACTCATTCGCGGCTTGGGTTGCGAAAATCACGTCTGAGACCCCATGAAAGACGTTCAAGAACTCATACTTGAAAGGAGGCATTTAATGTTTCATGGAAGAAGCAACATAATTTTATCTCAGCTGTGGTGCTGGGGTTTCAAACTCGATTGGCGGCTTTCCTTTGCAGCGGCATGATGCTGGTAGCCTATGTCCAGTTCCACTGGAAGTTCCAGTTCGGGCCGGAGTTCTTTCCTGCAATAAACAAGGGCGAGTTAGCCCTTCTTTACTGCTTCGTATTCTTGCTCATAGCCTGTCGGGGCGGGATAAAATGGTGCCTGGATAAAGTGTACTAGAAAACCAATCAAATAGATTGAGAAGATCAATTCTGAGAGTTACTTCCTGACATGTAGCATCGGGCAATCTTCACGGTCATACTTTCTTTCAAGCAGTATTCAATATGCGTTGTGATCAGATGCACGCAATAGAAGACTGCTTGATTAACATTCTAAGCCGTTTTCATCTTGCACTGTCCAAAAACAATAGATATGAAATCCGTGTGAACTACGAAGATTAAATATTTTGAGCCTGACCTGAAAGAATTGGCGGGGTTAACGAGTGATTCGGGCCCGTATTCTACATCCCAAGCGTCCCTCTGGTAGGTGAAGCCAATGAAGAAGCAAAGTACAGACCGTTCCGTCCCCATCAGCCCCGAGGAAAAATACAGGAACCTCTTCGACAACGCCGGCGAAGGCATTTACCAGTCCTCCGTTTCCGGCCGGATTCTCAATATCAACCCGGCCCTCGCGACACTCTTCGGGTATCGCTCTCCCGAGGAGATGAAGAGGAATATAAAAAATGCCTACCGGCAGATCTACGCGGACCGGAAACAGAGGGAAAAAGTCATGCGGGAGGTCGAAGCCCGGGGGCATGCGCAGTACGAGTTCCGATTTCTCCGGAGGGACAAGAGCCAGGGATGGGGTTTTACGAGCATGCACGCCGTCCGCAACGCCCAGGGGAAGACCGTCTATTACGAAGGATTTTTCATCGATATCACTGAGCGCAAGGAGATGGTGGAGAAACTCCGGGAAGCGCACGATCTTCTCGAACGGCGTGTCGTTGAGAGGACCCGGGAAATCGCCCACCTAAACCGGGAACTCGCCGCGGATATTGCCAAGCGCAAAAAAGTCGAGAAGGAATTGCGAGCCCGCGAAAAAGAACTAAAAAGGCGCGCCGTCAAGCTCGAGGAGTTCAACATCACCCTGCGCACGCTCCTGGACAAGCGGGAGGCCGATCGCAAGGCCATGGAACAACAGATCATGACCAACATCGACAACCTGATCCTGCCCGGTATCGAGCGGCTTAAGGACACGGCCAGAACCGAGGAGGCACACGCAATCATCCAGAGCCTGCAGGAGAACCTCCGGACCCTCACCTCTCCTTTCCTGAGCCGGATCAAGGCGGATGCCCGCTTGACTTTCAAGGAACTCCACATAGCAAACTTCATCAAGAAGGGGAAGACCTCGAAGGAAATCGGAGCCCTGATGAAGCTGTCCGCGGCCACCGTCAACCTTCACCGCAACAACATCCGGAAGAAACTGGGGCTCCGGGGAGAGAAGATCAGCCTGCAGTCCCACCTGCTGAGCCGGTTCTAGGCGGAAATAAGAAGGGGCAGACTCCAGAGAGCCTGCCCCTTAAATGTGAGATGCTAACCGATATCCGCCTATTTCGCAAACGGAGCAGGAACCGGGTAGATCATTCGGCCGAAGACCGTGTTGACGACTATGCAGCCGGAAAGGTAAACACCGATCCAGCCGCATATAATCAGGCCCCAGCCCACGATGGGCTTGCCCACGGTGGGGTCCATCTTGCCAAGATCGAGGCCGACGATGCACCACAGGACAACGTCGAGAATGACAACAAGAAAGAAGAGGAGCTTGTTGGACTTCAGGTAAGCGGGGGTCACGACGGTGAGGAAGCCGGCCCCGGCCATCCAGGTCCACCCCTCGACATACGAATGGGGAGCCATACCGAATTTGATCATGAAGAACTTGGCGAGAACGCTCAGCGAGGCGCCAAACATGAAGAAAGCCGAGAAAAACAAAAAGACGTTGCCGCCGGTGATGTTATGATCCTTCAATTCCATGACGGCAACTGTGTACTGTACAACGCCTCCGCCGACAAGCCACGCAAACAGGATGGGCAAGCCCTCCAGCTTTACCCAGCCAAGAAATACCGAGCCAAAACCAAAGCAAGCAACTGCGAGTGCAGCCAGACCGGCAGGGCCGGGGGATGCGAAGGTATGCTCTTGCGCCATAACGAGTCCTCCTTTTCAGATGTGAATTGAACGTTAGATGAAGTATTAAGAATAAATATAAATAAGAAACGTAAGCCATGACCCAATGGCTTGTCGAAATAACCTCCTTCACCTCCTTCCTGCTGGAATGACCCCTCATGGAAAAAATGATCACGGTACCTCTCCGGCATGCGTTTCGTATGATGAATGAAGGGCCGGGAGGCGCCGTCTCATGCCTATTCCGATTGTGCAGAATGAAATGTTTGAGAGGCATCCTGCACAACCGGAACGGAAAAAAAGTTGGCACAGAACACAGCCTAACGATAGGCCGTGAGGACAAAATTAGCAATATAGGGAAACTGTCTGATTAATGTTTAGCTCGATTAGATATTATCCGAGGCAGATTAAAATGGAGAGATATGATATATTTAAAAAAAATAGCAAAAGGTTTTTTAAATATTTCAGAAGTGAGCGAAATTATGAAAATGCTTCTTGTTATTTATCCCTGCTATAGTGATGAACGCATCACAAACGCCTTCAAGCAATCCGGTTATACGTCATATACGAAAACGCATAACGCGACAGGTGTAGGCGTGGCATCTGAGCCTAAGTTGGGCACTCACTACTCGCCCGGCAAAAACAACATGCTTTTATTTGCTGTGCACGACGAGGAGGTGCCTCACATCGTGAAGGTTGTGCGGAGGCTGAAAGCAGAGCATCCCAGATCCGGTTTGCGAGCGTTTACTTTTCCACTGGAGGAATGTCCTTAGCAAAATATTGAGGAGCACTGTTTATCGCCCAAAAATCCGAAGATTTGTGACGCTACCTCTGTAAAGGATTGCCTTGCGACCTTTCAGTCGGAAATCCCAGTCCGTGAAACTTTAATGACCAATAGATGTGTAATAGCTGATCTGATTTGTGTGCTGACACCACACGTGCAATTCCCTTATATATGTCCAGATCAGCAAAAATAGAAACAATTACTGTAATAATACCAATCAGAGAGAACGGATATAAGAAGGGGAAGAGATTCGGAACATTAAGAAATACACTGTGGCCATTCATGGATAAACGACTCTTCAACATATTCGGTTATCCGATCCAGACTTTCTCCGTCACATAGGGTAATACTGCTCAAAGACATCCTATATGTTATCGTCCAGCATGGGTTCACAGGACGCACTCTTCTGGTATCCATTCGATTTAGCGCCTCATATCCGCATGATCATACTGGCAGACACACCGGCACTGGGATAAGTCCAGTCCCAGTCTATTCCAGACATTGGCGGATTCCTTACACAACGCAACAGTGCAGCCAGAGTGTTTTCTGATCTCTTGGATCATGAAATCAAATATCCCAACCCGCTTATCCTCCGTAAAACTATACTTGCCGGCTTTTGGTTTCTTTGAACCTTCAATTATCATTGGTTCGAACATAGGCATCATCCCTTCCATCATTTGCGGCAATTCCGGACCGGTCGTGAATATTGATCTGCGCATCCTATAGAAACCATCCTCGAATCTCAGGGTGCCCAAGGTTATCCTGTCCGGCGTTATCTTCTGAAATATCCTCGCCACAGTGTCTGCATAGGCACTCTGCCATCCATCGAAAGGCACAACAGGGTCAATCCTGATCCGCACGGGATATCCTGCCTGCTGGACCTTGTATGCTGCCTCGAGCCTTCGTTCAAAGTTTGGCGCTCCGATTTCATATTTTCTGGAGACATCATCGTTGTTCATGCTCCAAGTGATGATAGAGTGGCCGTTGTGAGGAAGGTCAAGTATGCAGTCCACGTTGTCACTCTTGGTGAGCAGGAAGAGATATCCATTCCGGCTCTGACCAAAGAACGGAATGAATACCCTCATCGCTCCAGTCAAATGCTCAAGTGACAGGGAGTCGGCAAGTTCGCCACTGTTGAACATGATCGGCACCGTTGATTCATGCAATCGTTTCTGTATCTGTCTCTTGATCTCATCAAATTGGACCCGAATGGTAATGTAAGGTTGATTAGCCCGATAGGTTAGCTTCAGATAACACCAGTCGCATCGATAGAAGCATCCATTGGACGCCAACTTGAGTCGGTCAAAGTGGGGGCATAGCATCCTGTTGTCTGGCATGGTAAACTGATCCACAGCCTGACCTGCCGGTGCAATATAGACAACACGCTTCCCTGCTATTACCTTGTTCAGCATTCCAGAACAGCTTGCGAGGATCTCAGATGCTCCGACTACATCTCTCGGGTCGCCGCTGTTGATATACTTCACCGGCACATTGGGCGACTGCTGCAAAAAAAAGGTCGTAGCCGGATCGTTCCTCACCTGACTGTTAATAATGATTTCAGACGGTCTCCAACTGGTTGAACTATTCATTTGATATACCTCATAAGAGTATTATGAAAAAAAGTAAGGTCGCGAGACCATATTGGCTTATTTGATTAATAATGATCACAGGTGCTTGAAAGCTATATTTCATCTCCCTTTCCCCAAAAAGAAAGAAGAAAATATATCCCTGCTGGTGGAATCTTAGGGCTATGATATCCCAGGTGTCAGGGGATTAGAAATAATTTAACTAATTCAACGAAAGAAAATATAAGAAATGGAATTAAAATAACGACTTCAAGCAAAGATTAGAAAATTAACCGATATTTCAACCTTATTTGACTCCATATATTTATATCTTATTTTTACTTGTATTTTATTTTGTTGGAATATGAGTTAATTCAGTTAATCTTTCCTATAAACCTACATGATGATTCCAGTTATCCCATTAACTGAACCATCGAATTTCTAATTCTTTTCTAATTTTTCTAAGCAACAGGCACCAGCAGGTATTATTTTCTTTTTCACTTTTTGGGAAAGGGGAGAACATCCCGGAGTGCTTGAACCAGATATCCTGCTATTCTTTGGCCCACCTGACATTGAACACGCACTTTTTGTTGGCGTCTTTCGTCGATTCAGTCAGTATGTAGTGCATATCTTGAAGTCTCTTTCCAAAATCCTTCTTTGCCTCGATGTTCTTCTTTCCTTCGTTATGACAAAACGAAACATACGAGTCATACACTTCCTTGAAAATGAGCCTGTCTTCCCTGCTATCCGACCGGTGTAGAAACATGCTCGCAAAATCCCTAATGTTATCCATGTCGTTTCGATATTCGCACTTGGATATCTTCATTGCAGCACACTCAACAAAAGAAAATCTTCTGCCCCTGAGCCTTCTGTAGCCCTCCAGCGCCCAGTTGAAGATGCCGGAGAGCTCATTCCTGAGCTTTTCCTCCAACTCCCTGTCCATCTCATGCTCTTCGAAGCGTCTGGGGAACT
>CAZURN010000067.1:0-16736 GCA_964623165.1 uncultured Syntrophobacteraceae bacterium
GCAATGGCCTCGACTTCCATGCCGAGGCTCATGGCTTCCCTGGCCATGTCCCATTCCACCAGGCCTTCCTGGGTCTGCAAAAGCAGGGCAACTCGATAGCGCCTTCTCACCACACACCGGGGAGAATCATCGCCCGTGTCGGCGATTTGCGTGGCCAGGACCGGCTTGGCCGGAGCTCCCCCCCCTCCGGCTTCCATTTCAATCACGGTCTGCCGCCGCACCGGGAGGGTCCCGGCGAATTGGGAGGGCGTCTCCAGGCTCGTGCGGACCTTGAAGGGGAGCCAAGGCGGTGGCTCCTTCTCCCAGCCCAGAAGGATCTCCCCATGAGCATCGGCCAAGCTCCCGTAAAGAATCATTCCCCCACCTCCCTCGTCGATCCTCCGGTCCGGGTCGAGGGTCCGTGCAAGGTCCTCCTTGGAATTGGCCCTGAGGTACGAGCAGCGCTTTCGGCAGAGTCCGCAGTCGGTGCAGTAGTCCTCCATTGGGCCGAGGAGCACATTCTCCCCGCCCCATGTGACGGCCCGCATTTCACTGCAAGCGGTGACGCACCGCAGGCACTGCGTGCAGAGCTTCCGGTCATGCATGACCTTTCGAGGAATGTTCTTCTTCAAGCGCTCCGTGTTGTGGCGCTGGACGATGCAATGGGCTCCCGGAACCAGGAAGTCTCCATAATCGTCGAAGCGGGCAGGGTCCCCAGTTCGTTCCAGAAGAGCATGGATCGAGAGGGTCAAAGCGGTCCAGAGGGCTTCATCCATGGGCTGGACGGTTTCGAGCAGGTGACAGTCTCCCCGGAAATCCTCTAAAAGGGTCGCCAAGGGAAAGGAGCCGATTGTCCCAGCGGGAGGTACGAACGAGATCAGGTAGAACCGGCCCCTGTGAATGTCCCTCTCTAGGATGCCCTGTAGGGCCCCGGTCCAATTCCTCCGTCGGCAGTCCCACCCGTACTGAAATCCCATGAGGCTCAAGACGAATGCCAATCCAAAGGGTTCATGGTCTACAAGCCTGTAAAGGCATCCTCCAATGGTCACCATGGAGCGCGCTTCAGCGGGTGCCCCTGCGAACTTCCACACTCCATTCGCATTGCCCGAGCTTTCATCGTGGAGCCTGACAAAAGCTCTGCCAACCTCGATCATCCAGGAAGGATCAATGAATGCCATGTCCAGCCCTTCTCTCTTTCATTATTGCGGCAACTTCTCGAGCGTTGGGACGGTTACACCACGGTCAGCTGCCATGAGGTTCCGTGGAGCTGTCTCTTGAGACCACGCGCAACAAGGGCAAGAGACGCATGCCGAATATGAGTGGCGAATAGGAGGTCCAACAGAAGGGGAGCGGGGACTTGCGGTTAAAGTGCCTGAGCGGTTAGCGCCGCAGGGAAGGAGACCGAACGGTTGATCGCATGTGGAGAAGGTCTATGTTTTTAGCTTTCCGGGGAAAAGGAGAGCCCTGTTTTGGTGCCTGCCTGTCCGTTCCAAGTGATGTTGCCTAGCATAGCCGAACATGTTCGCATGCGGTCAAGAAGATAAATTTCACAAACTCGGTAGTGACCAATGCAGCCGCTGCTGAGACGGAAGCGACCGCCAGTTCAATCAGACCACGGTGCGCAGAGCCGAATGTGTGATCCGGGGTGAAGTGAAACCCAACGGCATTCGCACATCAACAATGGCAAGAATACCTGTTTTCAGCAAAAGGCTTATGGTCGACACCTCAAGCGAGGCAATGGGATCTTGCACGACCCGGATGTGCTTATCGCCCTCCTGTCCCGCTATTCCAGATCGCGTTGCGGGATCAATGAGGAGATTGGCGGCTTTCGCCGAAAGAAATCACAGGTCCTATCATTGCGGCACCAGTTCCACACGACGGTTCTTGGCTTTGCCCTCATCGGTCGCGTTTGGAGCCACCGGAGCCAGATAAGCCACTCCGTTGGGAGTCAGACGATTCTGGGCAATTCCGTATTCTCTTACAAGCGTCGCCACGACGGCATCGGCTCTCCTCTTGGAGAGGACCATATTGGACTCATAGCCCCCGACGTTGTCCGTATGCCCCACCACGTGCAACTTGAGGCCGGGCTCCTGCTTCAGGAGCTTGCCGATTTCCTCCAGTGCAGCCTTCGATTCAGGTTTGATCTCTGCCTTGTTGGTGTCAAAGAATATGCCGTAGAGGGCCACCCGCCCGGTTGACGCGATTGTCCTCGACATTTCGTCCGCGCTCACCACGACCATGTTCTGGGCCATGGGACGCACTTCTATGATATCCACAGCCACATAGGCACCCCGCTTGGCCTTGTACGTGGCGTCATCCTTTCCCCATTCCAAAGCAGTGACATACACGTAGACGTCCCCCTGAGGCCTTTCGAGTTTTGCGCTGGTGACTCGGATGCTTTTGGGGTCCGCGGCATAGAACACGTAGTTGCTGCGGCTCGTCTTGATGTCCGTGCTCCCAAAAGGGGCCAGGAAGTTTGTCCAATCGACCGCATTGGGATCTTGGGTGGAATCGTACAGGATCTGGAACCCTTGAGCCTTCAGCTCATTTTGATAATTGCGGATCAATTCCGTGGAACTCGCGTCACCAGGGGCCTCGTACCAGATGTGCGTACGAGCGCCCTCCAGCTTCAGAGGCGGATCGGTGAACTCACGCCGTTTTGTATCGAGATTGAAACGCTTGAAGGTAGATGTCTGCAACTCGTATGCGTCGAAACGCTTCATGTCGTACCCGACGATCTCCGATCCCCCGAAGCGCTTGAGCAGCGAGTGGTCCCGTGCCCCCGGCAGATCCGCCGCCCAAATTCCAGTGCCAGGAAAGAGCAATACGAGCACCACGACAAGCCAGAGCACATGAGTGTTATTCACGTGAAAGCGACTCGGCATCATCTTCATTTTCCACGGCTCCTTTTGGGTGAGATGGAAGTTTACGACGCCGAACATAGCAGAGATTGGGGAATGCTCAAAGAGTCCTTTGCGTCCCCCGCTCCTGATCACTGCCACCGTGAATGCCATGATGACCTGGTTGGCTGCCAAGATCGGAAAACGTGCGCCCTCGCTTCGGCCCCCTCACTGGGGAAGCAACCTTGATCTGAAGATTCGACCGATTATTATTTATGATGTGAGTGATGAACTTGAAACATTGGATCCCGCGCTGCGGGCTTGGACTATGTAACAGGAGGTAAGGAAAGATGGAAGCTGAGTATCTTCATGAGACATTCAGTTCCGAGTCGGGTGAATTTGACCGGAAGTTTACAGAGTTTCTGAACGGTAAAGGCGACGACAACTGGAAGGTGAAGAGTTGCACCTATTGTCATGACGCGATTGGTCAAAGAATCTCCGCCTCGTGCATCTTCAAGAAGAAACACTGAGAGTCGAGGAGGCAGGGGAGGCACACATCCTTACCCGCCTCAACGAAATGGCTTTTGGAACCAACAACAGGGGGTCTCCTTTGGAGGCCCCTTTCTCGTGAAAGCGTGAGTAAGTGAAGGCAGCGTGCGGGGAGTTCTCCTGGCGCACCAAGGTCGCCCCCCCCACATCAGTCCGCCTCCTTTCCGAGAGCGAGTACCAATTCGGCTTCGCAAGCCGTACCATCCTCTGAAAATGTTTAAAGCACTCCTGTCATTCCTACGATGGGTAGTAGTACTATGTGCATGCCGCGAGGCACCTGGTACAGGGATGTTTCCCGGCGAGAATCAGAGAGGACAATGGATCGTGCGAATCAGTCCAAATCATGACACTGCATTTGGGACCATTTGGGAATGACCGAAGAGAGTGGGAATCGCAGGTTGTTTAGACTGGCAACCAATTTGGCGAGGGAAGGACTCTTCGCTGAGGCTACGAAGGTACTTCAAAAAGCCCTTGCAGCTGGTGAATGTTCCGAAGCCGAGGCCTTAGACCTGCAGGCCCGCATATACGCGCAAGAAGGCCTTGGTTTTCAGGCTGAATCCTGCTGGCAGAAAATGCAGCACCTTGCCGGGTCAGACCCGACACAGGATCGAGATTCCGGTCGATTGCTACGATCACCTCTCGCCAAGGGAAGCCTGTTCCACGTCTCCATCGCCCTTGCGGTGGCCGCAGTGCTGGGGTTGCTCTCTTGGCAAATCTTATTCGTCAACCCAAAGTTCGCCAATCGCCTGACATCGAACGAAAGTTCGCTAGCACTGGTTCGCGAAGGGCTCCTGGAATTCAAGGGCTCCACGAAATCTGGTGATCAGGAACTCTCTAAGAACATCATGAGCTTGAACAGCAACCTCAGCGCCTTGGACCGACATCTTTCTGAACGTCTCACGGCTCTTTCGACAGCCATAGGGCTTGTGCAAGAACATGCCGCGGCAATCACACGTCTCAATGAGAGAATCGAAGAACTCCAAAAAAGCTTTGATCGAGGGACCGCGACTCCTGGCACTCATCGCACTCAAATAAAGGATATCGAAGAAAAACCGAGTATTCCTAGCCCCTCCCCAGGCGTTTCAGATATGTCTTCCACTGTGGCTCCGGACGGTCACGTGTCACCGACACCTGAGGCTTCCCAGCAACCTCTTGGGCATGCCCCCGGCTTTGGTCGTGCCTCTCAAATGGGTGAGACGCTGTATTTCATCATCGGCGCCAGTTTGAAGAGTGAGGATGATGCTCAAACCAGCCTGAACAACGTTATCCCGATGCTGGGAAGGATGCAAGCCTACTTCATTGTCCGGAAGTCTGACAACTTCGAGGGGATGAGACCTGGATGGTGGGTGATTGTGGCGCCTCATAGGGCAAATCCCTCGAAAGAGAATCTTGAAATTGCAAAACGCGCCTTTCCTGGCGCTTCTGTCAGAAAGGCCATTGTGCGGACTTCAGATCCGATTCCCGTGCATGAGTAGCTTGGCGCTCAGCAACAGCCGGGGTCGCCCACATCCGGGGTCGACGACAGATGGAATTTGAAGGCTGAACAAAGCCCTCTCTTTGATCGGCTTGAACACATCATCACGGGCTAAAAGTCCGTTCTCGCCATGAGCACCCGGCATGGCTACCCTCCTTGTCAAGCTCAAGCCATTCGGTCCATGAACTCGCCTTGACACCTCCCTTCAGCCAGGCTCTGGAGAGAATCTCTTGGCTCTTGGAAAGTTCCTCTGCTAGTGAGTGCGATCAGCCCTGTTTCCAGATTACTCAAAAATTGCCTTTTCATGGGTCGCGGGTTTCGCCTGCCAACGGGTATACTGCTTTATCGTTCCTCCGGGAAATGGTTGAAAGCACATGCCGCAGGTTCAAGAGGTCCCGCTTGAGCCTGCTGGTCTGGGCCGACTTGCATGACACTTGAAACGTCTTGGTCTGTCGGGCTCAATCCGTTGTGAACTGAGTACTTCCGCGAACACAGAAGCCAACCATCTGGAATTTCCACAGTTTCGAAATGTGCTCAAGCAAACACAATCACGCTATTATCGCAGCCTGAGAGGTGGTAATATGCCGCGCAGTGCGAGCCACTTGGGGCAGGGACGTCTCCAGAGAGATCTAAAGGGGCGCACTGGTTCATGCAACCCGGTGCAAGTTGTGACACTGCGGATCAGGATCGTTCAGAGATGACTGAAGAGACAGTTAATGAGAGCTTGTTCGCGCTGGCAACCACTTTGGCCGAGGAAGGACTTTACGCCGAGGCTACGAAAGTTGTTCAGAAGGCTCTTGTGGATGGCCAATGTTCCGATGCCGAAGCTTTGGACCTTCAGGTCCGAATCTACACACGAGAAGGACTGGGTTTGCAGACTGAATCCTGCTGGCAGAGAGTACAGCAACTTGCCGGGTTGGACCCGGCGCACGATAGAGCTCTCAGCCGAATACGGCAATCATTCCTCTCCAGAGGAAGCCTTTTTCCTCTGTCTTTTGCACTCGCTGCAACCGCCCTGCTGGCCTTGCTGCTTTGGCAGATTTTGTGCGTCAACCCTGCATTCGACAGCCGCCTCGCATCAAACGAAACCTCGCTTGCAGCACTCAGTGAAGGGCTTGCGGAGATCAAACGCTCAACACAAGCTGTTGATCAAGAGCACTCTCAACAGATCACCGACTTGAACACCAACCTCACCACTCTTGGGCAGCAGCTTTCTGAACGCTTCGCCGAGCTGTCGATGGCCACAGGGGTTGTGCAAGAACATGCTTTGGCCATCGCGCGTCTCAATGGAAAGATCGAGACATTTGAGAGGGTTTTGGATCAAGGATTGAAGAGTCCTTTCACGCGCCATTCTGGTTTACAGGCACCCGAAGTCAGACCTTCTCCAACGGATAGAACCGCCAAGGTCTCCCCGCAACTCCCTCGGCCTGCCAGCCAGATCACGTCGCCACAAGGGCCTATCGCGAGCTCCACGATGCTGGGAAAACCTGGTGCGGATAGTCTGCCTTCCGTGCCCATCAAAGGTTCTCCAACTGCATCGCTCTCCACACCGGCTCTTGCCCCAGTATCTGAAGCAGCCGTCGATGTTGCCACAATCTCCACAGAGGCATCCAAACCGGGGGAAATGCCACAGGACACGGGGAAAGGACTCCTGACGGGCGATGAATCATCGGGAAACAAGTTTCCTGAACTACGACAACTGGCCATTTCGATGCAGCAGGAAATCCCGCCCATGAAGCTATCTGTGCTCGTCTATTCGGAGATGCCCAGAAATCGCATGATTGTCATCAACGGGCGGACCATGAGGGAAGGCGATGAAATCGCCTCGGGGCTCAAGTTGGAACAAATCGTTCCCAACGGAGCCATCTTTAGGTTCAGGGGACTGACCTTCCGGAAGGGCATATTTTAGATCTTCTTCCCCGATGCCCTGCCTGCGAGGACTTTCGACACCGGCTCCTCCGACACATTTCCTGTTCCTCTATGCTATACCTGTGCTCGATGAGCAGACCAGATCCTGAATTCCACAAACCTTCTTGTGAAGAGGTTCGATCATGTCCTTCTATAGAATTCATCCTATCGTGGTTGGGACAAAGATCTTCGATAAAGGGATGATGACCTACCAGCACGATTATGGCAAACTCTACACAATCCCGATCTATTGCTGGTACTTGGAGGGGGGTGGAACCAGGATTCTGGTTGACACGGGGGAATTGCGTCCCATCATTTCCGAGGATAGAGAAGCCAAGATCGGTGGTAGGATTTACACTTTTGAGGATGGCTTGGCTCAGTTTGGATTAACCCCGGAAGAGATCCAGATCGTCATTCACACCCATCTGCACAATGACCATTGCGAAAACGATCATAAATGCATCAATGCCACTTTCTTCGTTCACCGGAAGGAACTGGAACGCATCCACGATCCTCATCCGCTGGACTTCAGGTATAATGAAGAATTTGTCGCGGATATTGAAGCGAATCAGCAAATCCACGTCGTGGATGGGAATCAGGACATCGTTCCCGGTATTCGGGTTATCCACACCCCTGCCCACACGGAGGGAGGAATGAGCGTCCAGATCGCCACGGAAGCCGGCGATGCGATCATCACCGGTTTCTGCGTCATCCAGGAGAACTTCAACCCTCCCAAGGAAATCACCGCAAGAGAGATGGAGGTCATTCCGCCCGGAACCCACGTGAATGTCTATGAAGCATACGACATCGTGAAGAAGATCAAAGACCAGGCTGATATCCTTGTACCCTTGCATGAACCTGCATTTGCTTCAATGAAGACTCTCCCCTGAGCGGGGTTCATGCCTGTGTGATCTGTGTGGTGTGCAAGGACGATAACTCGCTCAATTGACATCGTGCCTTGTGAACTCATCTGATCGCGGACTCCTTGGGAGGAATCCATGAGAAACGGCGTGGTCGCTTTTTCTGCTTTGCTTGCTTTGTTCATGTGGACAAGAACATTGCCTGTTGAATCGGCTCCGCTGCCCCCGATGCAGCCGGTCACGATACGAGGCACTATCCAGAGTGTCGTCTGGTCTCCGGCTCGGCAACTGAGAGGGATACCCCGCATGAGCGGTTCGGCAGGGATAGATCGCACGATCCCTGCACGGTACGTGGTGACTCTGGTGGACGTGTCGGTCGAGGGCAAGGGAGCGGGCAAGCCCTGGATGCTCCAAGAAGGCGGCAGAGCGGAAATCATTGTGAATCACGACCGCGATGACGGCTTTCTCAGGAAAGGGATGCGGATTGCTGTCATAGGCTATCTTGAGAGAGGTGACGAAGGGGGAACCTGGACGAGCTTCGAGAAGATTCAGATTCTAGGGGAGCAGTGAGGCCGCCCCTCTTCTTGCCCCGTGGGTTCAGCCCAGACCACGCTCCCGCTTCGGCCACGGGGAATGGTGTTTTGGGATCGGCCAGCGCGCAGCCAATGGTTCCGCCCTCTCGCCGCTTGGAAGAAGAATCCTCAAGGCCAGCCAAGCCACGGTCACCGTCCAAGCTTGGGACGTAACCACACTGAATATCAAAAGAAAGCGCCCCATATGTTCGTTGATTCTCCTCCTTCTCCAACTCAGCGCCTGAGTCCATCCGACACGTTTCGATTCTCTTGCCATAGCAGCCTGTCCTGTTTCAACACCTGCTGTCACAACAAGCACCTCCCCTTGACCCCTTATGATGTTATGAGGCTCAGGACCACCCTCGGCATGGACTCGGACTGTTTCCTGTCGGAACACACCATATACAGCACCGACCCTCAAACCGGCTTTCCTGTCGTCTCCATCAAGATGAGGAATGATCCCGAAAGATCCTGCCCCTTTGTCAGTCCGGCAGGGTGCGCCGTCTACGAGGATCGTCCCACCGCCTGCCGGCTGTTCC
The DNA here is from genome assembly GCA_964623165.1 of uncultured Syntrophobacteraceae bacterium. Lineage (GTDB taxonomy): Bacteria > Desulfobacterota > Syntrophobacteria > Syntrophobacterales > Syntrophobacteraceae > JAAYUJ01. Next base: position 8,722 of record CAZURN010000067.1, read on the forward strand.
CACTGGCCAGGGCCGTCTCTGCCGGCCTGGGAACTGGAACCCGGAAGGAGTTCTGCTACTTGCTCGATATACCGGGATGCCTCGGTACTCAGGAAAAGGAAGTCTGGACCGTCGATCAGTGGATGGACGACCAGGAACTGCAGACACACCTCGCCATGAACGATCGCATGGTTGATTTTGTGCTGAGGGTGAAGAAAGTGCTTGGACGTCCTCTCGATGAACGGGGGCTTCGCAAAGCGCTCGCTGCCCTTTACAACCTGGATGTGTTCAGGCAGTTTGTTCTTTCCACCGACTTCCTGCATGCGTTGAAAATCGAGGAGGACCTTGTTCGACGGGTCCATGACGACGATTCGGCCCTCCTGGAACTTGGACTCATCTACCTGAGGCTTGCGCTGGCCTCTTGATGCGAACGCAGAAGGGGGATTCCCCAAAGGAGGTTCTCCCGTGCTGCAGAACTCGAAAAACCTCCTCCCCTCCAATGAGCCAACGGGCAAACCGCAATGATCTGGTCGGGATTTGCCGTCCTCCTTATCGTCCCTGCCGCATTCATCATGATATGCATTTGCGTTGCTCTGGAAAGAAGCGGCATATTGCCTCGACTACGAAGAACCGCCCGTGAATTCCGGATCTGGATCAGGCATTTCTCCCGCACTTTACGTGGACATTGACTTGGGCTCGGGTGTAGAAACCTCGCGTTGAAGACCCCGTCCGCCAGCCGTGGATCATCTTGTATCGGCCACAAACGACTCAGACGACCGGCAACCAGGTCAAACTGCAGACCACCTTGCCCAAGAACACGCGATCAATTGATAAGGGTACCAAAGCACTCATAGAAAACACATAACACCGATCCTTTAAAGCCTCCCAGGAAGATCTTCCCATGTGTCTCTGGCTTGAAAGCGGAGGGAAACCAATGACCTCTTACCTACATCAATTCTCCAATCCATGGATTCCAAGGATGGGGACATCTATTGCAGGCTCTTTCTGAGGAATTCTATGGTCGCAGACCAGGCTTGCCGCGAGGCTTCCAGGTTCGCTCCATCGCGATCCTGCTGCGCCCTGAGAAATCCATGTCCCGCACCCTTGTATATGTGAGTGATATAGACCTTCCCAAGCTCCTTCATTCTTTGCGCAACCGGGGCAATCGTTGCCGTGACGCGGGCATCGTCCTCTCCATACAGACCCAGCACGGGTGCACGGACCCCGGCCAGAGACTCGGATGGAGGGGACGTACCGTAATAGACCACGGCTGCACCGACGTCGTGTTGAACCGTGGCGTAGTGGAAGCTCTCGGCACCACCCCAACAGAAGCCCACTGTCGCAAATCTGCTGGTCGCCGCTGGGAGGCTCTTCCCGTGGTCTTTCACCGCATCCAACATCGCGACGACCTGGGTTGACGTGAGATCCCTCATAGCCTTTACGACATCATCCCGACTCGCAAACCCCTCGGTGCCTCCACCACCAGGCGCCTTGCCCGAGAGCAGGTCGGGAGCGACTGCAATAAAACCATCCGCTGCCAGTTGATCCGATACGGCCCGGATCCAGTCGGTCAAACCGTATATCTCGTGGATAACGATCACCACGGGCGCTTTGTCCTTGCGCTCCGGGTATGTGACGAAAGCACTCAATTTGAAATTGTCCCCGGGGACACCGATTTTGACCCACTCGTGGTGGCGGGGGGATCCGTCCAACGCCGCTTTTGCCCCAGCCTCCCCGGCCGGGATGGAATCCGCCCATCCAGGATGCAGGGTCAGCAGAGTCACAATGGCCATAACGAACAACAGCGTGAGGCCGGTCTTCCCAAACATCACAGTGCTCCTGTATGGGTTTAAGCTCTCAGGGGCGTTCGCCCCATGGGAGCGCTTGGGAATTCTGCCGAATTTTTGGCGCGAAAACCGCCACAGAATGGCAGTCATTATACTGCCGTCAGAGTCCATTCCTCAGTCTGTTTCTCAATAAGTAAGGAGCATTTGGACTGAAGCAACCATGCTGCGTGATTTAACCGGCTTTTGGCATCTGATGAATGATCGGGCGCTAAGCCGGCATTCTTGCCACATTTGGGATTTGGCACAGAGGGAAAGCGTCAATTGAGGTCGGGGAATAGTGAGTGAAGCGTGAACATCTGTTGAAGCTGGCTCTCAGACTGCGCACAACGCCACATAGGCGTCACTTGCAAATTACTATTGCATGCAGGATTCGAGAGGTTTTAAATATGTCCATCCTGCGAGGGATTTTTAAGGCAGATCATAAGGTGTATGTTCTCCATCAAAATGACGTGAATACACGACAAGGTTGGCTTTCTGATCCTACTGATCTGGATTGAGTCCGGATCATCCGGACTCTTTGTGAGTGGGTATCAAAGCAATCTCATCTGATCTGGTTTCTCTCATCTCGTTTTCCTCATAGCGTCTTTCCGCTTCATTTTACCTTCTGGCCCTGAAACTTGGAAAGCATCTAACCAAACAGGGTTCGCACCTGCTCGTGAATCAGCGGGGTGCGTGCGAGGAGGAAGTTGCCATGAGCCTCAGTCGGTTCGTCCAGGCACCCATAAGTGTTGGGCTCGCCAGAATCCTGCCTATCTGTTGTGTACGTTTTTGCACGCAATTTCTGGGGTTGGTGTATTTTTTTCGCCAACCCAAGCATGCCCATGACATCATAAAAGATATTTCCCATTGTGTTGGGAAGAGTTGCGGGGAACCCGTCTCGCGCAAATTACTTGTCAAAGTCTTTTTCGGGATACTTGAACACTATTTCGAGAAGATGCTGATGGCCTATAAGCCGATCGAGCAGACTCAAGAGAGGCTTCGGTCCAGATTCTGTATTCCCGATGAATCCTGGTTGAATGCGGTGGTTTCCACCCAAAAGGGCGGGCTAATGCTCTCAGGGCATATCGGGGCCGTCGAATTCCTGCCGCTGGCTCTGGCCATGCGAGGATACAGAAATGCCATCATACTCCGCTATTCAACTCCGGATCTGAAAAGTGCCCTTCAATGCCTGGAAAGGACCATCTACCCACTAGTCGCACTCATTGACGTTAGGGAAGGGCAAGTGAGACGCAGGGCGGTCAGAGCTTTGGCCGAGGGGAGGATACTGATTACACTTTGCGATGAATTCAAGGAATGGCGCTGTAGGCCCGGACATTTCCTGACAGCATTCGGGAAGCAGGTCCTAAGAGATAAATCCCTCGACTTATTCTACTACCACGCCGGTGTTCCCGTCTCCCTTGGAGTTGTACTGAGAAAGAACGGCAAGTTTGCACTGGAAGTCATCCCGATCGCCGACGGCAAGGAGAAAATTTCCCTTTCAGAGCGCGCCTGGACAGAACTGGAGAAGTACATCCTTCGCTACCCCGAGCAATGGTATCAATGGGGCAAAGTCGAAGAGCTTCTCTCCCCGGCTTAGGATCACCCCAATGCGAATCTCCAAGATCCAGATTTATCAGTTGGCTATTCCATTCACTCGGGTAGTCACCCACAGCCTTTCTGAACGTAAGGTGACAGAGGCAATCCTTGCAGTCATTACGGATGAGGGTGGGAGGCGAGGCTATGGGGAAGGGACACCGAGGAGTTATGTTACGGGAGAGACCCTCGCTTCTTCTCTCGATGCGTGTGGAACGATGGGCACTAGGCTCACCGGGCTGTCAATCAGAAGCGCTCAGAAACTGAAGGATCTCTTGAATGATTTCGGTTCCAAACAACCTGCCACCAGCCACCCTTCCGCTTGGTGCGCTCTTGAGATTGCTCTGCTGGACCTCTGGTCCAAGAGCAGCCGGGCTCCCATTTGGAATTTTTTCGCAGAGGGTCCAGTTCTCCAATCTTTTACGTATTCCGGCGTTATCCCCATGATGCCCGACCGAAGGAGTCTTCTGGAGGTTTTGCAGTTGGCGCAGGCCTTCAACCTCTCGTTTCTGAAGCTCAAGATCGCAGATTGTGAAAACGGGATTGAGGCATTGAAATCTGCACGGGAGTATTTGGGTTCTGAGATAGATCTACGAGCAGACGCCAACGGAGCCCTGACAGTTCGGGAGGCGGTGCGATTCATTGACATGGCCCGCCCCTTGGGCATCAGTGCCATCGAGCAACCTGTCGCCAAGAACGATCTTCAAGGCTTGACCGAACTTACATCTCAGAGTGAAATCCCGGTCATCGTCGATGAGTCGCTGTGCACCACAGAGGACGCCGTTACTCTCATAGAAAGGAGAGGATGCCACGGGTTTAACATGCGGCTTTCAAAATGTGGCGGATTTCAAAAGAGCTTGGAACTCATAAAGCTGGCAAAAGCCAACGGAATCTTGATCCAGATAGGATCCCATGTGGGTGAAACGGCGATTTTGTCCGCGGCAGGCAGACATCTGGCGGCTCTGACGCCGGATCACACTTACCTGGAAGGGTCGTTTTCGAAGTTCGTTCTCAAAGAGGACATCGCAAGAGATGATATTTCATTTGAAGCCGGAGGAAGGGCGCCATTGCTGGGAGGTACAGGGCTGGGGCTCGATGTCAATGACTCAGTCATAGGGAAATGGGGCACGTTGGCATGGTCCAATAAAGGAGAATAGAGCATTTCATTTCCAAATGGATCGAAGAGACAGGATTCCCTGCCAAAAAACTGGACGGCTTTGGGGAAGCGGATGCACGGAGATGGATGATTGTTGACTGCCGAAAGCGTCAATTGAAGCCGGGGAATAGTAAGCGAAGCGTGAACACCTGTTGAAGCTGGCTACCAGACTGCGCACAGCGCCACAGAGGAGAGCTAGAAAAACTACAAGGTCGCAGCACTCAACGTCTCAAAAACCGGGATGCCCCCCGGCAGTTCCTGAAACAGCTTCGTGTGTCTCAGAACGTGGATGAATCAGCCCGCAAGTCTTGGCTGAGCATGGGTTCTGCCCCCAAGTTGCATCGCGATGTCTTCTGCCGCGCAGACACCGTCTTGGATTGCCTTGAAGATAAGGTTGGAATGCTTCTTTTCTCGGAGAGTGCCTTCTTCCTCGACATGGATGTAGGCTGGACTAATAGCCCCGCCGATGGCGTAAACTCCTTTTACGCTTGTCTGGAATCCACGGTTGACCATCAGGAGCTTTGCACCTTCCTTGCCGAACTTGCAGACCCCTTCTGTACATGTGATCTGCTGCAAGCCGAGGCGTTCAAAAATGCTCGAAGGCCCCTGTGTCCCAATACAGGCGATCACGTGTTTCATCGGGAAACTCATTGCCTGATGCATCTCGACCCCGTGCGGGAGCACAATCCTTTGAGTCTGAACGATGAGCCGTTCGACTCCTTCTTCGTCAACCTCACCGATGCGCGGCACTGCCCCCTGGAGTATCTTAATGTTGCCACCGAGAAGGATCTCTTCGCCAAGATCACGAGCAACATCCTTGTCCACCTTGAAATGTTCTCGGCGGTGGCCCCAATAGACAGGTGTGGAATCGCTGGCAGCTCGCTTGGTTTTGGACAGCGTGGAGACTACATCAGCGGCGGCGTTGCCTCCCCCCAGAACCAGCGTCGGTGCCCCAATGTGCTCCTCTGGATTTCCCAGGTTGCGGGCAACTACCTTGGCCTCCCCGTAAATACCTAGATCGATAGGGATATTGCTCCCGAACGCCAGAATGACGGCTGAAGCCGTATAGAGGCCCTTGCCCGTAGCTACCGTGATACAGTCCTTTTGGCGGGAAAGTGCCTGGAATTCCTCCCCGTAACAAATCGCAATACCGTACTTCCCCACACAGTCTTCCACTCTGGAGACATATTCCTCCACCGGCTCGTTTGCGGGTTCGAGATCCGGGATGGCGAAGGCTTCCTCCTCACCCTTGGGAATGGTGGGGTAAACCTTCTTGCCCCTAGGATAGGTGTCGAGGATACCCTGAAAAACCCGTTGTCCCTTTTCGAGAACAATCACATTCAATCCCAAGTCGCGACTCCTGATGGCGGCAGCAAGCCCCCCAGGACCAGCACCCACGATGACAGCATCCACGCTATCCATCTCTCGCAGCCTCCAGCTCTCAAACCTTGCCAGTGAGTGGTGTAGATGGCTCAAGTATCGTTCAATTCCACCGCATGCACAAGGGGCGACTGCATGCGACAGGAAGGCAGGAACTGGTTCTGGTGTGATAGACGTCGGATAACCCACAACTTGTCAATGCATTGAGTGCTCCTGCCGCTTCCCGCATGACGCACATCCTTCTCATTCATGAAACCTCCAGAACTCTCTCCTCTATGCCTTGAACTCACAAATTCATGAGGATGGCTCAGCCAGAGTCAGACCATTAATGGGCTTGGGTCATGAAACACCTGTCAAAAGCAAGAACATATGGCTTTGCGACCATAGGCGATCATAGACGACCATAGATGGCCAAAAAGCGAGGTTACACTGCCGACTGATGCAGTGTGGACTGCAGCATTGTCCGGTAAGTAAATTGCGTGGGTGCCAGAGAAGTAAGAAATGAAACATCTAGGAAGTTACGAAAACTCCGTGGGCCGTTCATCCTTACAGGAAACAGCATGCTCCCTCGTTCTTTCAGTTGATCGAACCCAGCAAGAACGCTCTGGCCAGTGCCCCTGAACTGGAGTCGCGAGGCAACAGACCCTTGCAGATGACATTTGAACAGCAGTTCCGGGCCCTGATCTACTTCCATCTCGAGGAACACACCTCAGGAGGGCATCTGGTTCAAGCTCCCAAGGAGGACGATTTTGCCAGAGAGCACATCGCAACGCCCGATGGGATCGAAAAGAGCAGTTGCCTCAAAGCAAGCCATCAACACCAGGGGGCTGGAACAGCTCAAGCATGCCTACGAACAACATCAACCCCAGGCGGCCAAACTCCTGCCGTCCGAGCACGAGGAACTTGGAGACCTCGTGGCCATTGACGGCTCCCTGATCCAGGCAACCCTGTTCATGACCTGGGCTGATTATCGGGACGGTTCCAAAAAGGCCAAGGTCCATGTGGGATTCGACGTGAACCATTCCATCTCTGCCAAGCTCTTTCCAACCGATGGCAAAGGCGACGAACGGTCTTTCGTCGGCGTGATTCTGGAGCCAGGACAGACCGGCATCATGGACCGCTACTACCAGTGTCACAAGAATTTCGATGCCTGGCAAACCGAGGGCAGGCATTTTGTGTGCCGCATCACGGCAAACACCAGGAAGACCCCCTATCCACGAAAAGCCGGTGCCACCCGAGAGCATTGTCTTCTACGACAGTCTTATGCTTTTGGGGACCCGGGGGTCAATCAGACACAAAAACCAGTCCGACCTGTCGGTTACCGGATCCACAATGTCGAGTACTGGATTGCCACGGATCGACATGATCTGTCCGCTGAGCAGATTGCCTCAATCCACAAGCTCAGCTGGCACATCGAGAAGTCCTTCGCATGGCGGAAAAGGCATCTCAAGGTCTACCATCTCATTGCACGAAGCGAGTACGGCCTCATGGTCCAAATCCTTGCAGGTCTCATCACCTATCTGCTCCTGGCCATCTACTGTCACGAGCAGTATCAAGAGAAGGTCTCCATCCGAAGAGTCAGACAGCTTCGCATCAAGATCCAAAATGAACTGCGCGACTCCGGATTGTGGAACGCGTGTGCCTATGATCTCAAAGAACAGCATGAACGCGATGCCACTGCAAAGACTTAACCGGACAATGCTGATGCGAACTACACGATCGATGAAAAGATGGTCTCATATCTCATACGCAGTTTCAGTCAAGCTGGTGTAGCATAGGGCCTTGTGCCCGTCGCATCTATCACGTCCACAAGGGGCTATGCTACGCTTGTATCTCTGCTGGGTACGATCTTGAAAGCAACTCAGTATCAGCGCGATCGCTGAGATCAAGCTCATGGAAACGCAGATACAGAAGCAATTGGAGAGAATCGCCGAACACATAGGCTTCACGCTTTCCCACGAGAACATTGTCAAAGGCGGCTAGGCTTGACAAAATCGACTTACTGCCGGCGATCCTTCAGTTGTTGAGGGATCAGCAGAAGACCTCCGAGCGCACCGGGGACCTGGTGGAGTCCATGACCA
>CAZURN010000068.1:0-16732 GCA_964623165.1 uncultured Syntrophobacteraceae bacterium
ATGACGTTCAAATCTTCACCGATGAGAATCATACGCCCTCCTTCTCTTGAACCGGATTTCACCCTGAAGGTCCAATCGCTCCATGCTCCCGCCAAGTGACGACGGGCCGGACCAGGAGCTCCAAATGCAGATTCTGCTGGTTGACCGTCACCTTCCCCCGGCCCAAGCTTCTATCACGAGGGGGGAGAAGGTGATCCGGGGCAAAAAGTGTCTTTTTCGAATGAGGGTCAACTCGAGGGAAACGGTGGATTCACTGAGGGAACACAGAAAAGGCGTGTCAGCGGTGCGTGTCCACGGGGAAACTCACGGAAGGCTCAGCAGATGGGTACAGTCAAGCTGTTCAACGGGCTTTTCAAGGCACTGATGCACAGGAGCCATGGAAGACCAACGGTTCGACCCCAACGAAGTGAACTTTCCCTTTCGGGCCATTGTCATCTTAGAAAGGACGGCTCGGGAACACCATAGTCTGAAGGTTGATTTAGCTGGCACAGGGAGTTGAAATTCCTCCAGGTGGGTTTAAAGTCCACTGTGTCTTCACCCAGCATGGCATGCCGACGCAACTCGCCGAATAGAGCGGACCGTATACTTGGTCCGACAATCTGTGACGCACTGGGCGTGAGGTGAGGGGGAGAAGGCGAGAGGTAGTTATTCCGTGAGGCTTTACGGGCAAGAATGGACGTGATGGTCATAAGACCCGTTGACACCCCGATCGATCCATGCAGGGGGACAGGAGGGTGCGTGGAAGTCGAAAGTCTTGATTCGGCTGGCAGGGGTGAGATCAGTGCGGGGGATGACCGAGAGGGGGCAGCGGAAAGGATCCGTGGAAAGACCTTCGATCCTCTGTAGAGCACGAAGGACTTCGGTGTGGGCCTTGGATTGTTCATGGCCAGGCAGGTCATTGAAAGACATGGTGGGAGCGTCACCTTGGAGAGCGCTCCGGGGGTGGGCAGGATGTCCACCCATGTCTGCTTGTGGCTCGGTAATGCAATGAAAGATGGCGGGTTCCCTCCGACCGGTCAGAGAAAAGCCAAGAGCCTGGGTTGGGGGTCAGGGCTGTATTTCCACCAGTCCAAGATCGATGGCAAAGTGGATGAGCTGGGAGAGATTATCGATTTCCAGTTTTTCCATGATATTCGCTCGGTGAGACTTGACGGTGCTTACGCTCACAAATAGGACCTCCGCGATTTCCTTGGTGGAGCGACCTTCGGCAATCATCTGAAACACTTCCCGCTCCCGGTTCGAAAGCTTGGAATACAGTTCCTCCCGGGACGACTTAGTCTTCTTGAGCGAGACATAATCCTCGATGACTTTTCGCGAGATGGAAGGACTGAGATATGTGTCCCCCTCGATGGCCGACTCAATGGCGTGGATGATATCGGGTCCGCTGGAGTCTTTCAGGAGGTATCCTGAAGCACCCAGGGTGAACAGCTCGCTGATGAAGCGATCATGAGAGTGCATGGAAAGGATGATCACTTTGGTCTGAGGCCGCTTCTTCTTGATCTGTCTGGTAGCCTCGATGCCGTTCAAGAGGGGCATGGCGATGTCCATAATGACGACATCCGGCTTGAGTTCCTCAACTTTGGTGACTGCTTCGCGGCCGTTGCGGGCCTCCCCGATGACCTGGATACGCGGCTCGGCCTCCAAGAGTTTGGCCAGTCCCTGTCGCACGATGGTGTGGTCTTCTGCCAGCAGAACGCTAACCGTTTTTTCAGCCAAGCGCACGCTCCATGATGGGTATTTCAACTCGAATCCTGGTACCGCCGACCCTCGATGAGCGTATCTTGAATTTTCCTCCGAGCATGGCAGCACGCTCCCGCATGACCACGAGACCCAGTGCCCTCTTGTCTTTCTCGTCCAGCAGCCCGGAATCGAATCCCTTCCCGTCGTCTTCGGCCAACAGAATGATGTTCGGGTAGCTTTTCACGATGGATAGTTTGAAGCGAGTGGCTTCGGCGTGTTTCAGAGTGTTGTTGATGGCTTCCTGTGAAATACGGTAGAGGACGGTTTCAATCTCAGGATCCAACCTCCCTTCAAAACCAACCATTCTGAAGTCGATCTCGATTTGGCTGTACTTGGAGATACGGGTCAGACAGGCCTCGAGGGCCGGTTCCAAACCCAGGGCACTGAGGACCGCAGGGTGAAGCCTGTGGGAAATGCGACGCATCTCCTGGTAAGTCCGGTTGATCTGCTTCTTGATGTCAAGAATCCGCTCTCTAGCGATGGAAGCCCCGGCGGAAAGGCTATTCTCGACAGTCTCCAGGGCAAAGTTTATCCCTGTGAGGGATGACCCCACTTCATCGTGCAATTCCTGGGCGATGCGCTTGCGCTCTTCCTCCTGGGAGTAAAAAAGCCGGGCCGTCAACTGCCTGAGCTCCTCCCTGTGGCGCTGAATTGTCTGGACGAGACGCGCATTCTCGATGGCACTGCCAAGAAAGTTGCCCAGTGCCCCCAGCATCTGATGGTCATGGTCGGTCATGGTCCTGTTGCACGGAACGCTGAGTGCCAGGAAGCCGGAAGCCTTTTCCTTCGTGGTGATGAGGAAGCAGACAAGTTCAAGGGACACCAGGCCACATTTCAAGTTCACCTTGAATGGAGGAAAGATGCACTGTTGCTTGATGCACACATCCTTCCTCAGAAGCGAATGCATTAGGGCGTGGTCATGGAACCGGACCCTCAGATGTCCGCCGAACAATTGATCCGGAAACCCCTGGTGCACCCTGAGCAGGAAATTGGGCTCCTCCTGGTCCACCAGGAACACGCACCCCATTGTGAGATTCAACGACTCAAGCACCTTCTTCAGGGCCGTTGCAAGAATCTCATCCAGGTCGTGGGTCACGTTCATGGCGGCAGCTACTGAATGGAGCAGGGACAATTCCCGGTGTTGCTGGAGAAGGTGGCGAACACCATCCATCCGCGCGGTGATGTCTTTGGCAATGGCCTCGTATCCCGTGATTCTTCCTTCCCTGTCCCTGATGGCGGTTCCAGAGACGAGGCAGTGAATGCGGCTCCCGTCCTTTTTCCAAAAACTGGTCTCGAAATCTTTCACGAATCCGTTGCGGTCGATCTGTTCTTGAAACACTTTCCGGTGGATGGGATTGACGTAGATCCTTTCAACGGACCTTAAAGAGAGCAGTTCCTCCCGGCTCCCGTACCCCAGTGTCTCGACGCATGCCTGGTTCACTTCACTGAAGATGCTCCCCTTGGAATGTACAAAAATCATGTCCTTGGAACCTTCGAAGATGCGAAGATATTCTCCCTCGAAGTATTTGAGTCTGTCCTCCAGGTGCTTTCTGGGAGTGATGTCCTCCAGAAGGAAGATTTCTCGTCTTGGAACGTTGGAGGGATCGGGCACTATCAAGGAATACCGGGAAATGAGGACCGTCAGTCCATCCCCCAAAGTGACCTCCTGGGAGCAATGGCTAGATCGGGCCGAACCGTCTTCGATGCCGTCCGATTCATTACAGGCCTTGAAAAGTTGCGCTACGCCCAACCCAATGAGATCATCGAGCCTCTTTCCCTGGGAGAGCCGGGCGGAGAGGCCGATGATGCGCTCCGCTACGGGATTAAGATAGCAGACCTTCTGGTCCGCATCCGTGACGATAAGGCCGTAGGGCAGACTCTCGGCAACGGTCAGGAACCCCCACTCACTTTCAGGACACTTCATGGATGAGGAGGCATTCAAGTATGGCAGCTCGTCGGACAAGAACAGGTTCCAGCCACGTTCATCCTTTTCGCCGTTGACCCTCAGCACGGGGCAAAGGAGGCATGTCTCCAGCCCTTCATCTGATCCGAGACCGTGACTCACGGCGCATCGGGTATTTTTCAACCGCCAGCAAGGATCGGCACCATTCCCGTACGCAGGGCAAGAAGCGTCGAAACACCCGAGCACTTCCCGGCACGGGACCCATGATCGACCATCTCCCGCCTCGCCCTCATTTTCCCCTTGCCTTGCGGGCAATGCTGTCCTGCCCATGAATCCTCCGGAGCAGCCTTCCACTGCTGTAACGCGCAGACCCCATTTTCGAATCAGCGCTTGACTCCGACAAGGACGGTTCCGGATCCCCTCTCGTCGGCCCCCTCGAAATACTTCTCCTTCAAAAAGACATCACCGGGGGTGGAGGGCCAGGCATAAACCATGGAATCGCAGGTGAGCTTGTCATCATCCAACGAGCACCAATCAGCGGGATGACAAGGAATCTCAAAGTAGCAGACCTTATCCATGACGTCCTTTGGAAAAGAGACTTTGTCCTTGTATACCACAAAGTTCTTGTGCATGAACCACACGTTTTTCTGGGCGGAGAGACGCTCGATTTGCCCTTTGTCCGTCACCTCTTCCCCTACCACTTCGTCCCCCTTCTTCATGATCAGATTGGGTTTGCATCCCCAGTCAAATTCCATGCTGGTCAGGGCCACATACATCCAGTCATACCGGGCGATTTCCCTGACACCCGCATTCACCACCTTGCCAAGACCCATCAGGGACTTCTCTTCGGCCTCCGTCTCAATCTCGAGGAGTCTCTCCATGTCTTCTTCCGAAACGGGTGCAACCCTGATGATTCCCTTGACACGGGTCAGGGCCTCAACAATGATTTCATCAGCAGTCTTGCGGTCCATATCCTGTCCCCTTCACTCAGACCGATGTCCCCGTCAAGGACTCAGTCCTTCGAACAGAGCAAGGCAATGAGGTCAAACACTTTCTCCCTGCACACCCTTTCACAGCGCCTGCATGCGACACCGTTGCACAGGGCGAGATTAATGGTGATGGCATAACGGTTTCCACGCCTCTTCATCTGGAGGGCTCTTTCCGGGCATTCCAGGACGCACTCGGCATCTCCGGCGCACCCCTCAAAACACATGGTCTTTCGCTCGCCAATGTCAGGAATGATCTCCAACCCCATGCACCCGAGATCGGGGATGTCTCTCTCCACCGTCTTGATCACCTCGGGGAGTTCGGCCACTTCTGCCAAGAGTGGCAGGCCATACCTTGTCAGGAACTTTTGGTACTGACTCCACGGCATTCCCTCCGTCCAGTACGAGAGTTCCAGGATGTAGACCTTTTCGAAAACCTTGGACTCGGCAAACATGATATGGTTCTGCCGAAGCGTGTCCGCGAATTCCTGCATTTTCCAGAGATTCTGGACGTCCCTCACGATGTCCCGCGCCATGGCGAGGGAGGTGTTTCCAACCTGGTAGATGCGTTTCACCCGTGCGGGAATCATTCCGATTTCCTGGGCCTTCAGAGCATCCACATACGTCCCCGATGCTCCAGACATGTAGGCGGTCTCGATGTCTTCCAGCCGGATGCCTGATTCGTGGCAAAGGGTCACATGACCCGCACGGATCGCACCAATGGCCTTTCCAGCCTCTTTGAGGTCCTCTTCAGTGAACTTGAGGTCGTTGGGCAGGTGGATCTCCGCATCCTGCGTATTGATGCGGGGAAGGCGGATCATTCTTGCGCTCAGACCCTGACTGAGCAGTGCGATGACTCCCGTTCCCGTTATGCCCACCGCGTCCAGGGCACCATCTTCAACCAGTCTTCCAGTCAGAGGGTCCACCGTGTCACCGGTCCGGGCCATCATCTCCTTGTCGAGGACGAATGTGCGCAAGACCCCCCTGATGGGCATCTCCTCACCGAGCCCACCCCCCCTGAACCCGAACCCAAGCCGCTCATCGGCTTCGAAGAGGACATCCGAAATGGCGCCGGGCAATGCCAATATCCCGTCGCCTATCTGCTGACCTTCCAGTGCAGGTCCCGCTGCTGTGGATCCGGTGTAGACCGTGCCGTGAACAATGAGGGCCATCTCCGCGTTGGTGCCGTAGTCCGTGACGATGGCAATCTCGTCCTTATCAAGCATTCCCGTTTGGATCATCATGGCCAGGGCGTCCGCGCCGATTTCATGGCGCACCGCTGGAGGAATGAGCACCTCGGTGTCCACCGGCACCTTCAAGTCCCCTATATGTCGCGCTTTGAGACTCTGGGCGTTGCGCCTGGGAGGAACTACTCCCAGCGACTCGAGCTTCCTTTTCCCCGCATAGGCCAGATCCCTGATTTCGATCCCTTGAAAGAGCGAAAGCTGTATGGGGTTGCCGCAAACCGCCAAGCGCACCACGTCGGCCGTGTCGATTCGCAAATGGCCAATCACCTGGTTGACCGCGTTCACGATCACCTCGTGGGCTCTCGAAACCCCGACTTCGAGCGCAAAATGCAGATGGTCTATGACATTGGCTCCAGGGAACGGGTGGCGAGTGGTCACCGCGGTGGAGAGGATTTCTCCGCCGCTTTCCAAATCTATGGCCTGTCCCCGGAACCCGCTCGTGCCCAAATCCAGGGCGATTCCTAGTCTCGCCATCCTCTCATTCCTTCTTGGGTCGCTCCCCAAGCAGCAGTTCCTCACACGCATTTTCATCCGCAGATTGACAACCGCCAGGGACGAACGGATCGGGGTTCTGCTGCCTTGAGCCACACATCAGCCAGATTGGCCCGGGGCACACTCACAACGCCTGTGGGCAGGACTCCATGGGCATCGATTCCACCATCAAGGCATCAGCACTGAAAACGTGAATTTCCGGCAGCACAGATCAAAATGTTCAGACTATTGGGATGGTATCAGCCGTGCCAAGGCGCCCACGATCATAGGGTGCCGTTGAGCATGAACGCGAGCAACAGGAAAGCACTCTTGCGAGAATTTGGGCGGATGTGGATCAGGTGGTATCTTAGCTCAGTATTCTAATCTCATCTTGCATTTGAAGCAAACGAGCTCGCCATCCTCGGTGCTCGTGATCTGAGCCATGTGCCCGGTGAGTTCCTTGTGATCGTTCCTGACCCGCGACCAAAAGCTCTTCACCTCCGTGCAAGACAGGGCTTTTTCCAGCGCACGTTCCGCATCGGTATGCCAGTGGCCGCAACGGGTGCAGGCGACCATTGCTCTCTCCTCCATCATGGATCGTTGGAGTGAACCTTTCCCGAACCTTTCCTTCCCGTAACAGATATATTCCTCCCAGGCACTTGAATCAAGTTGACCCTTGGTGAACCCGAAAATCATCCATAGCCCATAATGACAAAAGGGCAAAGCCTTTGGAGGCCGTCCTCCGGAGCCTTGCCCTCACCGCACTTCCCAGTGCTCAGTGACTCGTTTGTAGACTGGAAGTCCACCTGTGGAAATTTGATATTGGTCTTCAGTCTTCTCCCTCTTGGGACAGAGCCTGTGGGCTGAAGGTGAATCCACCTGGAAGGCTCTCTCACCCAAAGCCTCTTCCCAACGACGAGGGAGAATCTCAAAGCTGTATTGGCCGCTTACAGGCCATAGGATTTCGGGCTGAAACCCTTGACGTTCTTGTACTTGTTCAGGCACATATCGATGAAGTCGCCCTCTTTGTCCGGCAGAGCTTCCAAGTCCTTCATGGCCTTGTTCAGAGCTTCCTTTTCCAACGCCGTGAGCTTCATCTTGGGATCGCCCAGGATGATCTGACCGGCTTTGATGGCTCCCGCCCTGGCACTGGCGTAGTTGCCCTTGCTCCGGTTGCTCACGATGGCATTCCCCACTTCCCACGCATTGTTGGGCGCCAGGATGAGGCTGTGGGAGTCGCGGTACATGTCGGAGTTCACCAGGATTTCCTTCATCTGCTGCTGATAGCCCAATTCAATGGCCGTGTTCAGCATGGCGCAGTCATACCCAAGGATCTCTGCGAAAACCGACGTGGTGGTCGCACCGAACATGTCGTGGTATTCCACGGCCTCGTTGCTCCACAAGTCACAGACAGCCATGATGAGGTTGCCGCAGAGGTCGGAGTGAGCGCAAGCACTCGTCTTGCCCTCGGTGGAAATCGGGACCCCCGCCATCGCCTTGATGATGGGGTCTTCGTAAGCACAGTCCTTGGTGGGGCCGGTTGCACCGCATTCATAGGCGACAAGGGTCCTGGATGCGGCGATGGCCCGAGCGAGAGCTGCAAAGACGTGTGGCACGTCCTTGGAGATCAACCCACCGGCCATAAACATGGCAGTGTTTGCCTCGGAACAGTTCGTGTCACCGCCGGGAATGCAGTTGTTCTTCTTGGCGATGGCCACGATCTGATCCCACATCCATTCCATGTCGATGGCACCCAGCACCCCGATTCCAAAGAGAATGCCGCCAATGTCATTACGGATGATGGCATGGTCAAAAATCTCCTTGCCACCCATGGATTCAATGGAGACAATGTCTGCGTACTTGGCACACTGTTCGAAGGACGCGATCACTTCCTTGGTGTAGTCGCTCTGCCTCATGTCGTGCATGTCGGGCTTGCGCAGGTCGGCGATGGTCGCCCTGTAGGCCGCCACCAACCCATATTTCTGTTTGTAGTCATCCATCTGCTTGGCGGACTGGGCAGCAATCTCCCCGCCCCACTCGGGATTGTGCGTCATCTGAAAGATGTGCTCGTTCTCGATCTGGAGCGTGGGATGGCCCACGATGACCATCCTCTCCAAGGCATCCCCGTTGGCCCGTTCATACTCACGAAGAAGGGTCTTCTTGGTTTTCTCGCTGCCAGGCCTGGGGTGGGGCACCACTTCAGGATGCACAAACCCGCCGCCGATCACCATCCCCCGCTTGGTGGTCACCGGCTTCTTCGCCGTCCCGAACATCATTTCATCACCGCTCTTGTACGCCATTTGCGTGATAATCTGTCTTGCCATCATGCCCTCCTTATACAGGTTAAATGATCCACCCACGTCATGTCTGATGCGTCGTCTTCCTACTCCCCCTTGAATAAGAGCAATGAGCATGCCAGGGGAGCTTTCAGAAAAACAGGCAACATATTGTATTTGTTGAGATTAAATTCTGGACTTGTCCGAAATCGGAAGAACTGGGATATGGTGGTTCCAGATGTAACAGTCGACACGAAGACTGTAACGTCAAGTGACACAGAGCTGGTCAGAGGAGATGATGCTCTGCAAGTCGCAGATACAGCAAACGCCGGGTGATTCCAAGCATCCTGGCTGCCGCCTGTTTGTTTCCGGAGGTCTTTTGAAGAGTTTTGACGATCAGCTCTTTTTCCACCTCCTTGAATGTAACTCCGTCTTCCGGCAACTCCTTGAGTCTCTCAGGTGATGGGGAATTCCCCAGTGCCCCCTCGCGAATTTCCGCGGGCAAATCCTTGAAGCCTATTTTCCCGTTGCGGCAGGTCACGAGCAGACGTTCGACAATGTTTGCGAGCTCCCTGACGTTCCCGGGGTAGCTGTAATGGATGAGGGCCCGGTGGGCTTCGTCGGCGATTTCGGGCAATGGGCATCCCATGGATCCGCCGATGGTTCTGAAGAAGTGGTCGAGGAGGAGAGGGACATCATCCATCCTCTCCCTCAACGGTGGAACCAAGAGGGGAATCACGCTGAGACGATAAAACAGATCCTCACGGAACTCCCCCGCCTTCATGCATCGGCGCAAATCCTGACTAGTCGCAGCGATGATGCGAACATCCGTCTTCAGATTGGCGTTGCCGCCTACCCGCTGGAACTCTTTTTCCTGGAGCACTCTCAGGAGCTTCACCTGGAGGTCCTTGTCCAGTTCTCCGATCTCGTCCAGGAAGAGGGTGCCCCCGTGAGCCACCTCGAATTTTCCAGGTTTCCTGTAAAGTGCCCCTGTAAAGGCCCCTTTCTCGTGGCCGAACAGCTCGCTTTCGATGAGCGTGGCTGGAATCGCGCCGCAGTTGATGGCCACGAAAGGCTTGCCTCTCCGTGGGCTGTACTGATGAATACTTCGGGCAATCAACTCCTTGCCGGTTCCGCTCTCTCCCTGGATGAGCACGGTCGCCAAGGAATCCCCCAGGTCTTGTATCAGCTCGTAGATACGGTTGATGGATCGGCTCCCGCCGATAATGGGGCCGAAACGCTCGCGGGACTTAGGCTCGGTTTCCAGCTCCAGCGTTGGTCTTGTCTCCATTGTGGGTCTTTGAGCGATTCCGTGGAGCACTCTGTTGATTTCCCGCCGCAGAGTGGGTCCGGAGAGCTCGAAAAATGACCCCTCCCTGTACAGAAAAGGCCCCAAGGGCGATGTCACCAAGATGGCCGCCCTGGGTGCAATCTGTCGGGCCTGATGCAAAAAGCCCCCTCCCCCCATCCCCGAGGACTTCAAGTCCACAATGACGATCCAACTCTTTTCCGGATGCTGCCTGAGCAACTCTAGCCCTTGCTGTTCGCCAGGGACCCATGTCACGGAGAAGTCCTCTGGCGAGATCATTCTCGGGAGGGTCTTGAAGCTCTTGTATTGATCGTCGACGATCAGCACTTCCTGCTTCGGGAGTTCCGGGTTCCTTGCCACCATTGCGTTCTTCATGAAACAACCCATCAACCGTTTTCAGACTGGTAGACACACTTCTCAAACGCGGCCCCAACCTTCTTCCTGTTTAGGTTCCTTCCAATCACGGAGACTTTGCTCTGATCGATGGCCCGCACAGGCTGCACAGCGAACTCCCCGGATGCCAGCTCCATCAGAACACACCTGCCCTCCACCCGGAAGATCCCCTTGGCCCTCACCACCTCTCCCATCATGTTGTCATTCAGATCGTGAAACACCGCCTCCAAAGCGTCTTGCCGGAAGGAGATCTCTTCGAATACAAGTCCGAAGGACTCGTAACCCAGCGCATCTTCCCCGGCGCGCAGGTGAATCCCTCTTTCGACGCTATCCCTTGCATCATCGTCTGCGAGCGAATCATGAACCCCAATCAAGACGTCTTTCTTCATCTTCTCATCGAACCCGAGAGGTGCTGCAAGGGCCATGGTGTACTCGGCCCAGTCAACCGCTCCAAATTCCGTCGCCAGCACCGTTGCATGCGGATTGATCGCCGATATGGCATTGCGGGTCAGCATGGCCCTCCTGCTCTCCACCTTGTCGCACTTGTTGAGGAGGACGATGCGCGCATTCTGCACCTGAGACTCGATGAAATGGGGGTTTGCCTTGTACAGACCCATGAAGCCGGTGGCATCGGCTATGAGCACGTGATTGGTCTCACGGATCACGTTCTCGAACATTTGGGCTTCGACGATGGAACGAATCTGACCGATCGTCGCGACGCCCGTTGGTTCTATGATCAACCGCTGGGGCTTGATCGACTCGATGATCTCAAGCATCTGCTTCCTGAAGTCACCCTGAAGGGTACAGCAAATGCAGCCGCTGGGCATTTCGACGACGTTTCCGCCGCGGTCCCGCAGGAGACTCCCGTCGATGCCCACATCCCCAAACTCATTGACCAGGACCACAATCCTCTCGCGATCACCCCACTCCCTGAGAACCCTGGTGATGAATGTGGTTTTGCCGGAACCCAAAAACCCGTAGACGATATCGACGACCATCCCTCACCCACGCCGTGATCCTAGCCGTTCCACTTGCCGCGCATGGCCACCCAGTTGTCTCCGGAAAGAGCATCCTCCGCCATTCCTGGAGCCTGACTGGCCTCCTTGCCCCAGATGCCCAAATCGAAGCTCGTCACATACTCCTCGCTCACGGCCCCACCGCCACAAACAAAAGGAATCTCGATTCCCGCAGTCTTCAGTTGATGGGCGATTTTGGGGAACGCAGTCATGGTGGTGGTCATGAGCGCCGTACCGGTAACCATCACTGGGCGATGCTCCTTGACGGCCGCGACCACTTTGTCGATGGGAACGTCAGCTCCCAGATTGACCACCTCAAAACCGTTGGCGTTGAGCAGGGCATTGACGATGACCTGCCCGATGTCATGGATGTCTCCCTCGGCCGTGTGGGTGACCACCTTGGCTTTCCGGGTCATGGCTTTCCCCATCGCCTTCTCGCATTCGGCAATTCCCACGTTCATCGCGTCAGAGGACAGAATGACCTGGGGAAGGAAATAGACCCCCTCATCCCAGAGTCTGCTGACCTCGTTCATTCCCGCGATCAGTGCATCGTTGATGACTTCCAGCGGTGACTTGCTCTTGAGCGCGTCCTGGACGGCGGGAAGAATCCCGTCCTCATCGCCGCTCACAACGAATTGGGCGATTTTCTGAAGTACAGGGTCAGCGGAAACGGCCTTGGCGGCTCCGGCCTTTTCCGTTTCCAGGTCATAGCGCCTGAAGATCTTGGAGTAATCGTTCAGTGTCTTCATACAGTTGCCCTCCACATCACGCGTTTGGGTTTAACACATCAACGCATTAAAGCGGCTCCGGCAAAACCGCGAATGCCCCTGAGTTACTGGCCAGAGTCAGTGCTTCTTAGCCACTGCCAACATGGCCAGGAGATTTACCAGCGGCGTTCCGGGCGCTACAGCACATCCCGGGGCAAGGATTTGAATCCCCTTTGCGATGGATTCCTCGCACCCTGCAGTCACGGTGTCGGCATCCTTCATGAAAAGGGTCGTCGCCGTGTCCACGCCACCCATCATGATCATGTCTGGACCGCATTTGTCCCTGGCCAGTTGAACGTTCGCCTTGGGCTCGAGGCTCAGGATCTCGGCCCCCGTCTGGCCCATGTACTCCACGATCCCATCCACATTACCGCAAATATGCAGGATCTTTGGGACGGAGATGTCTTGGAACTGGCGCCGCTGGTATTCCATTTCATACTCTCTGTAGGTTTTGGGAGCGATGAGATCAGGCGACGCCGTCATGTCCTCGCAGGAGATGATGTCCGCCCCCGCATCGATCAGAGCCCGGGCCAAGGCAGCCCCAGCCCTCATGCCAACCTCCAGGAACGGTCGGATCTTTTCGGGCGCCTTGAAAGTCGCCTTGAGAAGAGGAACCGTGTCCACGAGCGATCCCGCTATGGTGAAGGGGCCGATGATTCCGGCAACGATCGGAACCTCATCCCCCAGTTCCCTCCTCATGATCCCTACCGCCTTGAGCAGTTCCGGTATCCTTCCCCTGGAGAGGAAATCGTCGGGGAAAATGGGAGTATCATCGAGCTTGTAAGGAGGGGGATGTGCAATGCCAGGAATTCCCTCCGTGCCGCCGGATTTTATCTTGCACCCCAGCGCTTCCGCCTCAAACGTCTGGCAGAACGGGACCCGCACCGCATCAAAGCCGAGCACCGTGTATGCTGCCATGGCCTGCTTTGCCATGGCCTCAGCCTTCTCATGGCCATCAGGCCAAAAGGCCTGAACCTTCTCCATTTGATCATAGGTCACTGTCGAGTTGGCACCGAAACAGGGCATTCGGTCCGGTTTCTGATGGTTGATGACGCTCATGACTCGTTCTTTGGCATTCATGAGAAGCCTCCTCTGTAGGACTGTGTTTCGGCGCTTCAGGCCGAGCCGACACCCCTGCACCAGGATCTCTTCACAAGAGGCAACCTTATCTTGCCTCCGGCGCGTTAGATTCACGATCCTGGAAACCGCTTACATGAGACACGCCACGTGATCCCGTGGGATGAGATCCCCTTCAACCAGCCACTATTCAAACAGGCCCGAAAAATAAGCGAACAGGCGGGTGGATGCCGTGCCCGCCCTCGAAGCACGGCATCCTTACATGGTAGGTGTCTGACTCGCGGCTCCTTTCAACCTCTGTGCCCTCCCCGGTAAAGACCGGAACCTACCGGCGCCAGAGGAAGAATTGCACCGCTCACAGTTGCGGGGCAGTGATGGGCTTTCACCATCTTCCCTACGGAAAAACATGGAACCTTCTGACAAGGAGACCAAAAAGAACCACGGATTTCCGGCTGTCCGGACCACAGAATCGAGAAGTGATGAACAAGGGACGTCACTTGAGAGAAACCGAGCGCCAGAATCAGTTTCAATGGGTATCGAGAGAGAGCTTCTCACTGGACTGCTGAAAAACTTTGAGCAAATATCCTGCCAAGAACTCGTTTCAAGACCTCAGTGGATGCTGAAAGATCGATATCATTGAATAATTTACATGCGGAAAACTTGGACGAACACCTCAGCGCCCCTGCTCCATCATGTGACAAATGGCACGAAATCAAAGAAAACCCTTTGATCCTATCAGGTTGCCGAGTGTGACACGAGTGTCGCAATAAGACACGGGACTACAGGTCGTTCAACCTCTTGAAGCTTCCCCTCTCCAGGTTGTGCTCTCGAAGCTTGCGCCACAGGGTTCTCGGGTTGATGCCCGTTCTCTTGGCTGCCTCGGACACATTTCCCTCGAAACGTCTCAGAGCCTCTGAGAGATAGCGTTTCTCGAATTTCTTCACGAGCATGTGCCGAGCCAGTTCGAAGGGCACTTCCAGGTCGACGCCATCTTCGAGAGATCCCATCGGCGGATTCTGTCCATATTGGGGAAAGATGATCTGATCAATGACGGTTCCATCGCAAGTGATGTACGCTCTTTCCAGGACATTCTCCAGTTCTCGGATGTTGCCCGGCCAGTCGTACTCTAGAAGTTGCTTCATACCTCGGATGGATATCCCTCTGATCTCCCGGCCAAGACTCTCGTTCAGCATCGTCAAAAAGTGCTGCACCAACAAGGGGATGTCTTCGCTTCTCTCGCGCAGTGGGGGAATGTGAATATGGATGACGTTGAGTCTATAGAAGAGGTCCAGTCGAAACTCATGTCTTCGGATTTTTTCCTTAATATCCTGATTGGTGGCTGAAACCACGCGCACGTCCACTTCAATGGGATCATTTCCCCCAACCCGCTCGATTCGCTTTTCCTGTAGCGCCCTCAGCAGCCTGACTTGCATGGCAGCCGAAATGTCACCCACTTCGTCGAGAAACAGTGTGCCCTTATCGGCATATTCGAATTTGCCGACCTTGGTCTTGATGGCCCCCGTGAAAGCACCCTTTTCGTGGCCAAAGAGTTCCGATTCCAGGAGGGATTCCGTCAGGCTTCCACAGTTGATGGCCACGAAAGGCCCGTCTTTTCTCGGGCTGTTTGAGTGAATGGCCCTGGCCACAAGCTCCTTGCCGACCCCGGTTTCCCCGGTGATGAAGACGGTGGAATCCGCGGCCGCAACCCGTTTGATGAGTTCAAAAATGTATTGCATCTTCGAACTCTTGCTGATGATGTTGCTAAATGCATACTTCTGAATGTATTCAGGCCGCAGCAAGCGAGTCTCCCGCAGGGCCTCCTTTTCCTTGGCTGCCTTCTTGACGGCCTGCACCAACACCCTTGGATCGGACGGGTGCCTAAGATAATCGCTGATGCCCTCCTTCACGGCATTGACTGCGGACGAGATGGTCCCCTCCACAGTGGTCATGATGACGGAGACATCTGGATCCACCAGCCGCGTCAACCGAAAGAACTCCACCTCGGCAGGCACCGTCATCTTCTGTTCAATCAACAGAATGTCGAAATTCCTGGCGAAGAGTCTCCTCAAGCCTTCAGATTTGTCATGGGAAACCGCCACTTCAAACCCTTCGGACTCCAGCAATCCTTTCACCACCTCAGCTGACACCGGTTCATCGCTGAGAATAAGAACCCTCCCATTCATCAGCCTGCCCCATCATGATCCAAAAGTCCCTCTATCCCAATCCTCGTCCCTCTCCGTGGACCCTTTGAAAATGTAATGGCGAGCGCTTGACACAGAGCGGATCGGGATCACAGAGTCGGGCTGTTGCACAGGAGGCTGTCTCAATGTGTTCACTGCCGGCACGCCACATAGCCACGATTCCCGATCAGGTGCAGGCGGTAACCCGACCACTCTGAGGGGCGGCCAAGATCTTGGTCGGAGGAGAGATGCAAATGCAACCGTTTTGATGAGGAGGAACAGGAATCTGCTCCACTTTCACTCGCACAGAGCCAATGAGATGGGCATAGGGACTGAAGGTTGAAATGGATACTGGAGTCTTTACCGTCAGGTAAGCGGTCTCGGGTCGTCGACGCGTGATCACGTTAGCAAAGACGATTGGGGAATGCCATCAGCCCAGGGTTGATTTTGCTCTGAAAGTTGGGCTAAAAGAAGAGGGCATTGGTACGACCAGGGTCGTCAGGGGATATCCCGGTGGTGCCATGCGACTCTATCGCCTGGCAGTTATTGGCTTTTTTCGGCAACAAACGCGCACATGACCCCGAACGGCTGGTATCAGTGCTTTTCACCCTCGTGCCGGGTTGCGGCAAGCCCTTCACCATAACTCAGGCGAATCTCGGCAAGAAGCTGATTTGTCGCCTGTTCGATCTTGTCGATGTCCTTTTCGTCGACGGATTCGTCGTCCACATACTGGAGTGAATCTTTCAGCCTCTCGAACTGCTGGATGATTTCCGGCTTGATCTTTCCCTTCCCCAAGCGCTCGTCGAGTTCGAGAATGGTGTGAACACAGCTCTCAACTCTCGCCCTCAAGTGCCGTGAACTCTTCTTTGTATGGAAGCGCTTGAAGATCATGCAGCAGTTCTCATCGGTCAGCGCTGACCTTTCCTGGCAAGTTCGTCGCTGAACACCCTGTAAATCCCCTGCTGATCCTTGATGGCGCGGGTCAGAATGACCTTCATCTTGTCAAGATCCTTGGCATTGAAGATGAGATCGACACCGATTCGAAAAGCGAGCATCTGGTCCAGGGTAGCCTGTTTTTCACTCACAAGGCAAACGAAGAATTTCCTCCTCACATGCATGGGAAGCAGCTGAATGTGATGGAGAAAGAGGTTCTCCGAAGGCTTCTTGGAATCGAACATCTCCTCAAAAACGATCAGGTCGTACCTGTTGTTTTGGAGTTTCTTGATGGCGAGAGACGCCGACTGGGCCACAACAGCATGGAACCCCATCTGACTGACCACGCTCCGCACCTTCTCAGCAGGACCGGGCTTGCTGAAACACAGAAGAGCCGTCCTCACATCCTCGTCAACCATGTCGAGGAGAGACAT
>CAZURN010000069.1:0-16630 GCA_964623165.1 uncultured Syntrophobacteraceae bacterium
GGTTTCCAGAAGAGTGGTGATGAAGATGCGTATATCCTGTTCGTCATCCACTACAAGAACTTTTTTCGCCATGGTCATGTCCTCCAGCTTTCTGCATATGATGTTTCCGTGCCCCGGTCAATTCATTTTACCCGGCAATGTGAACTGTTTCGCCGGATTCCTGATGGCCATGACATGGCAATGGGCGTACTTTGACACATTTGCTACCGTACTGCCGTGTTCGAGCCTGTCCACGTCGGACTTGCCGAGGGCTCCCATCACGATGAGGTCGATATGGTTCTGTTTGGCGTAGCGGACGATTTCAACGTCGGGCGCTCCGCATCTCACCACGTAGGCGTAATCCCTGAAATCCCCCATCCTTTTCTCATAATTCTCCCTGAGAGCCTTTTCAGCTTCTCTGGCAATATCCTCGTCAAAAAATGCCTGCCCCTCCCGGGCCTTGTTCTCGGGGACATGTTCATCAACGATGTTTCTTGCATAAGTGAATGGGGAGTGGGGTACGTTCAGGATATGCAGCCTGGCATTGTATTTCTTTGCCAGGTTCAGGGCATGCAAAAAGGCGATATTGGCATCTTCGGAAAAATCCGTACAAAATAGAATGTTTTTGTACTCCACCATGGTCTTTCCCTTCTCTGGTCTGGTTGGCTGCTGCGACTGCCCGTCGGGGAACCGATCCATCTTCCCGGGTGCTCAGGTTCCGATGCCGGCCATTCACTCACAATAAAACCTTCTCTTGTCGGGAAGCCGGATCACAAAGGTGCTCCCCTTTCCCTTTTCTGTTTCGAGATCAATGAATCCACCATGTTCCTTCACGATCTTCTGAGTGATCATCAGGCCCAGTCCCGTGCCTTTCGATCCTTTCGTACTGAAGAAATTTTTGAAGATTTTGCTTCTTACCTCCTCATCCATGCCACATCCGGTGTCTGCAACCTGGTACTCGACTCCCCATCCGTCCACATTCCGGGAACGTAGAAGGATCTTGGCGCCAGTTCCCGACGCTTCGAACTCCGTGCAGGCATCGAGAGCATTCATTGCGAGGTTGAGCAGGCAGCAGTGTATGCCCTCTGGATCCAGCAGAATCGGATGCAAATCGGTACCGGGTTCCATATCGAGGGAGACTCCACGTTGCCTGCACCGGGGCTCCATGAGGTGGAACACCTCTTCGAGCGGCTCGTTGGGATCACACACCCGGTACTCGGGTTCTCGATCCTTGGCGTAATTCAGAAGATCGAGAGCAAGGTTGCCGATCTTCCCCACGTTGCTCTTGAGCATTTCCCACCCCTGGCCCTTATATTTCTCGTTGTTGAGCTCCATTCCTTTCTCGAGCACATACATGCCGCCTTTGAGGCCGCCGATGATGTTCTTGATGGCGTGAGCCAGGGTAGCAACGGTCTGGCCGATGGCGGCCAGTCTTTCCGCCTCGATCAACTGCCGGCTTTTTTCTCGTACCAGCTGCTCCAGGCTCTCCGTGTACTCGCGGAGCCTGGCTTTCATCCAGATTCGTTCGTGAACACGCTTCAGCGCTATGCAAAGGGCTTCATCATGGATGGGTTTTGTGACGAAATCCGCCGCCTCGTACTGGAGGCTCTTTATAGCCAACTCCAGGTCGCCGTGGCCGGTGATCATGATCACTTCGGCATCCGGTTCCTCTTCCTTGATTCTGCGCAGCAATTCGATGCCGTCCATTCCGGGCATCTTGATGTCGGTCAGAACGATGGAAGGCGATTCCCTCCTGAAAATCTCCAAGGCATCCTCCCCACTGGCCGCCGTCAGAACATCGTAGCCGGCATCGGCAAGAGATATCCCCAGCACCTTGCGAATTCCTTCCTCATCATCGACCAGCAAGATCTTGTCCGCCATCAAACCTCACCTGCAACGGGAAACTCGACAATAAAGGACGAACCTCCATTTTCCTCGGTCTCGACATGGATCGTCCCCTCATAATCCTGCACGATCCCATAGCTGATGGACAACCCCAACCCCGTGCCTTTACCCACCCGCTTGGTCGTAAAGAAGGGTTCGAATACCTTGTCCAACACGGACCTGGGGATTCCAACACCCGTGTCCCTTACCATCACGCGCACTTTTGCGTCAATGGCCCGGGTCTTGAGATAGATCTTCTTTTCGATGTTTCTGCTGCCCACCCTATCACACTTTTCCTCGATGGCATCCCTGGCATTGATCAGAAGATTGATAAACACCTGCTCCAGCCGGTTGGCATCTCCAAGGATCGTCGGCAGGGTATCGTCCAGATCCTTTTCGACCTCGATTTCCCTCAGCTTCAGCTGCTGACTGAATATCTCCAGTGCTCGCATGAGTGCATCATTGAGCTGCACCCTCTCCTTGCCCACCTCGGACTTGCGCCCGAACTCCCTCAGGTGATTGATGATCTTGGACGCCCTGTCCACATGGCTGTCGATCTCCTCGGCCATGGTCTTTAGAATCTCCTCGCTGATCTTCTCCCCCCTCCTGATTTTCTTGATCAGAAAACCTCCGGCCGTCTTGATCACGGACAGAGGCTGATTCAGTTCGTGGGCAATTCCCGTGGCCATCTCCCCCAGCGTGGCCATTTTGCTCGCCTGTATCAACTGCTGCTCGGCCATGAGCCTCTTGGTGATATCGCTGGTCGTGATCAACAGCGCTGCTCTACCCAGAAATTCAGACGGCGAAACCCGGATGTTGACATAAATGTGCCTGCCGTCCCTCGTAATCTGCCGGACCTGGTTGATAAAGTCCGAGGTTCTGATTTCCAGAGCGAAATTCTGGTGTTCGCTTTCCTCGAAGAGATAGAGGAAAGACGTGTTGATCAGCTCTTCCTTGGTATAACCGTAGACTTGTGTCACCATGTCGTTGCAGTCAAGAATGATCAGGTTCCTGCGGTCGAGCACAAATATGGGATTGGGGATATTGTTGAATATATGCCTGTATTTTTCTTCAGATTTTCTGATTTCCTCTTCCAGGAGCTTCATTTGGGTGATGTCGACGCTCATCTCCATTACTGCGACAATCTCCCCCGACGCATCCCTGATGGGCGAAGTCCTGCAAATCCAGCAGGAAAGGCTTCCGTCCTTCGTGATTCCGCTTTCTTCGCTCTGATGCGATTCTCCGTCCTCGAACGTCATCATCACCGGACAGCACTCACACTGCTCGGACCTCCCCTTGTACACCTTGTAGCAGTAATCACCGGGATGAGGATCGAACTGTTCGGCAAACTCCCTGTTGTGACGGATGAGTTTGAGATCCCTGTTCTGCACCGTAATGTAACAGGGCACCTGCTCGAAAAGCTCCTGATATTCGTTCCGCTGCCGGTTCAGCTCCCTTTGCTTCTCTCCGATTTCCCGGGCCATCCTGTTGATGGCATGAGCCAGCTGCCCTATTTCGTCGTCCCACTTTTCGTTGATGGGATGGTCGTATTTTCCCTGAGCAATATGGCGGGTCCAGGTAATCAGCTTCTTGATCGGCCGGTTTACGAACAGCATAAGGAAGATTCCGATGATAACGGATGTGGCTGCAAAACCGGAAATGGCCAGCACAATGATCCAGCGTTCGTAGGAGAGGATCGCTGTGTCGGTTTCCCTGAGCGAAACGACCACGTCCAGGGCTCCAAGGACCTTTTTATCGGCAGGATGAAAATGACATTCGTCCGTCACACACCCCGGTTCGTTGTAGATGGGGCTGATAATCCCCAGGAGTCTGTACCCGTTCGACGAAGTGAAGATGCGTTTTCTTTCGTTGGTGTCGACATCATCGAGAGGAGGTTCCACTTTGTGGCATATATAGCAGGCTTCATCCTTGATGGAGGTTATCCGGTCCACCTCTTCGGGAAGGTTAGAAAACTTGATCTGGCCGTCCTTGTTGTAAATCCTTATATTCGTGATACCTTCCTGCCTGCCGATGTTCTTTATGATTTCATTGATATCCTCCCTCGAATTCAACATCATGGCATAGTGGGTACCCAGCTTTATCGTATTTCCGAGCCGGTCCACTGCTTCTACTATGGCTGCCGTGGTGGTCTTCTTCTGATATTCGATATTGAAATAGGCCCATGTGGATATGATGATGAAGATCACCAGCCCGACGGAGAAGATCAGTCTGAAAATAAGCGTATGGTATATGGCAGGAAGTCTATTAAGCATCGACTGGACTTTTCTGTTCTATGGCTTTATCGGCAAACACAGCCGGAAACGCAAGCTTCCACGCGTGCCGGGTAAGGGTGGAGTGATGCCGGTCAGTGCCGGGAGGCGGGAAATAAACGATGTGGACTAAAAGTTCGAAAAACCCATGGAGGCTGCGGACATCCGGCAGATGTGAGCCGCAGAAACCGGATTGGCCACCGGCCGTATCCAAAGTGATTGCCCTTGAACTATTCCTCGACAGCACATGCCCTCAACGATACAGACCTTTATACACAGGAAATCTATCTGATAATGCACTGCCGGTCAACAACAAGGTCCCCGGGCAGGCAACCGGAAGAACGCGATCCCCCGGCATGGAGAGGCGGAAACGCGCTTCCGGCAGGCCGGGAACTGCTGCACCCGGCCCCCGAACATTCGTCTACCCCGCCTCAGCCGCCGCTGCTTCCCCTGCAGTTCGGAACCTGCTGTAAAAAACATCGGTAATGGCGAAGTTCATTTTGAGCCTCAGCTGTTCCTCCGGCAAACCGAAGGCCAGGCCCATGAGTTGAGGGAGGTAGATCACTGAGATACTCAGATCTTCTCCACTCAACCTGGAAACCTTGCTTTGAAAGCTGTCGAGGTTCATCTGGCACATCGGGCAGACGGTTGCAATGCAGTCCGCACCTTTTGCTGCCGTAAGCAGGGCCTTCACCAGGTCCAGGGCAACGCTCTTCTTGGTGGTCATCAGCCCCGCTCCGCAGCACCTGGCCCCCATCGACCACGGATGCACCTCGGCGCCGAGCGCCCGGATGACAGGTTCCATGGACACAGGTTCCTGTGGATCATCGAAATCCTGGAAGGGGCGCAGACACTGACAGCCGTAGTAGGGAGCCACTCGCAGCCCGCCGAGATTTTTCATAACCTTGCGCTCGATCCCTTCCGCCCCGAAGTCGTTGGCCAGCACATCGAGGATATGCCTGGACCGAATTCCACCGTCATATTTCAGCCCCTCCTCTGCGAGGGCTTCATTGATCCTGTTGAGAAGTCGAGTATCTCGCCTGATCTGATCGTCCACTCTTCTCAGGTTCAGATAGCAGGCACTGCATGGGATGAGAAAATCGGCGCTTGTCCCGGTCCCGCTTGCCAGAGCCAGGTTTCGGGCAGGTAAAACCATGGAGAGAAGGTAGCTCACGGCGTCCGCGGCACTGGCTCCGCAGCATGTCCAATCCTCCAGTTCCACCAACTCTGCTCCCAGCACCTTCAGCACGGCACGAGTGGATGCGTCGTATTCCTTCGCAGTACCTTCCAGTGAGCAACCGGGGTAATAGAAATACTTCATGGATTTGCCTCCATCTCACGCACTTTACGGTAGATCCTGTCCAGTTTCCCTTTCCCGGAAAAGAGGGGCATCTGAGGGGAAATCTTGCCTTTGAGCATCATCTTGAGGCCCAGGGGTGTGAAGCTCAGAGGAGTGGCGGGGTTCTTCAGGGAGATAAAGTACCTGGCCATGAGTTCCATCTCTCTTACCCGCCCATACCGCCGGACCGTATCGAGAAAAGTCCGGTAAAAAGATGGACTTTTCCTGTCGTCGAACAGACCTTCCTCAACGGCGATTCTTTTGAGCGCAGCCATCGCGTCCGTCAAAGGAAGGCCCCTGGGACATCTCAGGGTACAATAATAGCAGCTGGAACAAAGCCAGAAGGTCTTGCTCTGGAAGATATCGTCCTTCAACCCCAGTTGAACCAGTCTCCAGAGATACCTGGGAGTATGATCCATGGCCTGTGAGTTGGCACAGGAACCCGTGCAGGTACCGCACTGCATGCACGCGCTGAGTTTTTCTCCAAGGACCGACATGGGATCGGAGGAGTGAGATTCGGACACCTGAGTGCTCATTTTCATATCCTCGTTCAATGATGTGACGGTGTGGTCTTCACATGCCTCTCATTGCATTGCGGCATCGAGCACGGCGAAAATCTGCTGATCCCGTGAGCCTCGCAGGACCGAAGCGCTGTTGGGGCATGCGGCTGCGCAGGCGCCACAACCCTGGCAGGCCACTTCATCCACCTGTATTCTCTCCAGGTCCTCGTCGAACCATCTGGCTCCGTAAGGACACGCCGCAATGCATCTTTCACAAAGGGAACACAGACTGTGACGCACCTCCGCCACGGACCGCGCGACGCGAAGCCCCGGATGGTTCAGCAGCCCCAGTGCCCGTTGAGCCGCAGCCTCGGCCGAAGTGACGGATTCGCTGATGGAACGGGGCGAGTGAGCTATGCCGCACAGAAAGATGCCATGTCGGATGGAATCCGCCGGCCGCCATTTGGATTCCGCTTCCTCGAAGAAACCGTCCCGGTTGATTCTTACCCCCAAAACCTCGGCAAGACTCCGGTGATCGGCAGGTACGATCCCGGTGCTCAACACCACGACGTCCGGCCGAAGGATGATTTCCCGGCCGAGTACGGGGTCAAAACCAACAACGGCCGCAGTTCCGTTTTCAACATTGACCTCTGGTTTGCGGTCGACACTGAATTGTACAAAAATAACGCCCGCCTTTCGAGCACGGGTGTAGAACGATTCGAGAAAGCCGTACGCCATGATGTCCCGGTAAAATACATATATGTCGGTATCCGGATTCCGCTCCTTCAAATAAAGGGCATTCTTCAGCGCGGAAGCGCAGCAGATGCGGCTGCAGTAATTGCGCTCTCCTTCCCTCGAATCCACGCACTGGATCATGACCACATTCCGCAGCAGGGAGGGATCCAGGACACCCGAGTGCAGCCTCTCCTCCAGTTCATGTTGAGTCAGGATTCCGTCGATTTTCCCCCAGCTATAAGACGTAGTTTTCGCCTCCCCGCCTCCCGTAGCCAGTATGGCCACTCCGTGATCGAGAACCTCCCCCGTTCCGTCGTCCTTTTCGATGGTGGTCCGAAACCGCCCGACATGCCCTTCCGTATGAATCAGCCGGGAATTCCTGTACAGCGTGATCAGGGGGTGAGTTTCGACTCGAGCGACGATCTTTCCGAGAAGTTCCTGGGGTGAATATCCTTCGATAGTCCTGTAGATCTTTTTCAGATTCCCCCCCAATTCCGAAGACCGTTCGACAAGGCTTACGGGAAAGCCATGATCAGCAATCGCCAGCGCCGAAGTCATCCCGGCGATGCCTCCTCCCACCACGAGGGCCTTCTGGGTGTTTGCGATACGGGAAGACTCAGCGGGAACGGCCCCCTTCAACCTGGCCAGCGCCATATCGAGGGCCACGCGGATCTCCCGGGCCGCCTGGGATGCGCTGAGATGATGAACGGGAGACAGAGGCGTTCGAACATCGACCGCATCGATCAATGAAGTGCTCAAGCCGAGGGCATCCCCCACTTCCTTGGTCTTCCTTCCATAAACGCAGGGAAGGCAGGAGGCAACAAGCACCCGGTTGCACTCTGTATTCCTGAGCCTGTCAATCATTTCATCCCAGCCGGCGGCGGTACACATACGCTCGATCCGTATAAACCGGCCCACGATCTCAGCCTCGGAAAGAGAGTTGAAAACGGCCTCGGGATCAGGGGCTCCAGCCGGTTTTCCACCGCATGTACAGTAAGCGACGGCCACGCGGGGCAGTTCCCTTGAAACATCCCGGAGCTTCGGTTCGTCGTCCGGAACCGGAGCAAGACCTCCACCCTTGCCGTGCATGAGTGCAGAGGCATTCAGGGATGCAGCGCTTGCCAGAAGCACGGATTCGGAGATGTCCCTCAAGCCGGAAAAGGAGCCTGAAGCGAATACACCTTCCCGGGTCGTGGCGGAAAGAAAGCTGTCCGTCGTTTTGCAGAAACCCCAGGGGTTGAGTTCGACACCCGTGAGTTCAGCAAGGGTTTCCGTTCCTGCAGACGGTCTTTGACCGGTGGCAAGCACCACCATGTCAAACGGCTCGACGTGCATCGTTCCGGTGACGTCGGAATAGGAGATCCTCAAACCTCCACCATCGAAATCGGGCTCCACCGAATGAACCCGGCTCCTCACAAAGCGCACTCCCAGGTCCTTTTCGGCCCTGTCCCGGTATCGCTGGAAATCTTTGCCGAAGGTTCGCATATCCATGTAGAATATGGCCGCATCCACTTTGCCGCCGGTGCACTCCCTGGCCAGTACGGCTTCCTTGATCGAAAACATGCAGCAGGCGGAGGAGCAGTAGTCTGCATCGGCATTCAAGTCTCTGGAACCGACACACTGGAGCCAGGCGATTTTGCGAACCTCACCGCCGTCTCTTTTGACGAGTCTTCCCTGGTTCGGCCCCGTGCCGCTCACCAACCTCTCGAATTCCACGCTGGTCACGACATTGTCATACTCTCCATAGCCATACGTATTCTTCCCGTCGGTGGGATCATAGGACTTGAACCCGGCGGCGAGTATCACCGCGCCCACTTCGACCATGCGCTCGGCCACGCGCTGCGCGCTCCGGTAGAACCGGATCGCCATCGACACCAGCACCTCGATATCGAAAGGCTTCATGAGGTAGTCTCTGGCCCCGACCTTCATGGCCTCAACGGCTGTCTCCACCGTCGCATAAGCAGTCATCATCACCACCGGCAGGTCGGGATCGATTTCCTTCACCTTCTTCAGGACCTCCACACCATCCATTCCAGGCATCTTAACGTCCAGAAACATCATGTTGCAGGGCTGCTGTTCGAGCCTGCTCAAGGCCTCGACACCCGAGTCCGCCGTTTCGACCGTGAAACCCTCGTCATCCAGCCATTCCTTGATGGAATCCCGGACGATCTTTTCGTCGTCGACCACGAGGATCCTGAACTTGCGGCGCTCCTGCAACAGGAGATCGATGGCTCCCGTGGGGCAGATCTTTTCGCATTCACCGCAGCGATTGCAGGCCGCGGTATCGATGACAAAGTGATTGGGAATGTTGTGCGGCACGGGAAGGTATACCGCCTTGCGCATCGTAAGACCGGCATTGAATTCGTCGGGAACCTCGACCGGGCAGACTCGGGAGCATTCGCCGCAGCCGATGCAGAGATCCGTATCCACCTTGTTGGGCAGATAGCGCAGGGTGGCCTGGAACTTGCCCGGTTCGCCCTCGAAAGCCACGAGTTCGGTGGAAAGCATAATCTCGATGTTCTCGTGAAAAAGGCCCTTGCGCAGGCAGAACTGCGAAGAAGCATCACGATCCACCATGGGAAGCATTTTACACATTCCGCAATGATCGCTCGGGAACTGGTAGTCCAGCTGTCTCAGTGTCCCTCCAAGGTTGGGCGCCTTGTCGATCAGGATAACCTGGTAGTCCATTTCCGCCAGGTCCAGAGCGGAACGGATTCCGCTGATTCCGGCTCCCACCACCAAAGCCGAGCCAATCTTTTTCTTCATATCAAGACCTCACGCTCTGTAAACCCCAGCCTACAATCCCCTTCCGTTTCCCGATCCCCGCCCTCTAGTCCCTGCCGCCGGTAACTTCGGAAAACTCGTGTTCACGGAAAGACGACAGGGGAGGCTCTTCTTCCACACTCATACCGGCATGGTAGTCGAAGGCTCGTTGAGTATGGCTGGAAATGGTGCGAAAAATCTGCATCACGGGGACGTTATTGGGGCAGGCGTTGGAACACTGGCCGCAGCCGACGCAAGCCGTACTCATATGCGCCAGGCGTGTAAGATGAAAGAAGACTGTATCGGTGGGCATTTTGAGGATTCCCTTCCTTCTTGCCCACCGAAGATACTGGGAGGGTTCATGGTCGAACACGTCCGTCACAAAAACGCATTCCTTGCAGTAGCACACCGGACATGCCACCCGGCAGTTGTAGCAGTTCACGCAATTGGCGAGATAACTCATCAGTTTTTCCGGATCAGACGTGGCTGAACTCGTCTCTTCAAACATCTTGTCACGGAAGGCAGTGCGCCGACTCACCAGGTCGGCGACGGCCTCCTTGCGCCGAGGAGGCTCCTGCCCGGACGGAAGTCTCAGTTTATCCAGCAACTCCAGTCCCTTATCGGTATTGGCTTTCACAAAGAACGAACCGGATGTGTCTCCTCCGACAAGGCCGATCAGCACATCCGCATTCTCAGGGACGGGATATTCACAGGCCCTGCATGCCCCTGCAAGTTTGTCGTTTTCGGAGACGAAACCCTTTTCATCGAGCATCTGCGCACAGAATGACCGGGTGAATTCCGTTCCGTTTTCGGCGGCCAGTGCTGCATAATCCACGTTGCTGTAGGCCCCCAGGCAGTCCAGGCCGATCAGCACGACGTCATCCAGGCTGCCCTGCTTGAGTTTGACCAGTTCGACGAAGGCCCTTATCTCACAAGGCCGAAGTACAGCCGCCATCACGGTTCCCAGCGGCTTGCGCGTAAGCCTGGAAAGGATCTTGGCGGCGTTCATGGGAAAAGCCGGTGCAAGGGGATCTGCTGCCCCAAGCCTGCTCTCGTCGGTCACAAGGACAGGCATGACCACATTTTTCATGGGTAAATGCTGCGCCACGAGCACGGCGCCGATTTCTCCACGGGTGAGAAGCGCCCTGAGGAATTCCTGAAGTGAGGCAACCGAATCCTGCCCCTTTATTTCAATCATCGCTGTCTTGGCCATTGTTTCTCTCCGGATTGTTTAAGACTCCACAGCGTCTTCACAGCACCATTTTCTGCCTCAATTCATTTGGGCCCATGGCTTTGACCTCGGCAACCATCTCTCTGATGGTTTCGGCAAAGTCTATTCCCTCGCTGGCCCCGATCCAGGTCATCTTGAGCCTGCGTTCGTCAAAACCGAATCGGGGCAGGATTTCCTTGAGGAGCTTGATGCGCCTGCGGGCTTTCAGATTTCCATTGATATAATGGCAGTCCCCCGGATGGCAGCCGCTGATCAGCACGGCGTCGGCGCCTTCCAGAAGCGCTTTGACAACGTACTTCGGATCCACCATTCCCGTGCACATCATTCGGATCATGCGCACGTTAGGAGGCTGTATCAACCTGGAAGTTCCCGCCAGGTCCGCCGCCGTGTAGGTACACCAGTTGCAAACAAAAGCGATGATCGTCGGCTCATAGTCTGCCATTTTTCCCTCCCATGTTTCCTGGGACCAGGTGAAACCAATGCTGCTCAACGCGTTCCCGACCACGCATCGAACCCTCCTTCGTCGGGCCTCCGTCTTCTCCGGATCCAAGATGACCGGGCAACCGAGGCTCACATGACTTCTTCCAAAATTCCATCGATTTCCGCAAAAACCTGGCGAGCGGTGAAATGCTTTATGCGTGCAGCACCGCTCGGACAGAAACCCGCGCAGCTACCACAGCCCTTGCATACCGCTTCATTGACAACGGATACACCCCGCCGTGCATCGAACTCGATGGCCGAGTACGCGCAGAGATTGATACAGGTCTGGCATCCCGCACACACGTCCGGGTCGATCCACGAAGTGGTGGGCGAAATCTCGACTTTCCCCCGGGTAGCGAGAGCCAAAGCCTGAGCTGCGGCACCCGACGCATGGGACACGGAATCCGGGATGTCCTTGGGGCCCTGGCAGGTGCCGGCGAGAAATATGCCGTCGGTGGCAGTGGACATGGGGCCCAGCTTGGGATGTTCTTCAAGAAAGAAACCGTCTCCTCCCTGGTTGATTCCGAATATGCGTGCCACCTCGGCTGCGTTGCTGCGCGGTTCCATGGCCGTGCAGAGTATGACCATATCGACGGGAACCCTCAGGCGCCGTCCAACCAGCGTATCCTCGGTGATCACAACCAGCTTTCCCTCCTCCTCGGGACGCAAAGCCTGATCGGTGATCTCTCCCGGTCTGCCTCTCAAGAACGTGACTCCCTCCTCCTGAAGCCTGCGGTAAAATTCCTCGTATCCCTTCCCAAAGCAACGCATGTCTATGTAAAAATTGTAGACCACGGCGTTATGCCCCACTTTTTCCTTGATCAGGTGACCGTATTTGAGGGCATACATGCAGCATACCCGGGAACAATACTCGTGATAGTTCACGTCCCGGCTGCCGACGCAATGGATGATGCCGACACTGGCGGGAGGTTGTCCGTTCCCAAGAAGGATCCGACCGCCCGTCGGGCCAACGGCGTTGTTCATGCGCTCGAATTCGAGGCCCGTGTATACGTCGGGGAAACGACCGTAGCCGTACTGCTTGAGCGG
Organism: uncultured Syntrophobacteraceae bacterium; assembly: GCA_964623165.1. Taxonomy (GTDB): domain Bacteria; phylum Desulfobacterota; class Syntrophobacteria; order Syntrophobacterales; family Syntrophobacteraceae; genus JAAYUJ01. The sequence continues at coordinate 12,229 of CAZURN010000069.1, forward strand.
TTCAGGGTCCATGATGTCGAAGCCGGTGGCAAGGATGATCGACCCGACCTTGATCTCGACCTCTTCTTCCTGCATGCCGTGATCCACCGCACTTCGCTCACACGCGCGCACACATTCCATACATTCCGAGCAGATCCCGCAATTCAAACAACGCATGACTTCCCGACGCGCATCGTCCTCCGCCAGGCCCAGCGAAACCTCGTCGAAGGAAGCCGCACTCTCGCTCGCACTTATATGCCGCAGAGCGGCACGATCCATCCTCTCGATCCCCTCGGGGATTTCCCGCCAGTCCTCTCCAGGCGCCTGCTCCCCGGCAAGACGCTCCGCCAGCAAATCCAGGTCCTCGCCATCCAGATAGGCGCGAACGGCTTCTGCAGCCCTTCGTCCCGCTGCCACGGCATCGATCACCGTAGCCGGGCCGCTGACCGCGTCTCCTGCAGCAAACACGCCAGGCGTGGTGGTCTGCATGGTGTAGCGGTTGACCACAAAAGTTCCTCGTCGCGTCACCTCGGGACCGGACGGTTCCACAAACGCAACATCCGGCTGCTGTCCTATGGCCGGAATCACCACATCGCACTCGATCACGAACTCCGACCCTTCAACGGGCACCGGTCTTCTCCGACCGCTTTCATCCGGAACTCCAAGCTCCGTCCGTATACACTCGAATCCCGTCACCCGGCCGTTTTCACCCCTGACGCATACGGGAGCCGTAAGATAGTGAACTTCAACTCCCTCCGCCAAAGCCCCTTCAATCTCCTCGGCATAAGCGGGCATCTCCTCGCGGCTCCGGCGATACACGATGGCGACGCTGCTGCAACCCAGCCGAACCGCCGTACGTGCAGCATCAACGGCCACATTCCCACCGCCCACGATGACCACTCGTTCCCCGGGCCTCTCTTTGCTTCCCAGACTCACCTTTCTGAGAAATTCCACTGCGTCCATCACACCGTCCAACCCATCCTCGCCGGAGATGTTGAGCTTCATGCTGCGGTGTGCTCCGACCCCAAGTACAATGGCTCCAAACCCGTCTCGCCGGAGGTCGTCCAGAGTGAAGTCGACTCCGAGCCTGGCTTCCGTTCTGACATCAATCCCCAGTTTCAGAATATGATCGATCTCGGTGTTCAGAACATCGACCGGCAGCCGATAATCGGGAATACCCAGCCGAAGCATCCCTCCAAGCACCGGCATCGCCTCGAACAGGGTCACCCCGAATCCGCTCTGGCGGAGAAAATACGCCGCAGTCAACCCGGCGGGACCGGAACCCACCACGGCAACCTTCTCCTTTCGCTCCTCGATGTGAGGAACAGGCAGTTTACTGAAGTCCACATGGTCGGCGGCGTATCGCTTGAGATCCCTGATGGCAATGGAGTCATCCACGCCGCCCCTGCGGCATCTGAATTCACACGGATGCGGGCACACTCTGCCCAGCACCCCGGGCAGCGGCAGGCGCTCCATGATCAGCTCGACGGCTTCACGATACTTCCCCTGTCCCACGAGCTGAACATAGCCATGGACGTTGATGCCCGCCGGGCAGGTGGTAACACAGGGCGCACGGTCCTTCTTTTCAATGCAGAAAGTGACCGGCACCGCCTGGGGGAAATAGCGGTAGATGGCTTTTCTCGAACCAAGATGTTCATCGAACTCATTGGGCACCGATACCGGACAGGCTTCGGCACACAGGCCGCATCCCGTACAGCGGTCCTCCCGAACATACCGGGAACGCCGCCGGACCTTCACCGTGTAGTTGCCCACAAACCCGTTGACTTCCGTCACCTCACTGTAGGTGAGAAGGTGGATATTCGGGCTTTGACTGACGGCCACCGTCTTGGGAGTAGATATACATGCGGCACAGTCCAGGGTCGGAAAGGTCTTATCGAATTGAACCATGTGGCCGCCGATGGAAGGATCTTTTTCAACCAGGTAGACCTGGTGGCCGGACCTGGCGATATCGAGCGCCGATTGAATGCCTGAGATACCCGCCCCGACCACCAGCACATCCGGATGGACGCCCACTTCTCTCCTGGTCAGGCTTTCATGATAGCCGACCCTGCTGATGGCTGCGGCAGCCAGCTTCTTGGCTTTATCAGTGGCCTGATCGGGATTCTCAGTTACCCACGAACAGTGTTCCCTCACACAGGCCATCTGGAAATAATACGGATTGAGACCAGCGCGTTCACATGCCGACTGGAAGGTCTTTTCATGAAGCCTGGGAGAACAGGAGGCCACGACCACCCGATTGAGTCCCAGCTCACGGATATCCTTTTGTATCATTTCCTGACCGGGATCTGAACACATGAATTTGTAGTCTCTTGCCACCACAACATTCTTCAGGCCGCTCGCGAAACGGGCTACTTCCTCCGTCCGAACCTTTCCGGCAATGTTGGTCCCACAATGGCAGATATAAAACCCGATTCTTTTCGCCATGATCCAACCTCTTCAAGAATGGGAACGAAAAAATTATTCGAGGCTCTACTATCTTCAAAGCGCTTCCGCGCCTTAAACTGTTTCGTTTCGATTCTATTCGAAAGGAATTGATCTTCCTGTAAACCGCGACATGTCGAAGCGTGAGGGCACGTTAACCAGCCGAATCGTTGTGGGAGCGCTAAGAGAGAAAGTCTCATCTTCGCAGGGGATTAGAGCACAAATGGTTGGGGAAGGCCAGATGAAAATTTTCACGACTTGACTAACTTTATTATAAGTAAGTGCGAAACGAATCATTCAGGTGAAACGAACAGGATTCTATGAGGCGATGGAACATCGGCGGGCGGCAAGGCATTGCCGGGTACGGAATGGAGAAAGGGAAACAGCATGCGCTCATCGAGTGGAAGCACGGTTTGCGGGCGGTTGGCGCGGCAGGAGGATACAGAAGCTGCACGGAGAAGTCTTTTCCGTCCTCTTTCGTATCCACTGAAACACATGAGGGAGGGACCTGCGAACATGGGTTTCGCAAAGCCCCTCCCCCATGCAGTCCTGAACGGCGGTCGAACATCCAGACATTTCGCCCTGCCTTTATCCCTCCGTCAGGTCAGCAGAAATTCGTGCACAAGATCTTCCCAGCTTATGAGATGGGATATATTACCGTATATGTCGTCCACCACTTCACCGCCCGTCGCGGCAAGCGGCCTTCCGTAAGTGTTCATGACCAATTCGTTCAGCCTGCCCGCCTCGGACTCCAGCCATGCCTCACTGTCTGCCCGGAACAGGAGGTTCTTGACCTCCTTCTTCATATCCACGGGTTGAATAACGAGAAGCCAGCCATCCCCATAAGGATCACTGCCGATCGCATGCGGATCATGGAGGACCTTCTGGTTGGTTGCCACCACCACGCCCGTCATCGGGGCGAGCACCGAAGCAGGCTTGCCTTTCCGGATGAGCGTCCAGCCCACCTTGGTCTGTTCGACATGTGAACCGAGCCGCGGGACCTGCAGTTCACCTGGGGTTCCCAGAAGCCTCGAAGCGAAATCATCGATCCCCAACCGAACGAATCCACCGTATTCCACCCTGGCCCAGGCATGCCCCTTGTGATAATAGTAGTCGTCTGCAAAAGAGAATCCGGCCACTTTCCTTGTGCGAATGGCTGGCTGTGCCGCGGAGAAATCCGCTTCGTCCAGCGTCTGATCGAATTCGCACGTATTGCAGCGGTAGGAATTGGAACAGAAATGATACCGGACTCTGCCTGTCAGCATATGGCGGCATTCCTTGCCGTCATAGGCCTTCTTTCTCTGGACCTGGCGCCAACTCACGACTTCACCCTTCTTCTGTTTCAGACTTCGGCTCATTGCCTTGTCAAACGGGCAACTCAGACAATCATACGCATTGTCACAAAGCTTGAAGTTGATGACTCCAGCCTTCATCCAGATGCACTGATTGTCCGCAGCCGAAAACACCTTCACCTTGTTCTGCCTTTTTTCTATCGGTCTGGCTTTCATGTCACGCCCTCCCTGTTCGCAAATTTCGGAATGAGATCTTGACTCAATTCTTAAAGCAATAATCGCGCCACAAGTCTCGTTTTTCAGACACAGTTCCACGTGGCTTAGCCCCTACGGGCACTCGCGCGGTTTGAAGCCCCACCCACATACGATCATAGCATCCCCCTTCCTGCATCCCTTGGCTCCACGGGCATTACCCCGCTTTCTCGCTAATACACCGGGGTCTCGCAAACCTCTGGCAGACCTCGTGCTTTCGCCCGTGTCCCGGTCTGGACTTCACCTTGAATGAGCAGGCTCGTCGTAACGTTCGGCCCAATCGTGTTCGTCATCCTCGGACTGCAAGTTCGCCTCCGGTTGCTCCCCACCCCGCCTCGCGACGACGCAGTCACCTTCAGCTATCGGGATTGGGCACCTCCCGGGAGAAGACTTGCACCTCTCTGATCGCACCTGCTCCCAGGCGCACTCATTCCCGC
>CAZURN010000070.1:0-16237 GCA_964623165.1 uncultured Syntrophobacteraceae bacterium
AGGTCATCGTTCCGGCGCCCTACTGGGTTTCCTACCCGGATCTCGCCGAACTGGCTGAAGGCCGGATGGTCGCGGTCCACTGCAAGGAAGAGGACGGTTTCAAACTGCGCCCTGAGGTCCTGGAATCGGCCATAACCCCCAGGACCAAGCTTCTGGTCATGAACAGCCCGTCCAATCCAACGGGAGCATTTTATTCCCGGTCCGATCTTGAGGGTCTCGCAGAGGTTCTCGCACGTCACGACCACGTCATGATCGTTTCGGATGACATATACTATCGCATATTGTTCGGTGGCGCCCAGTGGGTGAATCTCGCCATGGTGGATGAGCGCATTCGCGGTCGCACCTTCATCGTCAACGGGGTGAGCAAAAGTTCCTGTATGACGGGGTGGCGCATCGGGTACCTCGTCGGCGATGAAGATGTCATCAAGGGTGCGGGAAAGATCCAGGGGCAGTCCACCAGCAACCCGACCTCCATCGCCCAGTGGGCGAGCGTTGCTGCTCTCAACGGGGATCAGGAATGCGTCTCGGAGATGGCCGGTATTTTTGAAAGACGATGCGACTATGTCATGGAGCGCCTGGGAGAACTTCCTGGAGTCAGGTGTCCTCGCCCCAAAGGCGCATTCTACGTTTTTCCCAACTTCAGTGCCTATTTTGGCAAGACCGCAGGCAACCGGGTCATCAATGGTTCCCTGGACCTTGCAGATTACTTTATGGAGCAGGCTCATGTCGCTGTGGTTCCGGGGGTACCGTTTGGAGAAGACCAATGCATAAGGTTCTCCTATGCCCTGTCCATGGAAGAGATCAAGGAGGGCTTCGATCGTATTGCAGAAGCATTGAAGGTTTTGAAGTAGAGCGCGTCTGAATGCCGAACCTCCCGGGATCGTAGATAGCGGACGCTGGACAGGCAGAATCCGTGCCTTTGCCAGCACTCGGATTTTCCTGGTGAGGTGTGGTGGGGAAATGGAATTCACTGACCACCGGTGCTTGCATTGACGAATACTGTGATTTCTGATAGGGATGCGTTTGATAGGCATCCTCGACATGAGATTGCACTGAGTAGATCATCACTTGCGCGGCCAATCTTCAATGTTCTCGGTTCCTTCCGAAAAATCCATTCGCCTGACGAGTCCTATCATTCGTTGCCAGGCAACTGTCTTTCCCAGTAATCCAAGAGAAGCAATATCCTGAAGGTGCTCTTGTCTTCCTATGGTTCCAGATCGGCTCTATCGCGGGAACTGGAAGAGGATGGAGGAGATGAGCACTCGATGATTGATGCGCTGCAACAGCCAAGTGTTGTGTCAGGGGTTCGAGGGGCACTGCTGCGGCTGGCTCAGTGCTGAGACCGGCCGGCTACCCCCCCCCATCCATGCTGTGGCTCGATCCCGGAGGGCGGAAGAAGGCCGGATGGGCTGTTTTGCCTGGCGCTTGCTGATCATTGGCCCCATCACTCTTCAGGATTCTTATCATTGGGACTTCACAAAGGAGGACGCATGCATTGTGATGACTATTTGAAGTGGACGAATCAGGAATTCGATGCGAGCAACATCTTCGCCAAACCCGAAGCCCTGCGGGGTGTGAGAATCCTTGAGCTGTGCACTCTCATCCTGGGTCCTGCCGCTGCTGACTACATGGGTGAATTCGGGGCGGAGGTCATTAAGGTCGAACTTCCCGGCGCTGGCGACACCATGCGGTCGGTTACCCCTTACGGGACGTTCTGGAAGAACGCCTCTTTGGGCCAGATGCCCCAGAACCACAACAAATACCACCTTGCGCTCGATGTGAGGACATCCGAGGGAGCAGAAATCTTTCGCCGCCTGGCGCGCAGTTGTGACATCGTTGTGGAAAACGTACGGGCGGGTACCATGGACAGATGGGGTATAGGCTACAAGCAGTTGAGTGAGATCAATCCTCGGGTCATCTATATCGCACTCAATGGCTTCGGTCAGTGGGGGGATTACTCGGTCGGGAGGGCATCCTACGATGCCGTCGCCCAGACCGTAAGCGGTCTCCTTGCCACCACGGGATTCCCCGGTCGTCTGCCTCTCAAGACAGGGGTGTTTATCGGCGACTACCTGGGAGCCCTCATGGGATGTCTGTCCGTTCTCTCGGCACTCCACTATCGAGAGAGGACGGGTCAGGGGCAGTTCATAGAGTATTCGCAGGGTGAAGGACTCATGCGGGTTCTGGACTGGAGCTGGATGTACTACTACCTGGAGAAGTTCAACCGCCCTCGGACCGGAAACCGTGATCTAGCCATCTGCCCTTCGGGAGTCTTCATGTGCAAGGACGGTCCGGTAGCCCTGGCGGCTGGGAGAGACGAGGAATTCAAGGGTCTCTGTGAAGCCATGGAAAAGCCTGAGCTGGTTTCCAATCCCCGATTTGCCGATGCCCTGACTCGTCTCAAGGATGAGAATGCCGTTGCCCTCCTGGAGATGATTGAAACGTGGACCAAAGGGAAGACGGTCGCTGAAGTGGATCGCTTGGGGTCTCAGCATGGCTTTGCCTCGACCCCCATCCTCAATGCGAAAGACCATTACGAATCGGCCCATTTCCGGTCCCGCGCCGCGGTATTCGAATACGAGGATCCCATCTATGGAAAGATGGTGGAAGTGAGTTCTCCCGCCAAACTGTCCAGGACCCCGGCACGCCTCAAATGGGCGAACAAACCGGTGGGCCTGGACAATGAATTCGTGCTGCGCAAGTTTCTTGGGCTCAGGACGGACCAGATCAATGCACTGTATGAGAAGAAGATCATTGGCCGGTGGGTGGACAACCCCCCGGGACGAAAGCCCCCCGACGATTGGGATGGAAAGGCAGGCATCGTCATGTAAGGGGTGGATGAGGTCCATGCAGCGGCAAGCGTCGGCTGCATAAAGTCAAATTGGCTGGTTCATGCCCACTGAGACTGGGTGTGTCCTATGTGCACCATAGGAGAAATGATCCATGACATTTCCGAAGATCGTCACCACACTGCCGTACGAGGATTTCTCGGTCGAAACGGATCGAACCTGGGTAGACTGGATCCGGGAGGCGGATGATCCCAAGAAGAACCATCTGAAGCCAGAAGCACTGGATGACCTGCTCGTCTTGGATCTGAGCGAGGGGAGCATGGCGGGCCTCTTCTGTTCGTCGGTTCTCGCCGAGTTCGGAGCAGACGTCATCCGCATCGAACCGCCAGAGGGAGATCCGGCAAGGAAGTTCACCCCGTTTGGATACCTTCACAAGGGCACTGGTCTTGGTTATCTCGTGGAAGGTCGAAACAAGCTCCACGCAACGCTCAACTTGAAGAAGCCCGAGGGACAGAACGCCCTGAAGCGTTTGGCTGCCCAGGCGGACGTCATCATTGAGACTTTCAAGCCTGGGGAAATGGACGGTTACGGTTTGAGCTACAGGCAGCTCAACGAAATCAACCCACGACTGATCTACTGTTCGATTTCCACTTATGGCCATTTCGGCCCGGAGGCTGGGACGGGGAAACCCAATTACGACATCTGCGACCAAGCCCGCTCTGGGGTCATGGCCGTGACAGGTGAACCCCAGGAAGGGGATGTGGCTGAACCTTGGAATGTGCCCACCAAGGAAGGCAACTGGATGGGATGGTATTGCGGCGGTGCCTGGGCCGCTTTTGGCATCCTCACTGCGCTGCACCACAGGGATGTTTTCGGCGTGGGGCAGATGGTTGACGTGGCCCCCCCCGAGGCGGAGCTCCGCTTCTGCGATTTCCACATTCAGTACTATCATGCAACGCAGCAACTCAGAGGTCTGGTGGGGGCCTACGACAGTGCCGTCTTTCCTTACACCATCATCAAGACCAAGGACGGGTACAGCTTCATTGCCGGCTTCAGCGACGTGAACTGGGAGGGTTTGACCAACATCATGAAGAACCCGGAGTTTCGGGAGAGATTCCCAACCATCTTCGACCGATTGAACAAGGCGAATCAACCCCTTATCCACCAGGAAATCGAAAAGTGGTCCATCAATTACACCAGTGACGAAATCCTCGAGATGGTCCAGGACTACATGGTGAATCGCAGGGGGCCGGGAACAGTGGCTACGGCCAAGATGGCGGATATCAAGGAGGTGTTTGAAGACGAAGTCTGGTGGGAGAGGGGGGTGTTCGACAAATTCGTGGATCCCCACTATGGAGAGGTGGCTTTTCAGGCTCCACCATGGAAGATGACCCTTACACCTCCCAGGGTCAAGTGGTTGTGCCGTCCGGTCGGAGCGGACAATGAGTACATCTTCCTGAAATACTTGGGAATCGGTAAAGAAAAACTCAAAGAGTGGGAAAAGAACAATTTGGTCTAAGAATCCGAGGAGTTCAGTGCTCCTGAGTGATTTCAGTTCCAAGGGACAGGGAGAAGATCTCCAACTTTGGGCCGTGTGCCGGTCTAATCAGGCACAGGGTGTTTCCTTTGTGCGGGCGGGGGCAAAGCAATCGTTCCCGCCCTTCAAGTTGTGGTCAATCCCTTCTCCACGGCGAATGCCGTCAGGGCCGAGACACTGTGCAAGTCCAGTTTCCTCATGAGGTTGGCCCTGTGTTTTTCGACGGTCTTGGCGCTGATGCACAGACAATCGGCGATGTCCTTGTTCTTGTAGCCTTCCGCCACCATCTTCAGTATTTCCCTCTCGCGCTGAGTGAGAGTGTCCCACGCAGTTGCGGGTTTCAGTGTCTTACGCCCTTCCAGGTAACCTTCAATGACCTTTTCGGAGATTCCGGGACTCAGGTAGGCCTTGCCGGACAGGACGCATTCGATGGCCAACATGAGCTCATTGTGGGTGGCGTCCTTGAGCACGTAGCCATCGGCACCAGCCTTCAGCGCTGCCAGGATGTATTCTTCGGTCTTGTGCACGGTGAGCACCAGGATCTTGGTTTCAGGGCAACTTCTCTTGATCTCCTGGATGGCACCCATGCCGTTCATCCTGGGCATGGAGAGGTCCATGAGCATGAGATCGGGCTTAAGGGTCTCGGCACTCCGAACTGCAGCAAGGCCGTCTTCGGCTTCACCCGTGACGATCAGGTCCGGGTTTGATGACAGAAGCATGCGCAGACCTTCGCGGAGTATTGTGTGGTCCTCGGCAATCACGATTCGTTTCTTTTCTCCCATCGCTCATCCTCTGAATGAAGACACCATCAACCGACGGAAACAGCCGCAGCATCGTGAGATCTGTCCGGGCAACCCGGGGAGAGCGACAAGAGTGGCTGCGCGAGTGTTTCCCTTAGGGTCAGCCCCGTGGTCAATGATCGGATGATACACCAAGTGCCGGCGCCCTTGCAGCATTTTTGGGCAGCTAGGCCACCCGCATCCTGTCCTGCCGGCAAAATACTGTGTCCTGTCCGGCAATCTACAGTGAAGACCCTATTTACACTATCCCTTTCTCTTTTATAGAGTGCGCCAAGTATCGAATCATTCGACTTGATCCTGATCCGGAGAAAGTCAGAAGGAAAAAGGGCAGTGGCAGCCTGGTGCGGAAAATGTCTCAGGCTGTCCGGTCCCACCCACCAAGGAGCCTTTCCCATGTGCACGGCTCTCATCGTCGAGGAAAACCAAGCTTTTCGACTGTTCATGAAGCAGATGCTTCACATGCGATTTCCCTTCATGTTGGTGGATGAGGCCAAGAGCGGCGCTGAAGCGGTCCACAAGATTTCCAACTTATCACCTGATATGGTCTTCATGAACATGACGCTTTCCAACGGTAGTGGCCTTGACATCACCAGAAGGATCAAGGAAACCAATGCCGAGACAGTGATCGTGTTCCTCACCAGTCATGACCTTCCCGAATACCGGGAAGCCGCCTTCCGCTGCGGCGCCAGCCACTTCTTCGCCAAGGATTCCTCAAACTGTGAGGAGATTGCTGCTCTTGTGGAGTCCATGATGATGTCCAAAGAGAAGTCCTGCCCCTGAGCAACGACTCCAGACTCCATTGGTCTGGATCCGGCGGGCATGGGATGGTGCATGAAACGGTCACCCAGGGTGGTGGCCGCGATCCCTGTGGTGGTTTGATTTGACTCGGGAGGAGATCAAATGCTCAGGGCTGCCCCGACTGCTCCACAAGAGCCATCAACAGACACCTCTCATGCGAACCCAAGGTCCTGCCTTGTCACAAGACGTTGGTGACTTCGAGCCACCCAGGCCGGTCCGTCATGGAATCATTCAGGGTGTCTGAAAAGCCAAGCGCCTTCACGAGTCCCTCGGTTTTGACCCCCTCAAGCAAGTCTGCAAAAGCCCTGAAATGGGCATGTGTGGTGTCGAGGATCTCCTCCCGCATCCTCTGGCGGTCTTCGTCGGTATCATGGGTCAGGTGACGAAGCATGGAAAGATAGCCCTTGGCGTCGGGTAGCCGATAGGTGTCCAGATTTCCGATCGCACCTATGATGGCCTTGCGGATTTCGTCCTCGGCAAGATTGGCTTGCCGAAGGAAGTCCGCACTTCTGTCGAAATTCTCGAGAGTCTTCAACAGGTTTGGGTCTCGGTAGGACACGAAGGCCAGTACACCCGACAACCGATCAAAATGACAGAACGCTCCGTAGGCCCCGCCCCGAACCCGGATGCTTTCCCAAAGCCACGAATTGCGCAGATACCCCGTGATGACTCGGCTTGAACCGTGAAACCGGTATCCAAGGCGGTAGAGGTTGGTTCCCTTGCCGACGAAATTGATCTGGGCCGGCATGGTCAATCCCTCATTAGCGGGTGGAAGCACGGGCTGCCACCGGTGCACCTTGTTTCCAGGCGTCAGTTCGCGGGGAAGGCTTTCCAGAAAGGGAGATAAAAGGCATTCGACCTTCGCCCAGTTGGGTTCATCGAGGGTCAGGTTGACGATCATGTTGTCACGATCCACAAGGAGTCGTCGCATCTCCCGGAGCGTCGCAAGAACATCCTCCCAATTCTCATCCACTTGCACCGCGAGTTCCCTCAGGAAGAACAGGTGGGAGATGCCCGCCATCTGTTCCATGGCCCAGTCAGCCTCACTGAAGTGGGAACGCAGGCGCATGTTGATCATCTGGTGCCCGCTCGGGACGAGCCTCTGCTCCTGTCTGGCCTTTTCCTCGAGGACCATCTGCCGAAACCGCTCACGGTTGTCCAGTTTCACGGTAAGGAGCAAATCATGGAAGATGTCCAGGAGTTCCCGTGCCTGAGACAACATGCCTTTTCCACGGATGAAGAGCCATGCTGCACTGTCAGTGGAACCTGCGATGGACGAGGTGAAAAAGTCGGGGTGGATACCGCCGGTTTTCCGGCTGATGCGACGGGAAATGGCAACGTAGTCCTCGTCTTCGGTGCCGATTTCAACGAGAGACCTTCCCAGGAGAGGGACGTATGGTATGTACCGCTGGGGGAGCCACCGGAGATTGAAGCCCAGGTCCAGGTAGACGATACCGTTTGTGAAAAGATCGTGCAACAGAAGGGGAGTTTCGTGGAGCTGCTTTTCCAGCAAGGGGATCGTTTTGTTGACCCGGTCCAGGTCAGAAAGCCTCAAGGATGGAATTGTCGCCAATGCCTCGGGCGGGTCGGGCATCTCCTGCAATTCCTTAAGCCTGCGTGTGTTTTCCACTGTGGCATTCAGTTCCTCCTGGGTCATCGCACCTCGGATCTCTTCAAGTCTTCTCCTCTCTTCCTCCCGCTCTTTGGCAGCCAATCCAGGATCCGGCGTCAGGATAACGGTGGTGCGGTGCGGGTTTTTCAGGAAAAAGCGGTCGATGAGATGCTCGAAGAAAGCCGGTTCGCTGCTTATCCTCGATCGGATTGCTGACAGGGGCGTTTCGAAAGCGATCATGGCCAAGGGGTCTCCCCCGTGAAGCCAAGAGGTCAGAGCCCGCAACATGAGGGCGAGTCCCCGGGGAAAGCTTCCCGTGTTGTTCTCCCTCAGTCGGAACTCCAGGGTGTTCATGGCCGCCTCGGTAAGTTCGGGATCGATCCCCTCCCTGGCGATCTTTGAGAGAGTCTCCAGGATCAGCCTTTCAACGCGCTCAGAATTTCCGGGATCAATGCCCTTGAGGCCGGTTGAGAAATACATCTGACGGAGGTCCGTTTCAAGGCCTACGCCGGCAAGGTCGTCACCGAAGCGTGACTCGATGAGAGCCTTCCGCAGGGGGGAACCGGGCATTCCAAGAAGGATGAACTCGAGCAGCTGAAGCGAAAGCTTTTGATCCACATCCGTCGTCTCAGGCAAGAGCCAGTTTACCGTGATCATGCCCTTGCCACCCCCCCCCTGCTCGCCCTGGTCTTCGGCTCCCGAAGCAAATGGGTGCGTTATCCGCTTTGGAGCATCGAAAAACGCCTGCAGCTGTATTGCGGAGTCCACCTCTCTGCGGTCGAAATCCTTGAGGTATTCATCCACGAGCTTGAGGCGTTCCTCAGGAGGATCGTCCCCGTAGAAAAAGATGCGGGCATTGGAAGGATGGTAATACTTCTCGTGGAACTCCTTGAACTGTTCAAAAGTGAGTGTGGGAATAACCCTTGGGTCGCCCCCGGAATCAAGGCCGTAAGTGACCTCGGGGAAAACGGACTGCTGGGACTTTTCCGCGAGCACTGCGTCGGGTGAGGAATAAGCTCCCTTCATTTCATTGAATACCACTCCCTTGTAGTGAATGGGATCATCGATGTTTTCGAGGTCCAAGTGCCAGCCTTCCTGCTGTAAAATGTGTGGCGTGAGTCTGGGGTAGAAGACGGCATCGAGGTAGACATCGATGAGATTGTAGAAATCCTGGAGGTTTTGGCTTGCTACGGGGTAACAGGTCTTGTCGGGATAGGTGAAGGCATTGAGAAAGGTCTTCAGGGAGCCTTTGAGGAGTTCCACGAAAGGTTCCTTGATGGGGTATTTACGGGATCCGCAGAGCACGGAGTGCTCGAGAATATGGGCAATACCGGTTGAGTTGGTGGGAGGTGTACGAAACGCAATGCCAAAGACCTTGTTTTCATCGTCATTGGAGAGGGAGAGCAGTTCCGCTCCGGTTTTCAGGTGAACATACAGGCGTGCTTGCGTCTTCAATTCGACTATGGTTTCATCTCGCAGCAATGCAAAACCCTGGTGACTGTCCATTTAGTCCTCCGCCAGCAGGAAAGTGGATGATCGAATCCATCGAATGGCAATCATTGATCTGGGAACGGGTCCATTGGCTCTCGCCCGGTTTTGAGCGGGTACCCAGGCGGACTCGCGATGACTCACAGATAGTTGATGCTCGGCAGGAATACCCAAGCAGATTCATGCCGCTGTGTGGAGGAAATCATATGGATTTTCCGCCACTCCTAAGTCTTCACACAAAAAATTAATCCGGATCCCAGATGTCCGCCACCCCAATCTCCCAATTCTCTCAATGGTCAATGAGAAGCTTTTCCTCTTGCCGGGGAAAATTCAGTTTGCAGATGGGACATCTGAGTCCAAGGATTTCAAATGATGGGCATTTTTCGTCAAATTTGACTTTCATTCAAGGGAAATTCACTGAGATCAGGGAAGGGGGAACATGAAAGCTGTATTCCTGGGAGTAGGAGAGGCCTGTGATGAGAGGCTGCCCAACACTTCAGTTTGGATACGAACGGAAACCGATGGTTCACCGAGGTCTGTTCTCCTTGACTGTGGTTTTACGGTTCCACCGCTCTACTGGAGCCAGACTGAGGACCCTGAGGATCTGGATGCCCTCTGGATTTCCCACTTTCATGGCGACCACTTCTTTGGCGTACCAGCTCTGCTCCTGCGTTTCTGGGAAACGAAGCGCAGCAAGCCTCTCGCAGTCGTGGGACAGCCAGGAGTGGGGGAACTCGTTGAGCAATGCATGCGCTTGGCTTATCCAGGCATCATTGACAAACTGACCTACCCGTTAGAGTTTTTCACTGCAGAGGCAGGCAGAGCGTTGAAGGTGGGGGGCCTCACATGGCGCTTCGCGGAAACGTTACACGGCCAGACGGACCTCGCGGTGAGGATCGATGATGGGAAGCATTCGGTCTTCTATAGCGGTGATGGCCTTTTCAGTCATCAGAGCATTGAGCTGGCAAGGGGATGTGATATTGCTGTCCATGAAGCGTTCAAACTGGATTGCCCGGTGACGGGTCATGGGAGCGTGCTTCAGTGCCTTGATTTCGCGGCCAGGGCAGGCGTGGGAGTCCTGGCCCTCGTCCATGTCCAGCGTGACGAAAGACGAAGGAAATACGACGACATGCTGAAGGTCATAGAGAGCGTCACGGCGTTTCATGTGCTTCTGCCGGAACCCGGAGACGAGCTTGAGCTTTGAAAAGGCTTTGGGTGCCCTCTCTCTGGGCTGTTGAGTGCAATGGCATACACCACTGTGTTTGAACCCGCATCGCACATCGCCATGGCGGTGAGGGCATTCACGACCCGGCCACCGTCTTCCTCAGATCTATGCCGTGCTTCCGCATACGGTTCCAGACGGTGACGCGGCTGATGCCGAGGATTCGGGCAGCCTGGGACTGATTTCCCCCCGCTGCCACAAGTGCGTCGAGAAGCGCCTCCTTTTCCTGGGAGCTGTCCATCTGCTTACCCTGGATCCGACAGGCACTGTGGCTTTCAATGCCGATATGGACCGGCAACTGTTCGGGCTCGATGAGCCCCTCCTCTGCAATGACGAAGGCGTATTCGAGGGAGCTTCTCAATTCACGGACATTACCGGGCCAGTGGTAGGTCATGAAGAGATTCATGGCCTCGTGGCTCATCCCCCTGATGTCCTTACCGCTTTTCAGCCGTAGTTGTCTGATGAAGCTCCCCACAAGAAGAGGGATATCTTCCATGCGGTCCCTCAGGGGAGGAAGGTGAATGGGTATGACATTGATGCGGAAGAACAGATCCTCTCGAAACCTCTTGTCCGCGACCAATGCAGGCAGGTCTCGGTGGGTGGCGGCGATGATGCGCACATCCGCGAACATGGGATTGTGGTCTCCCACCCGCTCGAACTGCTTCGTTTCGAGGATGCGCAAGAGCTTGACCTGAATGGAAATGGGGACGTCCCCAATTTCGTCGAGGAAGATGTCTCCCCCGTGGGCTGCCTCGAAACGGCCCTGACGATGGCGGTACGCTCCAGTGAAGGCCCCTTTGACATGGCCGAAAAGCTCGCTTTCGAGGAGCGATTCGTTCAGGGCCGCGCAGTTGAGCTGAATGTAAGGGCCTTCCTTGCGCCTGCCCAGCTCATGTATGGCCCTGGCGGCGAGTTCCTTGCCGGTCCCGCTGTCTCCGTAGATGATGACGGGCGCATCGCTCTGGGCGGCCTTCTCGATGATCATGAAGACCTTCTGCATGATCGGCGATTTGCCGATGAGCCCGTGAAATCCCTGGTCCGTGTCGATCAATCGGGAGAGTTCTTCGATCTTCTGGTCACGCTTGTCGATTTCGGAGATATCAGTCAGGGTCTCGACGGCACCAAGCACTCTTCCCTTTTCGTCCTTGAGCACAGAAGCCTTCTTAAACACGGAAATATAACAACCATCCTTCCGGGCGATGAGGCAGCGCTTCATGTTGGTGCTGCCCAGGTCGAAAAGCAGGCACCACTTGCCACGCCCCTTCGTCCTTGCCGCTTCACACACGTCACAGTTGAAAATGGAACAGGACCGGCCGAGAAGTTCTTCCCTCGGATACCCGGTCAGTCGCTCCAGCGCGTTGTTGACCAGCCTGATGGTGCCATTGGTGTCGATGATGACCAGACCATCGTTCATGGTGTTCATGATTTCCTTCCAATACCGGCCTATTTCCATCTCCGCCATCGCGTGCTCCTCATGTTTAATCGAATGTTTAAATATCCCAACGTCATTGTAGAGGCAACCGGTTTGCAACTACAGTCCAGTGGGTTTGAACGGTGTGGTGCACACCCCACGGCAATCAGGATCCGCAGAGCGACGTGGGTGAGAAATCAGCTGCTGTTCGGCGTATGGACCACAACATTGAAAGGGTCAGGGACTCGGGTGTTGCCCCGTTGGTGGCCTTGCCCGTGCGAGTCCAGGCATGATTCGTTGTGCAGTTGCTTTGGGATGATTTGGTGGCGGGGGTGAGCAAAATGTGACAATAGAATTAATGTTTCCCCGGGATAATCCGATTAAGCCAGTGAAGACTTGCCAGGGGCGGGTTTCGACACTGGCATCGAGCCGGAACCAGGCTGGCGGTCCATCGTGTCTCCATCAAGGGTGCGCGGCGCAGTTCTTCCAAGCATCAATCCCATTCACGCCGGAGAAGTGTACAAGAGGAATCCATGAACCTTGTTCTGTCGAGAGAGAATGTCCACATGTTGGAGGAGATACTGGAAAGGGAGCTCCTGTGCAACGGGGTCGAGCACGCTCTCATCGTTGACACGTCGGGCACCCTCATCTCAGAGGGAGGGAAACTGCCCCTTGAGGATATCCTGCCTCTCGCCGCCCTGTCCGCTGCCAACTTCGGAGCCACTGAGAAAATGGCACAAATGATCGGCGAGAAGGATTTCTCGCTTCTGTTTCACAAGGGCACGCGGCACAATATCCATTTCAGCCGGATCAGCAAGGACTTCATCCTGGTCACGCTTTTCGGAAACGAGGTCGCCATTGGACTCATTCGCCACGGGTCCAACAAGGCAACGGAACAGATATTGCCCATACTTTCCAGTCAAGAGGATTTTTCTCCGTGGCCTTCATAGACATGAAAAGGAATGAAATCCAGGCCAAGCTGGTTTTCTATGGGCCTGGACGCGGTGGGAAGACCACCAATGTGTTGCACATCCACAAGACCATGTCCCGTCAAATCTGTGGCAAGATCGTGACCATCGACACCAAGGGGGACAGAACACTCTTCTTCGATTTCCTGCCTCTTTCCATCGGAAAGGTCATGGGACTCTCAGTGCGGATTCAGCTCTATACAGTCCCTGGACAGGTGCTTTACAACGATACCCGCAAACTGGTGTTGAGGGGAGTGGATGGTGTGGTGTTCGTGGCCGATTCCCTGCGGGTGCAGCAGCAACAGAACATAGAGAGCCTCAAGAACCTCGCTGACAATCTCAACGGTGAGAAAATCAGCATCCACGACATTCCCCTCGTCCTCCAATACAACAAGCGGGACCTCGCCCAATCCAACATCCCGATTCTGACCCCGGAGGAAATGGAACACGATCTCAACCGGGAACTTGGTGTTCCCTCCTTTTTGGCGAGCGCGGTCAAAGGGGATGGGGTGTACGAAACCTTGCGGGAGATCAGCAAGAGGATGATCAGGCGGGTGACCCACAAGCTCCGGGATGGGCAATACTGATCAAGAGGGCTCTAGCATTGGAATGTCGGTGGCTTGACCGAGGATCTTTCGGAGCAGTATTTCGTCGTAACCCTCCTTCAACAAAGCATTCAAGGTTCCCGTCTTTTCAAACCCCATGTGTTCATAGAATCCGGCAGCTGAGGTATTGAACGAGGATACCGTTGTCCAGAGGTTCCGATAGGCAGGGCGCACCCCCTTTTCGAGCCACAAGACCAGAGACTTTCCCAATCCTCGCCCTTGAAAGTCGGGAAAGACAGCCAGCATCTCCAGAAATGGTCCCATGAGCCATGGATAGCGAATGCAGAGGCAGCCGGCTGCCCTGCCACCGGAGGTAACGACATACCGACGGAGGCCGGGGTCCAACCGTGTGAGATATCGAGAAAGAGTCTCCGAGCGGTAGCCCAAGGTCTTCCAGGGATCCATCTGGGTGAGGACGCTGGCAAGGCCGGATACCTCGGATGGCTTTACAGGCTCGATGGAGCAGACATTGAGGACAATCGATGATTTGGTGAAAGGACCAGGAGTCTCTCCTTTCATTTCCGCTCCTTGGGCCTGTCGTAGCGCAGATTGTCTCCCGGTCTCCATTCGTAGCATTCCGTGCTCGTGACCGGGTGCCCCGAGGCAAGCAGTTGGCTCACGGTCAAGAATACATAACCCCGGGTTTGCAACCCGGTGATGATGTGAGGCAGGGCGCGGGCGGTGTGTCGCCCCCGTCCGTTTGCATGGAACACCACGATGGATCCCGGCTTCACCTGCCTGAGGACCTGCTGGACCATCCTCTCAGGGGTCTGTTGGGTGGATGGATCTCCGGACACCACATCCCATTGAATGGAAACGAGCCCCTCTTCTTCCAAGACCCTCAGGCTGTCGCGAGTGCATCGTCCGTAGGGAAACCGAAAGAGCATGGGCAGCGCAGGGATTCGGCTCATTTCCTCGTCACCGGCACTCAGGGCGCATGGTTGAACCGCCAAGTGCTGGCGAAGCGCCGCGTATTGGGCCTGGGTCCGTCTAGCCTGCTCGCGTGCCGCGTCATGATCAAGGGTCGCCAGGTTCTTGTGGTTCCATGAATGGTTTCCTATCTCGAACAGCGGGTCTGCCATCAGTTGCATGGCTTCCCGGGGATGGGAACGCATCCACTTGCCTCCTGCGAAGAAGGTCGCGTGTATCCTGCTCGCTCTAAGCAGGTTCACAATGTCTCCATCATAGCCGCTCCTTTCCCTTTCAGCCTCACAGAGATCGAAAGTCAGGGCAACCAGCTTCCTCTCATGAAAAGGTGCCACTGAGCGGACGGAGAACCCTAGACCGGCAGGGACCGCAACAGGCTGCGGCAGCGTGATTTCGTCCCAGACTGGTCCAGCCTTGTCCGCAATGCTGATCCCAACACCCGTGTCCGAAAAGGCGTGTCCCTCCAATTCCTCTTTGGACCAACAGCTCTCGAGTACTTTCCGGGAGCCGAATTGAGTGCCGGTCTCGCTCGGTGGAATGTAGGAATCGCGCTGAAAAATCCCGTATGCTGCAAGCTGCGCCGCATGATTTTGCGGGGTATCGTCCCGTGGAAAAGATGAAATGATGTAAGGACAGGAATCCACCCCAATGCTGATCGGAAATGACAGGTCGAAAGGCTTCACTCCAGGTCCCACCGGTTGAATGGCCGGGCAGGAACTGGCGAAAAAAAAGGCGGGTATGAGCCCCAGCAAGGCAAATCTTTTCATGAATTGGCACCTCATGTATCACAGAGTGCCGAGTTCCGTGCCCAAATCGATATGAGTCTTGGGAAACTCTGGCTGGAAGTCTTGGTAACAGGTCACGGGATAACGGGCACCCACCTTCCGGCCTGCGTGAAATTGGTGGACTCCTGAATCGAGCGATTTCCTTCCCTTCCCCACCACCAGGAATGGAAAGCAGAGGGTTCGCCCTCCGCCTCCGCGGGGGAAGCAGGAAGAGGCTGAATACATTGACCTCACAAGGATTTCCCTGAGAGGCATCCGGGGCGCCTCCGATTTGACCGACTACTCGGACGCCTTCCCCTCCAGGAAGGGCAGGGGGATACCTTTTCGATAAACCAGAGCCTGACAGGAGGCGATGAGCTGACCACGATCGTCCACGATCCTGATGTCATAATTGGCAGTCTTTCTCGTACGGCTGAACTCCCTCGCTTCGGCGACGAGAGTAGAGCCCGGTGAGGGAGGCATGACATAATTGACCGACATGCTCAAAGCCACGGCGACGGTCCCGTGCGAGTTGCTCGCCGTTTCAAAGGCTTCATCCAGCAGCGAAAACAGCGCCCCTCCATGGGCCATTCCGAATATGTTCTCAAGATCCTTCGTGAAGGCCATCTCCACCCTGGAATATCCTTCGTCGAGTTCCACCAGTCTCATGCCGAGTCTTCGGGCATACGGCTCCCTTTCAACCTGCCTAAAGATGGCGTCCTTCACTTCAGAATTCATCGTGACTCAGACCTCCTCTTGTGGTCCAGGAGATTTTACACCATCGGGGAAGCCGACGTTTCCGACGTGGATGAGGACTCCGGTGCCCTCAACGGCGTACACCCGATGGACAATGGCCAATGGGCATGTGCATCCGCGCCAGCGTAGCTCGGGTGATTCCGGGGGCACCCGTTTCGTGCCTGCTGCGCACGAGTGCGGAGAGTAACAACCGGGAGCGCAGTGTGCATGGCGGAGACACTCTAACGGCAGTCCCCAGGATTGGCAATAGACAGACGCTGACCCAGGAGGGAGCGAAAGCAGATGAGGGGGGCGTTCTGTCTGGGCGAACGCATGGGCGGCATTCGCGAAAAAAAGTGTGATATAAGAGGCTTAACTCCTTAAGATTCTGATATTCTTCTCGCAAACAAATTCCTTGACTGTTCAATTTAGTACCGCTAATTAATCGCTGTCGATCATAAAGTCAGAATTAAAAGAACAGGAAAACAACCCGAGTGGAAGGATCTGGATTGTTGCTTCGAACCCGAAGGGACTGAAAAGCTCAGCTGAAGGGGGAAGGCTTGAGTTCGTCGGAGTTCCGT
>CAZURN010000071.1:0-15584 GCA_964623165.1 uncultured Syntrophobacteraceae bacterium
TGCGAACTCGCAGGCCAGTCAGTGAGCGTGAGGATCATCGCGGCATTCTCCCACTCTTTGAGAGGAGAACTCGTGACGGATGCACCATGCAACAGGGTGGCTCCCATTGAATTCAGCCAGGAGGAATCATGCTCAGGAAAATGAAGGTCACAGGCTTGGTGATGGATCCTCAGACGAATACGCCCATACTTATTCTGACCGATCCCAACAGTGAGACTACCCTTCCCATCTGGATCGGCCTTTTGGAAGCGACCGCCATCGCCACCGAATTGGAGAAGATTCAATTTCCGAGACCCATGACCCATGACCTGCTTAGGAACTGCCTGCAACTGCTCAAGGTGGAGGTAGATCGCATCGAGGTCTGCGACCTGCGCAACAACACATATTATGCACACATCTTCCTGAGGGAGAATGAAAGGGTAACCCCTCTCGACGCACGTCCAAGCGATGCCATCGCCATTGCCCTGCGTACCAATGCCCCCATTTATGTGGCGGAAGAAGTTCTGACCAAGTACCAGAAATCCGAGCTCGCGTCCCAACCCATTTTCGATCGTGACAAACAGGAGAAATGGGCCGAAATTCTCGAAGAACTCGACCCGTCCGACTTCAGTAAGTACAAGATGTGAAAAGCTTTATCCCGAAGTGTTCGCCAGCCCAGGTCCAAGACCTTTTGGGCTGAGGACCGGCATCGCGGCAAGAAATCTCCTGAACGCTGGCGGACTATGAAGGACACCCCAAGCATTCCTCACCTGCTCTGCTGCCCATCACCATCAGCAACCAAGGATTCGACGCCATGAAATGGGACAAGGAACAATTGAGACAAGTCGTCGATGCCGCACAGGGAAAGATTCCTGCCGACCTCTGTATTCGCAACTGTCGGGTCGTCAATGTACTTACAGGCCGTGTCGAAGATCAGGACCTCGCCATCCATAGGGGTTTCATTGCAGGCTGGGGGAGTTATGCGGCTCGCAGGGAGATAGACGCTCAGGGAATGTACGTCGCACCTGGGTTTATCGACGGACATATCCACATTGAAAGCACCCTGCTGAACCCCAGGGAATTCGCCCATGCCGTGGTGCCCCGCGGAACGACTGCGGTGGTGGCCGACCCTCATGAAATCGCCAATGTGCTCGGTTTGGACGGCATACGGTATTTCCTTGAATCGACGAGGCATCTCCCGCTGGATATATTTCTAAACCTGCCCAGTTGCGTTCCGGCTTCTCCCCTGGAGACTTCCGGGGCTCACCTGAGAGCGATGGACCTCTATTCCCTGATTCCCCATGAGAGAATTCTTGGGCTGGCAGAAGTGATGAATTTTCCGGGAGTCCTTCTCAACGCTGAAGAAGTCACTGACAAGCTCCTGCTCTTCCAGGACCGCGTTCTCGACGGCCATGCCCCGATGCTGGGCGGGTTGCCTTTGAATGCTTACCTGGCCTCGGGGAT
Organism: uncultured Syntrophobacteraceae bacterium; assembly: GCA_964623165.1. GTDB lineage: Bacteria > Desulfobacterota > Syntrophobacteria > Syntrophobacterales > Syntrophobacteraceae > JAAYUJ01. The sequence goes on from CAZURN010000071.1 coordinate 1,444, forward strand.
CGCGTCCGACCATGAGTGCACCAGTCTTGCCGAGGCGCAAGAAAAGCTGGCCAAAGGCATGTTTCTCATGATCCGAGAGGGAAGCCAATCGAAGGACATGGAGGAACTCCTTCCTGCTGTGACCAGCCAAACGTGGCCCAGGTGCATGCTCGTGAGTGATGACCGTCATCCTGATGAACTCATGAGCGATGGGCACATGAATTTCGTCGTCAACCGGGCAACCTCCCTCGGCATGGAGCCTGTGCTGGCCATCACACTATCTTCCTGGACCCCTTCCCAATATTTTGACCTACCCCGCCGCGGCGCGTTGGCCCCAGGCTATGTGGCCGACCTCAGCCTGAGCCCATCCCTTCAACCTTGGGTTCCCAAGCGGGTTTTCAAGGCTGGCAGGGAGGTGGCCCGCGATGGCCGCCTCCTCCCTCCCTATTCGGAACCACGTGCAATTCCGTCCCCGGTCAGTCCCATGGAGATCCGCTCCGTTGAACTTGACGACCTGCGGGTTGCAGCACAACCGGGACTCCTGCGCACCATCGGGATTGTTGAAGACTCAATCCTCACGAAGAAGATGCTTCTCAGCCCACGGATCGATAACGGCTGCGTCGTCTCCGACCCGGAGCGCGATATATTGAAACTGGTCGTCTTCAATCGTTACAAACCTGGGCGAAAACCCTCGGTGGGATTTGTCCATGGCATGGGTTTGAAACATGGTGCCATCGCCTCCACTGTTGCCCACGATTCCCACAACCTCATGGCGGCTGGCGTCACAGATGAAGCGATTCTTCAGGTCGTGAACAAGGTCATTGAGTCCGGCGGAGGGATGGCCATAGGTGGAGGGGCGGAGGGAATCGACGTGCTGCCCTTACCCATTGCCGGGCTCATGTCGGAGATGCCCCTGGAACAGGTCGTCCACTCCCTCGGAATCCTGAATCAGCGGGCCAAAACCATGGGCTCCCCTCTCAAGAATCCATTCATGGCATTGTCTTTTCTCGCTCTCCCCGTTATCCCAGAATTGAAGCTGACGGATCTCGGTCTGGTTGATGTGTCCACCTTTTCATTCGTCCCCCTTATTGAGTCCACCTGAAAAAGCCTTGCAGCTCCGCATGCGATCTGGTACATTGAGAACTATACAATTTCATTCGTGTTTTCCATTTTGATCCACTCCGCGTTCGAGGTTCCTAATCGGCTGCTCACAGGGCAGGAGCGAACACCGCGTGGAACTCGGAGAGGGGGGAAAGAGGCCATATTCCAGTTTTAGAGAACAATTCCGAGGACGTCCCAAAGGAGGCAGCCATGACCTCAGTTTCATGCAGTTCCATGGATGACGTTGTGAACTTCGCCATCGACAAGGAAGAAAAGGCCATGGAATTCTATCAGAGCTGCGCAGAGCGGGCGAAGAATCCGGGCATCAAGAAATTCTTCCTCGAAATGGTGGAGGAGGAGACACGCCATCGGGAGATGCTCAAGGGACTCGACCCGGTGAGCCTCGATTCGGTGAAGCTCCAGGGTGTCGAGGATCTGCACATCAGCGAGTATCTCATCGATGTGAAATTCACCGATCAGATCACATACCAGGAAGCGTTGACCATTGCCATGAAGAAAGAGGAGAAGGCACACGCATTCTATTCGGCGTGGCAAGGCAAATGCATGCATGAGAAGACGGCCAAGGTTTTTGAGTTGCTTGCCCAGGAGGAACTCAAGCACAAGAGACGCATCGAGACCATCTATGACGAGGAGATACTCACCTGGGACTAGTGGTCACTCAATTGGATCGTCAGGGCGGAGTGTTCTCCCTACAACACCGGCGTGATGATTCTCCATTGCACTTTGGACAGGGTTTCCTGCACAGTCGTGATGCTTCACGGCGCGGGGACGAATACGGGATTGCTGGATTCGTTTCGGCGCAGCAGCACGTAAAAGGCGCCCGGACCGCCATCATATGACCTTGCAGAGGCAAACGCGAGGACAAGGCGCTTGAGCGGCGCCTGTGTCAGCCACTTGACCAGGCCGATTTTCAGGACCGGTTCCTTGTCGAGGGAATTGAGCCCTCGTCCACAGACAATCAGAACACACCTCTGCTTTTGTACAAAGCTTTTCCGAACAAACTCGATCACCAGCGGCTTGGCCTGCTCCTTGTTCAGCCCATGTAGATCCAGGTAACGCTGATAGCTGAACTCGCCCTTCCTCAATTTCTTGAGAATCTTGGGGGAGAGGCCGACCATGGCTCCATCGATATATTCGTCGGAATACGTCAGCTCGAATGGAGCCTCCCCGGTCACCAGGTCCACCAGGTGAGCGTAGGCTTCCAGTTCCTCCTGGGCGAGGAAGCCGGGCGGGGGCTTTGGGGGAGGGCGGAAAGGAACACGCCCTTTCCCGCTTCCCGCCAGAGGAACGACATCCCGCATTTCCTCCAGGAAGACCCTTTGCTCCTCATCCCCACCCTTGATCGCGATGGGGGTTGCCACCTTCTCCCAGTTCTCAAGACGCTTTTCCCTCACGTCTTCTTCCAGATATTGATCTAAACCATCAAAAGGGGTATAGAATCCCTTCGCGGGTCTATTGCGACCTTTTCCCTGACCATGGGAGGGACGTTTGGCGGGTGGGATTCTCCTATCCATTTTCTTCATGCGTGTCTCGCTCTCCTCTCCCAATATAGCACCCCGGAACCGGATGGGTTAGCATCATTCATGCGACAGGCTATTCTGATAGAGAACCAACCGGATTTTCAGCGGCTCCTGGGCGAACTCGCTGAGTCTTCCGCCGTTGCAATCGATACCGAATCCAACAGCTTCTATGCTTACTTCGAGCGGGTCTGCCTGATTCAGATCTCCGCAGGAGAGCGGGACTTTGTGCTGGACCCTCTCGCCATTCCCGACGTCAGGCCCCTTGGAGAAATCCTCGAAAGCGAGAATATCGAGAAGATCTTCCACGCGGCATCCAATGATCTCATCGGCCTCAAACGGGATCTCAAGTGTTGTGCGAAGAACGTTTTCGACACGGCTATCGCCGCAAAGCTTCTCGGACGAAAGAAGCTCGGCCTGGCGAGCATCCTGAGCGATACCTTCGGCGTCTCCTTGAACAAGAAGTGGCAGCGGCACAACTGGGCCAAGCGTCCTCTGCAGCCTGAGCAAATCAGCTATGCGCGACTTGATACCCATTATCTCATTCCCCTCCGGAATCTCCTGGCCGAGGAATTGACCGCCAAGGGCCTGTGGCAGGAAGCCAGGGAAGCGTTCGAGAAGATCTGCACCCACGAGGTGCAAGAGAGGATCTTCCAGCCCAATGGCTTCGTGCATATCAAGGGTGCCCACAAACTCAACCCGAGATCCAAACAGACCTTGAAAGACCTCTATCGTTTCAGGGAACAGGAGGCAAAACGGAGCAATCGTGCCCCATTTCGTGTCCTATCGAACGAGACGCTCGTTCGCCTGGCCCTCAGCCACCCTTCCAGCATGCAGGAACTCATTAAAATCAAGGGATTGCCGAGGAGCTATCAAAACAGCAAGGCCGCTCACGACCTGTTGGACCTCCTCCGAAAGACTCGCGACATCCCCGAGGACATCAGACTTTAGAGGATATTCCATGAGCTCCCGCATTGTGATTCGTGACTGCTACAAGGCCTATCGGCATGATCAGGACAAGGCGCGCACTCCCTTGGAAACGGTCCACTGGGTGAGGAAACGACTCGAAGCGCTCCAAATCCGCGTTCTGAGCAAGACTCAGCGCATCGACACCGGCCGACTGGGCATCCCTGTATTCATCAGCCTTTGTGGCGAAGATGCCACCCGGCTCACTGGAACCAAGAAACAGATGGGAAAGGGAGCCACGCCGATTCAGTCCGAGGCGAGCGCCATCATGGAACTCATGGAACGCGTGAGCTTCTTCTCGTTCATCAAGGAATCGGTGTTTCCTCTCCATTCCTACGCTGATGTAGCTCCTCAGGCCATTTCCCCCGAACAACTGAGACGATCCCTCCATGATGCCGTGACGCCTACGCACGTCTGCCGGAAATTCCTTGAGGACTTTCCGTTGCGCTGGGCCCTCGCCCGAAACCTGACTCACAACCGTGACCAGTGGATCCCCATCGACTGGTTCTACCTCATCAACGAGTATAATGGGCCGGCGGCTGGCAACACCATTGAGGAGGCAGTTCTGCAGAGCCTGTGCGAGGTTGTCGAACGCCACGTGGGTTCGGTCATTAGCCATGACAGGCTCGCAACCCCGTCCATCGATGTGAGCACTTTGGAAGATCCAATCGCCAAGGAACTCGTCGACCGATTCCGAAGCCGTGGAATCCTGTTGTTCCTGCGGGATTTTTCCCTGGACACAGGGATCCCGTCCGTCGGCGCCCTTGCCTACGACCCCTCGACTTTTCCCCATAGCAGCGAGATCGTGTTCACTGCGGGAACCACCTCCAACCCCGAGAAATCCCTGTGCAGGGCTCTCACGGAAATTGCGCAGCTCGCAGGCGACTTCGAGACCCGCACCACCTACCGGCCCACCCTCCCCAAGTACGCGACCCTCGGGGAATCCGCCTATCTCATGGACAATCTGCCCACTGTGTCCATCTCCGATATGCCCAACCTCGAGGACGCCAACCTCCGCGTGGAAATCGAGCGGTGTGTGGAAGCGCTCTCAAGAATCGGACTGGAAGTTATGGTCCTCAATGCCACCCACGCCGACCTCGAAGTCCCCACCGTCTACACCATCATCCCCGGGGCCCATTTTCTGGAGCGCACCCGCAACACCGACTTTCCACAGCACGCGGCACGCACGCTGCTTCAGGGGCTCCCCGGGGATCAGGCAGCCAGTCATATGGCTCGCCTGATTGACCTGTTTGGCCCCCGTTATGACTTGACCTTTTTTCTCGCTCACTCACTCGAACTGAAGGGTAACCCTCAGGAGGCCCTCACCCATTTCACCCGGGCCCTGGCGCAAAAACCGGATCCCCATGAGGTTGCGAGCATCCATGTCCACATCGCCTCCTGCCTAAAGGATATGGATCGCTACTCCCAAGCTCTTGAAGCCCTCCATGAAGCGGAACAGGTCAACCCTGATCTCAAGGAGATCCATAATCTCAAGGGATTCTGCCTGTTCAAGCTCAAGAAGCACGAGGAAGCCATCGAGGCGTTTGAGAGGGCCATAGAAATCGATCCCGGCTCCGCCATTGACTACGCCAACATCGGCTCCAATCTCCGTGAACTGGGCTATGTGCAGGAGGCGGTCCGACTCTACAGGATTGCGCTGGAACTGGATCCGGACATCGGTTTTGCCAGGGAAAACATAGCCAGGCTGGAGGGCCAACTCAACGAAGCGTCCTGATGGACGGTCCACATCCATCTTCCCATCTTCCCGTAAAGAGTGCCATCAACTCGAGACCATCTCCCAATATTCGATTGTCCTGATAATTGTTATCCGAAATATCCCATTTACCTGCAGGGATTCTCCTATCTTTACGGCAGTTACATTCCTCATATGGCTCTGGACAAAGAGATTTCATGAGATGCTGTTATCTCGATAGGTTAAATACATCCTTTTGTAATTATGATCTTAAACAGTGAATCTATTTTAGTTAGGGCCATATCAAACCCAACTGTTGACCTCGCATGAATGTCAATGTAACATCGGGCCTGCTGTTTTCTTCCAATTCCAATGGTCGTCGACACCACTTGTGGGGTGCAGACTCAACCGACTTCACCCCATTCATTCGGAACCCCTGGAGAGTCGTTCCATGCTGGTACTTGGAGCCCATCGCAATGAGATGAGAGAAATGAACGGGGAGGAGATCCTCTCCATGCGATTCAGGCTCCTCATCATCATGATGAAAGCCTGCCTGGACGAGTGCCCCATGGGCAGCTTCAGGAAGGTGGCCATCCTCAGGAATGCGCAGGAACTGGAAAGGAACCTTTCCTCCCTCAACTTTTTGGATCCCCATGCAGGCCAGCTCGGTGATCTGAAACCCGGACCGGAGAGCGTTCGCACTTTCAATGATCGCTTGAAGCTCCTCATCATCATGGCAAAGTCATTCGCAGGTGGATACCCGATTGGGGCATTCAGAAGACTGGCCATCGCGAACACCCTTTCGGCGATCACACGAGCCGTGGGAATTGACGACAAGGAGTCCGTGGACTCCTGTGAAAGCGTGGCTTGAGCAGGTTTTGCCAGCACAAGAACGATACGGCATCCCGCAACATGGCACGATGGCCATTGATTCACACAATCAATGGCGGCTGTCGCGAAACGCGCCGCGGTCTACCAGAGGTAGAAAGGCTTCGGATTTCCAAGGACACAAGGTTCTCCAAGAAAGCGGCCTGCAATAAGGCATCAGATCTCCCTTCGCCAAGACCTGTCTCCATCGGGTAGACAGGCGGCTCTTCCTTGCGGCTGACTGGATTTCAGCCTTCCCCAACCCCGTGCCTTCTTTTTCTTGAACCGGAGACGCTTCCCGAGGTGTAGTTCACCTTGTTTGAGCGCGTCGTGACAAATGGCACGGACCTTGTAAACCAAAGGGGGAACTGCAGGCAGACATCACTGCGTAGGGGCTGAGACACATCACAGGACTCCATCACGGCAAAGACCCGCGATGGACACCTCATGCAAGGCATGCCATGATACAGAACGTGAAGATTGCTGTTGTGGACGACAATGAACTGACCAGAAGCCTGTTGGTCGACGTACTCATGTTCTGTGTCAATCGAAAGGTTCAGGAGTTCCAGAATGCATCGGCGGCATGGAACTCCTTCGAAGAGGACGGCCCCCCTGACCTGCTCCTTTCAGACGTGAACATGTCAGAGATGACCGGCCTTGAGCTCCTCGCGAAGATCAAGGAAGAATCTCCCAAGACCGTCTGCGTCATGATGTCGGGAGATCAAATGAGTGAGAAGACCGCCAAGGAACTGGGAGCCGATGCATTCCTCGCCAAGCCCTTCAACATCAAGGATTTGTTTGAAATCGTACGGTCCTTCGTTGTCGGAGAGTGACAAAATCCCTTGCGCAAATCTTTCCCCCATCCACCTCATGCTTCATCATCAACCCCCAATTTGAACACATCAACCATCACATTTCCTCAGTCCTTTCTTTTCATTAGATTCTCGAGAGAGGCAAAGGCTTTGAACGTGGTCGACGGTTTCCGGGATCCTCCGCCCCCCGGTTCATCGACCCATTCCTGGTCCAGAAAGCGGGAATGCTCGTTGTCATGACAGAATAGGCACAAGAGTTCCCAGTTGCTGCCGTCGGGGGGGTTGTTGTCGTGGTTGTGATCTTTATGATGAACGGTAAGTTCCCTCAGACGTTTCCCACTGAATTCCCGACCGCATCGAGCGCAGACCGTCGGGAACATCTTGAGGGCCCTCTCCCGGTAGGTCTTTTCCCGCCGTTCGCGATCCCGCTTCGCTTCAGCAAGAATCTGCTCCATCCGCTCCGAATCGATTCGGCTGCTCTTCCGCGACATGCTCTCACCCTCCACCAACGTATCGAAGAAATCCAATTCCATCGAAACGAACCGCTTGACAAACCACATCTCCGCTGCAGTCCCTTGTCCGGACCTCGCCTGCTCGCCGGGCAATCCGGATCACTGCCATCAAACGATAGGAATGATACGGCTTGGCGTGCATGCGCGGCATGAAGCTGACCGAACACGGGCGGCATCCGTAAGAGAGAGCACACCATCGATTCTTCCGGGGTCCCCCCCGTGAACGAAGAGGCGCTGGACATCCTTGAGAAACATGGTCCGGATGGCGTCCCCGAGCAGCGATCGCTCATCACAGGTTACCAGTGGGCAGCTCATAATGCCTCGGGCCGTTTCGCCAAGGGACCTTCCATGGTTGTATGCCGCAATCAAATCGGTCTTGGAAACGACTCCGCTCGCCAGCCCATCCCGATCACGGATCAGCATGGCCCCAAGACCGTACGACACCATTCCTTCGATCACTTCCTCCAGGGAATCGTCCTCCCCACAGCCGAGTGCCGTAGGAGTCATGGCCTCATGAACGGTCATTTGACCCGGGTCATCCGGATCGCGCGAAATCCGAGACCGGCGTCGCGTGGTATTTCTTGGGCATGACCCGCAGGTGCGATAGATGAGCGCCACTACATCGGGATAGGTGAGGAGGCCTATGATGGAAGACGGTTCGGCCCCCTGCACAAACAGCTGATGGAGCCCCTGAGTGCGCATGAGGTCGAGAGATGCCTCCAGCTCATCATCGGGGAAGCATGCGACGATGGGCCCGTTCATGATGGATTCAACCGGAGACTCGATGGGAACACCGCCGCAATAGGCAACGATGACATCGGTCTTGGAAACCACGCCGATAGGACGGTGCACATCATCAGTCACCAGAACCGAGCGTGTCTTGTACTTGATGAGATGGTTAACGCACTTGCTCAAGGGGGCTGACCACTGGATCCGGACAACCTGTCGCCGCATGGCCTCCCTGACAAGAGTCCCACTCAGTACAGTCTTCTTGCGTATGATTGGCATCATTTCATACGAGTTTCTTCACCAGGAGGCGATCAAAAAGGTCCAGGATGTAGACGATGCCCACCACTTCCCCCCCATCCACCACGGGAATTCTCCGGAGGTGATGCCGAATCATGAGGTCCACAACGACGATGAGGTGGGTCTCCGGCGTTACCGTGATGACATCGGTGACCATGATGTCCCCGACCCGAACCGACTTCACCCGCTTCAACAGCTCATCGAAAACAGTCTCGGCCTCCGAATCGTCCATCTCGCTCCAGAGATGCACATGCTTGGGCTGAATGAAGAGCAGGATGTCGTACATGGACAGCATGCCCACCAGGCGATCCTGTTCGTCGATGACCATCAGTTCAAAGATTCGCTTCTTTTCTGTACTGCTGACACTATGAAACTTCCTGACCGCCTCTGCAATGCTGTGGGATGGCCTGAGGATGTGAATCCGAGTGTCCATGATGTTTCGCGCATGCATCGTGTATCAGCTCCCCTGATCACGGCCGTCGGCCTTGTATGCACCCGGCCACGCCCTGTAACAGGAATCCGGGCATCGAACCGTGTATCTGCATGCATTTCTGATCAAACAGGTATTCGATTCGGCGGGTGATGTCAAGGTGCATCACGTCCGGCTCGCCAGACCTTGAGACAAATCCAAACCCACTGCAGAAAGGAAGCCTTTCACCTTCTCCTCAAAGCCGGGAAAGCCGACATTGAGAACCCTAACCCGTCTTCCAATTGACCAACCAGGAACTTATTTGTCTTGACAACTTTACCGATTCGGATAGCATTGCAGCGTTCAGACCGATGGTCCGTCTGACTTCAGACTTGGCACTTGTCTACAACACTCCTTCGAGGCGTTTCATGCTCAACCCCCTCTCCCCTATGCCCCTCTATCATCAGTTGGCGGACCTCCTTCTTTCCAGGATCCGCTCAGGGGAGTATGCCCCCGGGGCCAGGATTCCGTCCGAACACAGCCTTGCCGCCACCCATTCCATCGGACGTCCAACCGTGAGACAGGCTATCGATCTCTTGGTTCGAAAGCGGGTATTGATTCGCCGCCGAGGATCGGGCACCTACGTGTCCGAGGAAGCCCCTGAAGTGGACCTCTTCTCTTTGGCGGGAACCCTCTCGGCCTTCCATAGAACTGGCCTTTCGGTCCACTCGTTGATCTTGGAGAAAACGGGCCTCGTCCAAGTCGAATCCGACCCCGAAAACCCCTTTGCCGGAAGACCAGCCTATTTCTTCTCTCGTCTCAGCATGGTGAGGGAAATGCCGGTACTGCTCGAGGAGATCTATCTCCACCCCGATCATTTCCCCCGACTGGACACCATGGATCTTGAGGGTCGATCCCTTTCTCAGATTGTGGATGAGCACTATTTTCTTCGCCCCACCGGAGGCAGGCAGAATTTTCGCATCGGGTTCGTTTCTGGCAACCGTGCCAGCGCACTCGACGTGTCACCCTCGACTCCAATTCTGGTGGTCAAGCGGTTTCTTCACTTCCCAACCTTCTTGAATGGGATCTACTCGGAGCTCTATTGTCGCACGGACCAGTTCGTCTTCTCTCAAACCATTGGAGGCATGATGCATGATTGACCGGGGCTACTACTCAGGTTTCGGTGGGGCATTCATTCCGGAGGTCCTCGTAGCCACTTTCGAGGAACTGGAGAAGTTCTTCCGTCAGGCCAAGAGCGATCCTCAGTTTTGGCAGGAATATGAGGACATCATGTCCACATATTCCTGCAGGCCGACTCCCCTGACCTACGCAGAGAATCTGACTCGGCACTTTGGCGGTGCACGGATCTACATCAAGCGGGAAGACCTGAACCACACGGGGGCTCATAAAGCCAACAACGTCATGGGCCAAGGCCTTCTAGTGAAGCGCATGGGGAAAGAAAGGGTCATCGCTGAGACAGGGGCGGGCCAGCACGGTGTGGCCACGGCCACCATGGCCGCCAGATTCGGTTTTGACTGCACCATATACATGGGGGAAGTCGACGTGGAGCGGCAGCGGCCCAACGTTTTCTGGATGGAGCGCCTCGGCGCCCAGGTCGTTCCGGTTCGCGAGGGCACCCGCATTCTCAAGGACGCCATCAACGAAGCCTTCCGGGATTGGGTGAGCAACATGGACACGACCCACTACGTGCTGGGCACGGCCTGCGGCCCTCACCCCTTCCCGGAAATGGTTTCGTTCTTTCAGTCCATCATCGGCAGGGAGGCCCGCAGCCAAGTCCTCCAGAGGGAAGGGCGGCTGCCCACGAGGGCCTACGCGTGTGTCGGGGGAGGTTCCAACGCCCTGGGGATTTTTTCGGGATTTCTCGAAGACCCGGTGGAACTGGTGGGTGTGGAAGCAGGCGGCAGGGGCCTCGAAACGGGGCACCATGCCTCCAGGCTCAGTTCATCCGATGCGAGCATCGGAGTGGCTCAGGGCTACAAGACCTACTTCTTGCAGAACACCGACGGTCAGATGCTCGAAACTCATAGTGTCGCCGCAGGATTGGACTACGTAGGGGTTTCCCCAATCCTTGCTCAATTCAAGGAAGATGGCCGGGTCCGTTTCGAGGCGGCCACAGACCAGGAGGTGATCGAAGCCTTGGCTCTCACCATGCGCCTGGAGGGTGTGATCCCTGCATTGGAATCCTCCCACGCATTTGCTCAGGCTTTCAAAGAAGTCCCCACCCTTTCACCGGATGACATCGTGATCATCAACCAGTCGGGGCGCGGCGATAAAGACATTTTTACCATCGCCGACGCTTTCGACGATCCTGGCTGGAAAACGTTCATACGGAACAAGGCGGAGAAATACCATGCTTGAAACATATTTGAAGGAGAGGGTGCGGGAGCGGGGCATCCTGCTCATGACGCACATCGTGGTGGGTTATCCGTCCATGGAGGATTCCTTTCAAATGGTTCAGACCATGGTGGACGCTGGCGTCGATTTGATGGAACTTCAAATTCCCTTCTCCGAACCCATCGCTGACGGCCCCGTGATCCTTCGAGCCAACCAGGAGGCACTGGCTTCCGGTGTCACAGTGAAGATGTGCCTGGATTTTGCCTCCGATGTGGCCAGATCCTTTCCCATCCCATTTCTCTTCATGAGCTATTACAACATTCTCTTCAAGTACGGCGTTGAACCCTTCGCCGTGGCCATGGCCCAGAGGGCATTGAAGGGAGCCATTGTGCCCGACCTTCCGCCTGAGGAAGCCGATGAATACCTGCGATCCATGCAGGCCAATGGCCTTTGCCCCATATTCATTTTCTCCCCCACCACAACCGACGAGCGCATGCGTGCTATCGCAGCCCATGGGCGTGGGTTCATCTATTGTGTTGCGCGAAAGGGTGTCACCGGTCTCGACACGGATTTCACCGACCGGTTGCAGGAGTACCTCACCCGATGCCGCCGAGCCACAGACCTTCCGCTGGCCCTCGGCTTTGGCGTGAAAGACCGCGAGGATGTGGAATTCCTGCGGGGAAAGGCAGACATCGCCGTCATCGGCACGCAGACGATTCGGTGCATGAACGAAGCCGGTGTTGGCGCGGTGGGTGAATTCATCAGGGGGTTGCGATGAGGCTCTCACACCACTGGAATCAACTATGAAGAAAAAGCGAGTCCATCCTGTTCCTGAGTCTCCTGTGCCCCGGCACAGGGCCCTGTGTCCTTCGTTGAGCCCGCAAGGGGGACCACTTTTGGCCTCGGCCTGAATCAGAGCGTAGCGCCGCCGTGGAAGCCGGCGCCACGGGTTGCTTGAAGCTGAGTGCTATGAATGGCTGACCACCAGGTCTCCGTTCTCCACATCCACGAGGATGGTGGATCCATCGGGGATGGACCCGGAGATGAGCGCCCGCCCGATGCGAGTCTCCAGTTGATGCTGAAGGTACCGTTTGAGAGGCCGCGCACCATACACCGGATCGAAACCCGCCTGCGCGATGAAATCCCTCGCAGTGTCGGAAATCTGCAATTCAATGTGCCGGTCTTTGAGCCTCCGTGACAGGTCCGCCGTGAGGAGTGAGATGATCTCCCTGATCTCTGAGAGCGTGAGGGGCTTGAAAAGGACAATGTCGTCCACGCGGTTCAGGAACTCGGGACGGAACCCGCGCCTCAATTCCGCCATGACGTCGTTTCGAGCCCTTTCCTTGATCTCCCCCTTGTCTGTCACGCCTTCCAAGAGAAAATGGGACCCCACGTTGCTCGTCATGATGATGACCGTGTTCTTGAAGTCCACGGTTCTCCCCTGAGCGTCAGTCAATCGCCCATCGTCGAGGATCTGGAGGAGCACGTTGAACACGTCGGGGTGGGCCTTCTCGATCTCATCGAAGAGTATGACACTGTAAGGCTTCCTGCGTACCGCCTCGGTGAGCTGCCCTCCCTCCTCATAGCCGACGTAGCCCGGGGGAGCACCGATGAGCCGCGACACCGTGTGCTTCTCCATGTACTCGCTCATGTCGATGCGCACCAGGTTCTCCTCGGTGTCGAAAAGCGCCTCCGCCAGCGTCTTGGCAAGCTCCGTCTTCCCAACACCGGTGGGCCCGAGAAAGATGAACGAACCAATGGGACGCCGGGGGTCCTTGATGCCGGACCGGGCCCGAATGACCGCGTCCGCGACGAGGCGCACCGCTTCGTCCTGGCCAATCACCCGCCGGTGAAGCACCTCGTCCAATCGAAGCAGCTTTTCCCGCTCCCCTTCCACCAGCCTTGTCACGGGGATTCCCGTCCATCGGGATACGATTTCGGCGATCTCCTCCTCGGTCACTTCTTCTCGCAGGAGCCGATTGCCACCCTGGCTCGAAGCAAGCTTTCCCTCTTCCGCTTTGAGTCTCGCCTCCAACTGAGGCAGCTTTCCGTATCTCAGTTCGGCAGCCTCCTCATGGGCGTAACGCCTCTCCGCCACCTCCAAATCACGGCGCACCTTCTCGATCTCTTCCCTCAGGATCTGAACGCCCTTGATGGCCTGTTTCTCTGACTCCCACTGGGCCTTCATTCCGTCCCTGCGGTCCCGCAGGTCGGCCAGCTCCTTGCGAAGGGTCTCCAGCCTGTCCTGACTGCTCTTGTCCCGTTCCTTCTTGAGGGCTGCCTCCTCGATTTCCAGCTGCATGACCCGCCGGGTCACTTCATCGAGCTCGGCGGGCATGGAATCGATCTCCGTCCGGATCATGGCGCAGGCCTCGTCCACCAGATCAATGGCCTTGTCGGGAAGGAACCGGTCGGAGATGTAGCGGTTGGAGAGCACCGACGCTGCCACCAGCGCACTGTCCTGAATCTTCACCCCGTGGTGGACCTCGAAGCGTTCCTTGAGGCCCCGCAGAATGGAGATGGTGTCCTCCACCGTGGGCTGGTCCACGAGGACCGGTTGGAATCTCCGTTCCAGAGCGGCATCCTTTTCGATGTACTTGCGGTACTCATCGAGAGTGGTGGCTCCCACGCAGTGCAACTCACCACGGGCGAGCATGGGCTTCAGCATGTTGCCCGCATCCATGGAACCCTCGGCCTTGCCCGCTCCCACGATGGTGTGCAGTTCATCGATAAAGAGGAGCGTACGCCCTTCCGATTCCTTGATCTCCTGAAGGACCGCCTTCAACCGCTCCTCGAACTCACCGCGGTACTTGGCCCCCGCCACCAAGGCCCCCATGTCCAGGGCAAAAATCGTCTTGTCCTTGAGCCCTTCTGGAACGTCTC
>CAZURN010000072.1:0-15415 GCA_964623165.1 uncultured Syntrophobacteraceae bacterium
CGGGAGTCATGGGCCTCTCCATGTGTGGGCACATCCTGGAAAAGGGCTACCAGACGACTGTCTTCACCCGTAGCCGGGAGAAGGCTCAGCCCCTGTTGGAGCGGGGAGCCCGGTGGGGGGCGAGTCCGAGGGAAGTGGCCGCAAATGCCGACGTCACCTTCACCATGGTTGGCTATCCGTCAGATGTCCGGGAGGTGTATTTCGGTGACGACGGGATTTTGGAGGGAGTCCAGCCCGGCAGTGTCCTGGTGGACATGACCACTACGGAACCGAGCCTTGCCCGGGAAATACACGGGGCCGCCCGCCGAAAAGGGGCCCACGCCCTGGATGCCCCTGTTTCCGGGGGGGATGTGGGCGCGAGGAGTGCAACCCTCTCCATCATGGTCGGCGGAGAGAGGGAGGTCGTGGAAAGCATTGGACCTCTCCTTGAAATCCTGGGAAAGAACATTGTGCACCAGGGACGGGCAGGTGCGGGTCAGCACGCCAAAATGTGCAACCAGATTGTCATCGCAGGAACCATGATCGGGGTGTGCGAAAGCCTGATCTATGGGTACAAGGCAGGATTGGACGTCAAGTCGGTCCTCAAGTCCATCCAGGGCGGCGCAGCCGGGTGCTGGACCCTCAACAACCTGGTGCCCCGCATCCTTCAGCGTGACTTTGCCCCCGGATTCATGGTGGATCACTTTGTCAAGGACATGGGAATCGCTCTGCGGGAATCGGCGGCCATGGGACTCTCCCTTCCCGGCCTGGCGCTGGTGCACCAACTTTACCTTGCCGTGCAGGCCCAGGGTCATGGATCCAAGGGCACCCAGGCCCTCATGCTGGCCTTGGAGCATATGGTGAAGCTATGGGAGATCGAGCCAACGGAGTGAACTCCCGTACTCCCCACCCTCGATTGAGGGTCTACGGACATCATCCTCCATGATCAAGCGCCTCCACATCCAGAATTACATGGCCCACAAGGACACAACCCTGGAGCTGGACCCGGGGGTCACCGTGCTCACCGGACCCAACAATTCGGGCAAGAGTGCCGCAGTGGAAGCGATCCGATCCCTCGCAATGAACCCCGCGCCGCATCATGTGATCCGCCACGGGGCATCCAAGGCACTGGTGCGGGCGGAACTGGATACGGGGGAAGTGGTCGAGTGGGTGCGGGCCAAGGGCAATACCGTGTACAATCTCTACCGGAATACTGAAAGCGGCGCATCTGTAGTGGAGCCCGAAACCTACGCCAAGTTTGGGCGTACTCCCCCCGAAGATGTCCGTGCCGTGCTCCGCCTGGATCCCGTGGAGACGGAAACGGGGGCGGTGGACATCCACATCGGCAACCAGCGGTACCCGGTATTCCTTCTGGATCAGACGGGATCGCAGGCGGC
Organism: uncultured Syntrophobacteraceae bacterium; assembly: GCA_964623165.1. Taxonomy (GTDB): domain Bacteria; phylum Desulfobacterota; class Syntrophobacteria; order Syntrophobacterales; family Syntrophobacteraceae; genus JAAYUJ01. The sequence continues at coordinate 1,377 of CAZURN010000072.1, forward strand.
AAGCTTCTTTGCGGCTTCGACCGAGGCGGAGTACCTGCTGCGGATGCAGCAGGCTCTCAAGACAAGGACCGACCGGGCCAAGAGCGATCGGAAAAGGATCGCTGCCGAAAACGAGTACCTCGAAGAGCTCCTGGGGGGATTCCTGCCCCTGGAGGGCATCGAACGGGACCTTTCCGCTGCCGAGGAACTGCATGAGTCACTGAAAAGACTCCAGGCAGGGATTCCTGTCCTGGAAAAAATCGGGCAGGCCCTCGATGCGGCGAACCGTGCCCATGATCGGGCCCATGCGCTTGGAGGGGTTCTTGGCGCATTGTCCGGGCCTCCGGATTTGTGGGAAACGAAGGTCCTGGATGAGACTTTAGAGGACTTGGCACGCCTCGAGGCGAATTCAGTCTTCCTGGAAGAATCGCGGGCAGCCCTGCATCCACTCGACGTCCCGCCGGTCATTGAAAACACGGCAGAGCTTGCTGTAACCATGGAGGCCCTGGAGTACACCGTGGAGGCCCACGGGAGGCAGAGTCTTGCCGAGATGTCGCTTCGTGGGCTGGAATCGCCTCCGCAACTCCAGGACACGGTGCGCCTAGTCGCAGCACTCGAGGCCATGGAGAGGGGAATGCGTGCGCTGGGTCGGGCTTCGACGGCAGGCCAAATGCTGGCTGCGGTCAAGGAGCCGCCTCCGACCCATGACACGCAATCTCTGGACAACTCCATTGGAGCGTTGTCTCAGATTCAGGCGGTCATCAACCGTTGCACATCGTTGGGGACTGAGCTGGAGAAGCTCCGACAACCCTGCGAACCGAATCTTCTCGATCCCATGAAGTCCCTGGTCCGGTCCCTGGAGGAGATGGAATCGCGCCTCGGGGCAGTGGAGATCCGTGCGGTTCATCTGGACGGCCTGCAGCCATGTCCCGAATTCGTGTCTGTTGCTCCCCTGGAGGAGATGGTCGAATCCATGAGCAGGCTCCACAGCGCTGCCCACAAGGTGGATGGAGAGCTGAGGGAGATTGTCCAGGCCCTGGATCTGAAACTCATGGAAGTGGAAGCCAGAGTCACCGAGGCGGGCGTGTGTCCCCTGTGTGGTCACCCCATGGACCTGGAGCATTTTGTGGGGGGCATCCATGCCTGATGCTTTTCCTTCCTTGGGAATGAGCCGTCGGGAGTATGCCGGCCTTCTGTTCATCGGGGACCCTCACCTCTGCGCGTCCCCTCCAGGATTTCGGCTCGATGAATACGCCCGGACGGTGCTGGACAAACTCGCTTTCTGCCTTGAGCTCGCCACTGAAAGAGGCCTTCTTCCCATCATCCTGGGTGATCTGTTCCATGTGCCCCGTGACAACCCCAACTGGCTGATGGTCAATTTGATCGAGCTGTTTCGCCCCCACTTCCCATGGGTGCTCGTGGGAAACCATGACAAGTACGAGGCGCGCCTCACACGTGACGTTTCCCTGGCAGTCCTGGATGCTGCAGGGGTGATACGGCTCATGGACAGGTCTGAGCCCCTTGAGACCGTGACCCTGGACGGCGCGAGGGTGCTCATCGGGGCGAGCCCCGATTGGACTCAACTGCCGGACCAAGTGGAGCCGGGCAGCCATGAACTGGCGGTTTGGGTCAGCCACCTGGACCTGCGGTTTCCCGGCTACGAACAAGGGAAGACAGATCTCAGGGAGATTCCCGGGATCGACCTGGTTGTGAACGGGCACATCCACACGCCGAAGGAGCCCCAACGCCATGGGAAAACACTCTGGGTGAACCCGGGAAGCATTGTTCGCATCACGCGCAGCACCCTCACCCGGGAGATACGGCCGTCAGTGGCCATCTGGGCGCCCGGGATGGAATCTGTGGAATCCATCACGGTGCCGCATCGGCCCTTCGACGAGGTGTTTCCACCCTTGAGCGAGCACGAAGAGGGGCTTGAGGCGTTTGTAGACGAGTCACTGTTCATCAGGGGACTCGAGAATCTTGCTATTCGGAAGACGAGTGAAGGGGTTGGCCTCAGAACCTTTCTGGAAGCCAACTTGATTCCAACCGACCCCGTCGATTCGCTCATTTGGGACCTGTACCAGGAGATCATGACCGATGGCTAAGAAGGACGCCGGCACTGGAGTCCCAACAGAGAAGGGTTCCAGGGAAGACCGGGAGATACAGGAGCGGTTGACCAAACTCAGGGAAGAATATGCCAGGCTCCACACGAAGAAGATCGCGACGGAACAGGACAGGAAGAACCTCGAGGATCGCCTGAGGGAATTGCGGGAACAGGCGGAGCGGGAATACGGCACGAGCGACATCGAAGAACTGCGGCGATTGTTGGACGAGCGCAGAAGAGAGAATGAACGCATGGTCACGGAGTATCAGAAGCACATCCAGGAGATAAAGGATCGGCTTGCTGACATCGAGAAGTCTGTCGAAACCGAACGCGTTTGAGAGATAACCCTTCGTGGATGGATATGGATACCGCACAGGCAGGACAGCAAGACCTTGAGAGCCCCATGCCCCTGCGCAGGAAACTCGATCAACTGCGGTGGAGGCAGAAGGAGCTTCATGAGCGGTTCATGCGGAACCGGAAAGTTCTCGAGTCCATTGACGGCTTTCTCGAGATGCAGCCCAGGGTTGCCGAGCGGTTGGATGAGCTCTCCCGGCACCTGTTCGGGGATATTCTCAAAGAAATTGAGGTCAATTTGACCTATGCCCTTCGGGAGATACTGGGTCAGAACCTTCGGGTGGTGTCGCACCGGGAGATGAAGAACCGTAAGATGCATGTGACCTTCGGCATCGAACGGGAAGGGCAGGAGGAGGACATCCTCACGGGACAGGGCGGGTCAGTGTGCAACGTCATTTCGGTGGGGCTTCGCCTCATCGCTCTGTCCCAGCTCGACGAGCACCACCATCGGCGCTTCCTGGTGCTGGACGAACAGGACTGCTGGCTTCGGCCCGATCTGGTTCCCCGGCTCATGTCCATCATCCACACCATTGCACGCAAGCTGCGGTTCCAGGTGCTGGTCATCAGCCACCACAGCGTGGAACTGTTTCGGGAACACGCGGACCGGGTCTACCAAATCATCCCCGAGTTCAGGTCAAGGGACGGGGTGAAGGTGAAGCTGACGGAGGATCATCAGGCCCACTGAAGTCCCTCACTTCGGGGGAAGCCTTTGCACTGCCAGAGGAACACGCAACCATGCCCAGGCTGATCATAGACGACGTGCCCATCGAGGTTCCGGCAGGGACGAAGGTCATCGATGCGGCTGAGAGACTGGGAATCATGATTCCCCGTTTCTGCTATCACGAAGGTTTGGGAGCGGTGGGTGCCTGCCGCATGTGTGCCGTCAAGTTCCTCCAGGGGCCTTTCAAGGGCCTTCAAATGAGTTGTATGGTCGAGGCCCAGAACGACATGGTCGTGTCCACCACCGATGATGAAGCTGTGGCGTTCCGCAGGCAGGTCATCGAATGGCTCATGCTCAACCATCCCCATGACTGCCCCGTGTGCGACGAAGGGGGACAGTGTCTTCTCCAGGACGAAACGGTTTCCGGGGGGCACGGCCTGAGGCGGTTCCAGGGGAAAAAGAGAACCTACCATGACCAGTACCTGGGCGAGCTCATCGCCCATGAGATGAACCGTTGCATCCACTGTTACCGGTGTTCGCGCTTTTACCAGGAGTACTCGGGATATCGGGATCTTGGCCCCTTGCAGATCGCGAACAGAGTCTATTTCGGCCGTTTCAGGGACGGGGCCCTGGAGAGCCCTTTTTCCGGAAACCTGGTGGACATCTGTCCTACCGGCGTGTACACGGACAAACCAGCCCGTTTCAAAGCAAGGCGATGGGATCTGCAGCGGACTCCATCCATCTGTGTCCACTGCTCTCTGGGGTGTAACACTGTGGTCAACGCCCGATATCGGGAGGTGATCCGGATCGAGGCCCGATTCAACGAGAAAGTGAATGGTTACTTCATCTGTGACCGCGGCCGCTTCGGGTTTTCCTATACCAACGACCCTGCCCGCCCCAGGGGTGCCATGTCAGAAGGGGGCCGCATCCCCATCGCCAGGGCGATTGCTTTGGCGGCAATCAGGTTGAAGCAGATCGCATACGAATCCGGCCCCGACGCCATCGCTTGTGTTGGTTCGGCTCGAAACAGCCTGGAAACTCAGAGTGTCCTCAAACGCCTGAGTTCACTCAAGGGATGGCGTGAACCAAATTTCTTCGTGAATCCGGGCATCCAGGAGAAGGTGACATCGGTCGTTTCGATCCTCCAGGAGGAAATCGCCTGTTCCATGCGGGAACTGGAGGCGTCGGACATGGTGCTGGCCGTTGGAGTCGACCCGGTGAACGAAGCGCCCATGCTTGCACTCGCCATGCGGCAGGTGCAACGTCGGGGGGGGATGGTCGCCGTGATCGACCCCAGGCCGGTTTTCCTGCCGTGCGGTTTTACACACCTCCCTGTTCCCACGGCACAGATCGATGGGCTTCTCTATGGCATCGTGTCTGCAGTGGCATGTCCTGAGGATGGGAGTCATTTGGAGGTGCGGACCAGGACGCTGTGTGCGGGTCTGGGTCTCACGGACGGGACGTTCTGTGGCAAGGTACTTTCCGTTGCGGAAATGCTCTCCAAGAGTCAGAACCCCGTGATCGTCTGCGGCACCGACGTGGTGAGGGAGTCTACCCCGAGCATGGCGTTGTCCATGACACTGTTGTTGCAACAGGCAAGGGGAAGAGGAGGCTTCCTCGCCGTCCTACCAGGGGCAAACGCTTTTGGGGCGGGACTCTTGAACTCCCGGCAGGGAGAATCCTTTGAAAAAGTCGTGCGGTCCATCGAGGCGGGGGAAATCAAGGCCCTGGTCGTGGTGGAAAGTGACCCTCTCGGTGACTTCGTTGACCGTCAACGGTTGCTCTCCGCGTTGGAACGGCTGGAGCTTCTCCTGGTGATGGATTCGGTGGCCTCTGAAACCGCGAATCGGGCTCACATTTTTCTTCCCACCACCACCTGCTTTGAGACGGGGTCCAGCTTCATCAACCACGAAGGAAGGCTTCAATACGCGGAAGCGGTTCACCATGGGGGCATTCCTGTGCAGCAGGTGAGCGGGGGCGGCCATCCGCCCCGTGTGTACGGATCTGAAATCCCCGGGGGGGAACCCGGGGCGGCATGGATCCTTCTGATTGAACTGGCCCGGACACTGGGAATATCCGAGGGGGAAATGCTGGGTGTGGGTCCCTGGTCTCCCATAGGGGACGAAATCCCTGTCCTCCGAAAGCTTGGACGGGTGAGCTTTCCACCGGATGGAGTCCGGATACTGCAGAGATCGAATGGGGCGTCTTCCGGAACGGTCACAGAAGAAACGGAAAACAAGAGAGTCGTGGCATCTTCCCTTGATCCGGAGACTGTGGAGTTGCTCCTGGTGGAATGGACCCTGGGGACGGAAGAGCTTTCTTGGCGGGCTTCAGCCCTTCGAAAGGAAGAAGAGGAGCCGTGTGCCTTCATGCATGCGGAGGATGCGACCCGGGCGGGGCTTCACGATGGTCAGTGGATTGGGTTGTCTTCGGGCCTGGGAATTGTCAAGGTCAAGCTTTGTACAAAGGAAAACATGGCCCGGGGAACCCTTGTGCTTCCCCGTCACCGACGGTTGGCGTGGCAGAAGTTCACAGGGTTGGTGAACCGTCTTCGTATAGATCAGGTGGGAAGTGTCTCCGAGCCTTAGCATAAAGCATGGCAGAAACATGTCCTGATTCCAGCCGTCACCCCTGCGAAATCCGGTGTCCAGTCAGGGTGCCCGGATTCTGGGTCAAACCTGGGATGACAGCCACATCACGGGCCACTGTGTTGCATTGCGTCGCATTCAGCGTGGAGGAACCATGGAACCGGTTGCTCAAACCGGCGCCTTGTCGTCTTGGGAGCCAGGCATATTCGCACTGATGGTTTACGGGATTCTGGTTTTCGCCTTTGTGGCGTCCCAGCTTTTCATCGCGGCGTGGCTGGGCGAGAAGAGGCCGAGCTCTGAGAAGTCAAGGCCTTACGAGTGCGGCGTCATACCCACCGGATCGGCGCGCCTCCGTTATCCGGTGCCTTTCTACCTAGTGGCCATCTTCTTTCTCATCTTTGACGTGGAGGGCGCCTTCATCCTCACATGGGCTGTGAATTTCGAGACCCTCGGCTGGCCCGGATGGATGCAAATGATGTTTTTCATCGATGTGCTTTTGCTAGGGTTGGTGTACCTGTGGCGGAAGGGAGGACTCGATTGGATGCCCCAGCACGGGAAGATTTGAGCGACGGGTTCCTCACCACGGCGGACCTCGTCATCAACTGGTCCCGCAAGTACAGCCTCTGGCCTCTCTTTTTCGGCCTCTCGTGCTGCTTTGTGGAAGAGGCAACCGCCTTCACGTCCCGATACGACATGGCACGGTTCGGGGCCGAGGTGCTTCGCCCGTCTCCCCGGCAGGCAGATCTGCTCATCGTGTCAGGCACTGTCTTCAAGAAGATCGCCCCTGTGGTGCTTCGCCTCTATGAACAAATGGCGGAACCCAAATGGGTGATCTCCATGGGGTCCTGTTCCAACTGCGGGGGCATGTACGACGTGTACAGCGTCGTTCAGGGCATCGACCAGATCCTCCCGGTAGATGTTTACATCCCAGGATGTCCGCCGCGGCCTGAAGCCGTGCTGCAGGGCTTGGTGATGCTCCAGGAAAAGATCGTGGCCGAGGAGAGGCCGGCCCGGTCCGTGTTTCACCTGGGAGGCGGGACTCAGGGCACGCAGAAGCCTGTCCTGGTGGATGGGGTGACCAAGTCCAGGGACCCCAGGGGGCCTGGGATGCAAGGGACTGTGATTCGAGGCGCCTCGGCCGTGCCCCCTGCGTTCTGGGAAAGCCGGTTGGACCTCATGTGGAGCCCTCCGGCCCGGAGGATCGAACTTTCAGAGCGTGAGTCCATGGTGGCCTCGCGGCTCAAGGAACGATTCGGCCATGAGGTGGAAGCAATTCCCCTCACGTCCGACATGCTCACCGTCCAGGTTTCCAGGGAACACTTGAAGGAAGTCCTGCAGTATCTCAAGAGCGGTTCCTCACCTCGATTCCGGCGCCTGGACGACCTGACTGCCGTGGATGAGTCCACCCGGCGCAGGCAGTTGTCGGATGCTGACTTCACCATGGTCTACCACCTCCTCTCCTTCGATCCGCCGCAGAGGATGCGTGTGAAGGTGCCATTGCGCGGGGAAGAGCCCATGGTTCCCTCGGTCACCGACATCTGGCCTTCCGCCAACTGGTACGAACGGGAAGTCTTCGACATGTTCGGGGTCCGGTTCGATGGACATCCCAACCTGAGACGCATCATCATGCCCCACGGCTGGGAGGGGCACCCGCTCCGCAAGAGCCACCCAGGCAGGGCTACGGAGATGGCTCCATACACCTTGACCGACGCCCGTAAGCACCAACCCCTCGATGGTGGAGTCTATGTGGAGGGCAACGGGGAGGACGAGCGCATGGTCCTGAATATCGGGCCGAGCCACGTGAGCACACACGGGCTCCTGCGGTTTATTGCGGGTCTCAATGGCGAGGAGATCATCCAGCTCGACCTTGAGATCGGGTACCATCACCGGGGCGTGGAAAAGATCGGCGAGCGTCAGACCTGGCACCAGTTCATTCCATACTGTGCCCGGGTGGACTACCTCGCGGGGGCGGCCAACGATCTGCCGTATGTCCTGGCCGTGGAGACCCTTGCAGACATCCGTGTACCGGAGCGCGCCCAGGTGATCCGAGTGCTCCTGAGCGAGCTCTTCCGCTTGAGTAATCATCTCGTGTGGTTCGCCACCTACGCTCATGATGTGGGTGCCATGACCCCCAATTTTTACGCGTTCGCAGAAAGGGAGATGATTCTCGACATTGTGGAGTTCATCACGGGGGGAAGGCTTCACCCGTCCTGGTTTCGCATCGGGGGCGTGGCGGCGGATCTCCCCGACGGATGGAAGGAAGCCGTCGATGCCTTTGTTCGGATCTTTCCGGGGCGCCTCAAGGAATACGAGAGTCTCATCCGAAAGAATCCCATTTTCAAGGCCCGGACGGAAGGGGTGGGCGTCATCTCGCTGGAGGACGCCATGGAATGGGGGGTGACAGGGCCCAATCTCAGGGCGTGCGGCTTGGAATGGGATTTGCGCAAGGCCTTTCCTTACTCGGGCTATGACAATTTCGAGTTTGACGTGCCCACGGCCACGGGTGGCGACTGCTATGCCCGGTACCTGGTGCGTGTGGAGGAGATGCGACAGAGTCTGCGCATCATCGAACAGGCTGCGGCCAGGATGCCCAAGGGCCGCACCGTGACGGAGGACTATCGGTACGCCGTGCCGAGGCGTGAAGACATGCTGGCGGACATCGAGAGCCTCATCCACCACTTCGTCAACGTGACGGGAGGGCCCAGGATCCCGAGGGGTGAAGCCTACGTGTCCTGCGAAATCCCCAGGGGGGAGCAGGGCTACTACGTGGTGAGCGACGGCCTCGGCAGTGCCTACCGGCTGCGGATCCGTGGACCGGGCTTCGCCAATGTGCAGGTGCTTCCCCTCATGGCCAAGGGACAGACCATTGCGGATCTCATTGCCCTCATCGGTTCGGTGGACTACATTCTTCCCGATATCGACCGGTGAACCCTTGTATGGAATGACATGGACCTGCTGATCTGGATAGCCGGGTTTGTGCTGCTCATCGTGAAGCTTGGGGCCGTCCTCGGGGTGTTGCTAGTCATGGCTGCGTACCTCGTCTGGGTCGAGCGCAAGTTCCTTGCGAGGCTGCAGATCCGCTACGGGCCCAATCGGGCGGGAAAATTCGGGCTCCTTCAGCCCTTGGCCGACACGGTGAAGATGCTCACCAAGGAGGACACGGTGCCCGATGGCGCAGACCGGCTCATCTTCCTGCTGGCCCCGGCCATCGTGGCGGGCACTGCGTTGCTCATGTTCGCCGTGGTGCCGTTCGGAGGGGAATTGACCCTGTGGGGTCGAAACGTCCCAATGGTCATTGCGGATCTGAACATTGGGCTCCTTTTTGTCTTTGCCCTTTCGTCCCTGGGCGTGTACGGTGTGGCTCTGGGCGGGTGGGCGTCCAATTCCAAGTACAGCCTCCTCGGCGGCATCAGGGGCGCGGCACAGATGATCAGCTATGAGCTGTCCCTGGGACTTTCCCTGATCCCCATCGTCATGATGGCCGGTTCCTTCAGCATCGTGGACATCGTTCAGGCCCAGGCGAGGTATCCCTTCATCCTGGTTCAGCCCCTGGCTTTCGCGGTGTTCATGATTAGTGCCATGGCCGAGAGCAAGCGCATCCCCTTTGACCTACCGGAGGCCGAGAACGAACTGACCGCAGGGTTCCACACGGAATACAGCGGAATCCGGTTTGGTCTCTTCTTTCTGGGCGAGTATGTGCACATGCAGGTTCTGGGAGCCCTGGTGGCGGTGCTCTTCCTGGGAGGCTGGAGAGGCCCCTTCCTGCCGCCGCCCCTGTGGCTGTTCATCAAGATCGTTCTCGTGGTGCTCTTCATGATCTGGACCCGGGGGACTCTGCCCAGGCTCCGCTATGATCAACTGATGACATTGGGCTGGAAGGTGTTGATCCCGCTCTCCCTGGTGAACATCCTGGTGACCGGGGCCGTGATGTTGTTGTAACTGGTCTGGTGACCACACGGAGACGAATTCTCCGGTTCATGATGGCGAGGGCTGAACATACTCAGGTGATGCAGGAGCAATTGGTGGACTCACGAAAAGAAAGCATACCAGCGAATTCAGCCTGGGAAGCGGTGAAGGCCTTGGCGACGGGATATGCCACGACTTTCGTCCATCTCTTCCGCAAGCCCATCACCGAGGAATACCCCGAGTTCAAGCGTCAGCTGCCGGAACGCACAAGGGCGAGGATCATTCTGACAAGAGACCCTGACGGGGAAGAGCGATGTGTGGCCTGCTACCTTTGCTCGGCGGTATGCCCGGTGAGCTGCATTTCCATGCAGTCGGCGGAAAAGGAGGATGGGCGTCGTTTTGCCGCCTGGTTTCGTATCAATTTCGCCCGTTGCATTTACTGCGGCCTTTGCGAGGAGGCCTGTCCCACTTCTGCCATTCAGCTGACTCCCTTCTTTGAAACCTGCGAGCGGGACATTCTGAAACTTGTGTATGAAAAGGAGGACCTTCTCGTGGATCATCAGGGAAAGGACAAGACCTATAACTTTTACAGAGTCGCTGGGGTCGTCACCAAGGTGGGAGGCAAGGGGGAGCACGCACGAGAGGAAAAGCCCGTCAACGTCCGGAGCAACCTGCCGTGACTATTCATTCGTGCCTCTTCTACTTCTTGTCGGCGATCATCGTCGCCTCAACGGTTGTGGCCGTAACCAGGCGCAACCTGGTGCATGCGGTGGTGACCCTGGTCATGTCCTTTTTCGGGACTGCCATGTTGTTCTACCTCATTGGGGCGCCACTTCTGGCGGCCCTCTGGGTCATCATTTACGCCGGCGCCATCATGGTGCTCTTTCTCTTCATCGTCATGATGACCCGGGTGGATTCGACGGAGGAGCGATTGTTTCCTCTGAGCCAGTGGGTCCCCACGGCCCTCTTGGGGGTCTTGTTCCTGGGGGTGGGTGTTCTCATGATCTTGACCACCCCCGACACCCAAGTCCCCCTCGAAACCGCTGTGGCGCCCCCCAGGGAATTCGCCCTGTACGTTTTCGAAAGGCATTGGCTCTCCGTAGAAATCGTCTCCTTGCTGCTCCTGGTCGCCCTCATCGGTGCCCTGCACCTGGGCAGGAGGGACTCTCAACCGGGGGAGGAGCGATGATCGTGCCGTTTGGTTCCGTGGTGGCGCTGGCGGGGGTGCTCTTTGTGGTGGGCGTCTTCTGCGCCCTGACGCGCCGCAGTCTCATCATGATCCTCCTGGGCGTGGAAATCATGCTCAATGCCGCGGCCATCCTTTTCGTGGGTGCGTCGCTCCATTGGCGGGACATGGAAGGGCAGACCGTGGTCCTCTTCATCGCGGCGGTGGCCGCCACCGAAGTGTCCGTGGGGCTCGCCATGATCGTCCATTTGTTCCGAAGGCGGGGTTCCTTCGATCCAGGCGTACTCAACCTACTGAGATGAGGTTTTTCTGGGTTGTGCTGAGGGTTCTGTTTCGAAATTTCACATAGAGGGTGACGATGTCAGGCCTGGTTGGCGTGAATGGGGCGTTTTGGGCGGTGGGGCTCGCCACAGGGCCTCCCTTCCTCTCGTTCGTCCTCATCATGATATTCACCCGATCACGGCCCCGTCTTTCAGCAGGCCTGTCCGTGGGTTCCGTGTCCATCTCGTTCCTATGCGCGGCGGAGCTCCTCTGGGCCAACTGGAACCTGGCCGAGCCCGTCCAGGCCACGGTCAAGTGGCTCGCCGTGGCCGGTGCGCCCATGGCGTTCGGCTTTCACCTGGACCCTTTGAGTCTGCTCATGTTGGGTCTGGTTGCCGCCATCTGCCTCCTCGTCCAGGTGTATTCCCTGGGCTACATGGCTGGAGACCCGGGTTTTTCAAGGTATTTCGCGTTCATGTCACTGTTCGCCTGGGCCATGATGAGCCTCGCCGTTGCGGCAAACATCCTCCAGATGTTCATCTTCTGGGAGTTGGTGGGGCTTTCGTCTTACCTGCTCATCGGCTTCTGGTACGAGAAGTTCAGCGCCACCCAGGCGGGGAAAAAGGCCTTCGTCATGACCCGGGCTGGCGACGTGGCGTTTTTCCTCGGGGTGTTCTCCCTGCTGCTCAATCTGGGAAACCTGAATATCCTGGAGATCAACAGTCCTCAGGTGGCAGAGAGCCTCTCGCCCAGCCTTCTCACCGTTTCCGCCCTGCTCATTTTCGGCGGGATCGTGGGCAAGAGCGCCCAGTTCCCGCTGCTCACATGGCTCCCCGACGCCATGGAAGGTCCCACACCGGTGAGCGCGTTGCTCCATTCGGCCACCATGGTGGCTGCCGGCGTATATCTCCTGGCGCGCCTTTTTCCCTTCTTTAGCCTTTCACCTACGGCCATGACCGTGTTTCTCGCAATTGGAACCGTCAGCATGCTCCTCTCGTCCACCATGGCCATGGTGAGCCGGGACGTCAAGCAGGTCTGGGCCTATTCCACCATCAGCCAGCTCGGCTTCATGATCATGGGTCTGGCTGCGGGAGGCTACTTTGCAGGGGTGTTTCACCTGACCACCCACGCTGCCTTCAAGGCCCTGCTGTTTCTCTGTTCCGGCGTGTTCATCCATCATTATGGGACAAACGACATATATGAGCTGGCCCATAAGCAGTGCGGGCGGCAGGTGATCCCCAAGGCCGCCATTATCGTTGCGGTGGGGTCACTTGCGGGGCTGCCCCCTCTGTCTGGGTACTTCAGCAAGGAGGCCATCATGGGGGCGCTGGACGGGCTCTCCAATCCCATGTGGCTGCTGGCCGGGCTCCTGGGAGCCTTCCTGACCGCCTACTATGCATTTCGGGTCGTCTTTGTGATGTTCCGACCCGCTTCGGGCTCTTTGCAGGAACTGGAAACCACCAATCACGCCTCTTCTGCGGATGCCAAGGATAACCACGGGTCCGAGACTCGCGCCATCTACCGGTTCATGGCCTGGCCCCTGGTGATTCTTGGCGGAGTCACGGTGGTGTTGGGCTTTGCCCAAGGGTGCCTTGAAGAGTTCCTCATGTGCGGGATGTCCTCAGGCAACAGTCACGGGGATCCCCACGCCAACTTTCTGCCGGTTGCGGCTGCGCTTCTCGCGGCAGCCGGGGCGGGTCTTGCATGGAAGGATTTCGGCAGGCAAGGGGCATCGCAGGTCGGTTTCGTGGAGCGGATGCCCGTTTTGTTTAGATTGTTTTCTGAACGCTGGTACATCGACCATTTCTATCGGCGCCTGGTTGAAGTGGTCGTGGACAGAGGATTGTCCCGGCTCTTCTTCGAGAACGACAACAGGGTCATCGACGGCAGCATTGACGGCATGGCAAGAGGCACCGCTGAAACGGGACGTCTCGTTTCCATCCTGCAACAGGGGATGATCCAGTACAGGCTCCTCGTGGTGTTCGCCGTGGTGGTTCTGGTGTCCATGGCATTGATCTTTTAGATCGGGACGGCTTTTTTCAACACTCTTCATGTTGCCTGCAGGGTTCAAGGTGTTGCGCTGATGCACATGGAATACGCCAAATTCCCTTACCTCTCTGCCATCCTGGTGAGCTGTGTCGTGGGGCTCCTGGCGATCGTCTGCCTTCCCGGCGAGCGCAAGAGAGCAATCAAATGGATGAGCGCCCTGTTTTCCGGGGCGACCCTGGCAATCGCCGCATTTCTTTTTCTGACCTACGACAAGAACCTGGGGGGCCTGCAGTTCGTGGAGCGGGTCCTGTGGGTTCCCCGGCTCGGCATTCACTATTTTAATGCCGCCGATGGCTTCAATCTCCCAAACCTGCTCCTCACTGGCATCGTGTTCTTTACCGGGGTCCTCACCATGTGGGAACTGGAAGAGCGGGTCAAGGAATTCTACGCCCTCTATTTCCTGCTGGTGACCGGAGTGTTTGGACTCTTCATGAGCATGGACCTCTTCTTCATCTTCGTCTGGTACGACGTTTCGCTTTTTCCCATGTATCTTCTCATCGCCGTCTGGGGCACGACCCGCAAGGAATACGGGGCCATGAAGCTCACCCTGTATCTCCTGGCCGGCAGCGCCTTGATCCTCCCGGCCATCGTGTACCTTTTCGTCAAGTCCGGCCTGAACACCTTCGACATCGTGGCCCTCATGCAGCCGGGGCTTTTTGACGCCTCGGACCAAAGACTCGCGTTTCTGCTGCTCTATATCGGTTTCGGGATTCTGGCCGGTGTGTGGCCGTTTCACACCTGGTCACCCGTGGGCCACGTGGCGGCACCCCATGCGGTGAGCATGGTCCACGCGGGGGTGCTCATGAAGATCGGGGCGTTCGGGGTCCTGAGGGTCGCCATTTTCCTCTGCCCCGAAGGTTGGAAATACTGGGCACAGCTCATGGCGCTGCTGGCTGCGGTGGGCATCGTGTACGGGGCGCTGGTGGGGTTGCGTCAGACGGACCTCAAATA